>JBFIHF010000005.1:0-61648 GCA_041601915.1 Bradymonadaceae bacterium
GTAGACTTCGTCTTTCAATTCTTGGTCGATGTCGAGCTTGTTGCGCTTGTAGTCCGAAACACCCGACAGATACTCGTCGAGGATCGGTTCGTACAAGTCCCAACCGCCGAGGTCGAACTGTTTGTAGATGCTCTCGACGACGGCCTTCTCGTTGCCGCAGACATCGTCGTAGGCGAGGTCGATGAGATTCTCTTCGGGGATCAGGTGTCGGTCCTCGAGATATCGCTCGAACACGCGGCGCCCGAGCAGCGCGGTTTGGGCGTGGCGGGTCTCTTCGACGCTGTCCTCGGGGATCTGGAAGAAGTTCTCCCAGTCCGTGTGGCTACGCATGTGCAGCGTGGACGCGAAGACCTCGTAGGGGTTGCGGTGGATGTGCACGAACTTCGCGTTCGGGAACATCTCCAACAACAGCGGGATGCGGGCAGTGTGAGTGCACGACTTCACGATCACGCGCTTGCCGCCCGTGGAGACCATGATCTTCTTGATGAACCAGAGGAACGCTTCCTTCCACTTCTCGCGCTCGCTGGCCGTGACTTCCTGGAAGTCGACGTAGCGCTCGTAGCGGGCGGAGTTGTCCGGGAACATGAATGAGATGTACGGCGACATCCCGGTCAGTTTGGCCAGCGCGATCTCGTCCTCGGCGGCCTCTTCCCAGCCCTGCTTGACGTTGTCGTAGGTGCGCGTCTCGTCCATCATGCCCTGCGTCAGCGCCGGAATCAGCTGATCGGTGGACAGGAAACAGGTCGGAAACACGACCTGGAAGACGGTCGGGAACGTGTGATTGGGGTCGCGACCGAGCAGGTTGTGCAGGTGCGTCGTCCCGCTGCGCCAGTGGCCGAGCAGGAACAGCGGCTCCGGGTCGATCTTGTACGAGGCGAGCTTGCGGCCCCACATCGCGTCCTCGATCTTGCCGAGGATCGTCGCCGGCATGCTCCAGCCCGTGACCCACGCCGCGCGGTGGAAGTACTCTTTGCTGACCTTGAAGTCGTTCTCGCGCAGCATCGAGATCCAGTCCGTGAGCTCGATGCCCGTGATCAGTTGGTCGGTGGACCAGCGTTTGAGGATGTTCGACACGCGTTTCATTCGCGGCCTCTCCGGTAATCGGGGATTGGTGGGTTACTCGGCCGCGCCGAGGTCGCCAATGGGTGCGTTCGCCATCTGTCGGAGCAGCTCTTCGGGTTCGCCCAGGTCGGCCTCGACGATCCCGAGTTCTTTGGCCACGACACCACTGGAGATGTAGGCGAGCCCCAGCAGGTACCGCAGGGCCTTGAAGGACATACGTCGCAGGTTGATCGCGCTGTTCTCCCACGCGTCGAGATACTCGGCGCGCGTCTCGAAGTTCGCCGCGGAGAACCGCTGCGACTTGTCCATCGCGGCCGCGGCCGGCGCGAATTCGATGGCCCAGAACAACGCGCGCACCTTGGTGCGTTCCCAGAGCGCGAGCTTCGCGAGGTAGCCGTCGATGTACTTCGTGACGCCGGCGTCGATCCCGTCGATTCCCAGCGCGTTTCCACGGGGATAGAACGTTTGTCCGATCGCCCGCACGGTCCGTACCTCTGTTTTCGTCAGACACTGCATCGAAACTCTACTCAGCGCGGGCGCCTCGGGGCGCGTACTTTAGGAGCCTGTGTAGCGGCATTCCAGCGAAAAATCGACGCTTCCGACGAAACACTCATGGGCGGGTCGTGACCTGTTCCCTGCATTGGCTCTTAACAAACGCCAATGTCGGGGACAAGGGTTGCGCGTTGCACAAGCCGCGGTCTCAAGTTAGTGTCCGCTAACTTGAGGAGGTGCGCGGATGGCGAAGCAGAACGAGATCATGCGTAAGATGGTGGCGGAACTCGAGGCCAAGCGCGCCGCGGCGCGCGAGATGGGCGGTCCGTCGCGGGTCGCCCGTCAGCACGAGCGGGGCAAACTGGACGCTCGACAACGCGTCGCCTACCTGTTTGACGAGGGCACCTTCACCGAGTTCGGCACCCACGCCTTCTTCCACGCCAACGGCAAGCCGGTGCCGATGGAGGAGATCCAGAGCCCCGCCGACGGCGTCGTGACGGGCTGGGGCAAGATCAACGGCCGCACGGTCGTCTGCGCGGCCTACGACTTCACGGTGCTGGGCGGGTCGATCGGCGAGGTTTCCGAACGCAAGGTCACACGTTGTCGCGAATTCGCGACGAAGCACCGGGTTCCGATCGTGTGGCTCATCGATTCGGCGGGCGCGCGCGTGCATTCGGGCGGTGGCATCGATGGCGAGGCGGTCTCGAACTTCGCGCTGTCCGGGTTTCTGTTTCGCGAGCAGGTCACGATGTCCGGCGTCGTCCCGCAAGTCGCGGCGATGGTCGGTCCAGGAGCGGCGGGGACGGCGTACATCCCGGGGCTCGCGGACTTCGTCCCGATGGTGGATGGCACGAGCTCGATGGCCTTGGGTGGCCCGCCGCTGGTCAAAGCGGCGGTCGGCGAGGTGATCGACGAGGAGTCGTTGGGCGGTGCGCGCGTGCATAACATCGAGTCCGGCGTCGCGGACCAGATGTACGCCAACGACGAGGAGTGCCTGGACCAGATTCGGCGCTACCTGTCCTACTTTCCGTCCAACTGCGACGAACGTCCACCGGTCGTGCCGTACGCGCCGGACGCGGAGCGCGACGTACCGGGTGGCGCGCTGCGCGAGAAGCTGCTCGACGTGCTGCCGGAGAGCAGCCGGCGTGCCTACAACATGCACAAGCTGCTGGTGTGTGTGGTCGACGAGGACAGTCTCTTCGAGATCAAGCCGCTGTTCGCGCCGAACATCATCACCGCGTTCGCCCGCATGGGGGGCCAGCCCGTGGGGGTCGTTGCGAACAATCCGCACCACAAGGGTGGCATCCTCGACATCGACTCCGCAGATAAGGCCGCTCGTTTCGTGAACCTGTGCGATTCGTTCAACATCCCGCTCGTGTTTTTTCAGGATGTCCCGGGTTTCATCATCGGTTCGCGCGTCGAGAAGGCGGGCATCATTCGGCACGGCGCGAAGATGCTGTACGAGGTCGCCAAGGCGACGGTGCCGAAGATCACGGTGCTGGTGCGCAAGTGCTACGGCGCGGGCTACTACGTGATGTGCGGCAAGGCCTACGAGCCCGACCTGATCGTGGCGTGGCCGACGGCGGAAATCTCCGTGATGGGTCCCGAAGGGATGGTGAACATCTTCGCGCGACGCATGCTGGAGGACAATCCGAACGCCGAGGCCGTGAAGCAGCAGATGGTCGAGTTCATCCGGCCGTTCATCGACATCTACAAGTGCGCGGGTAAGGGCTACATCGATGAGGTGATCGACCCGCGCGAGACGCGCGACTACATCATCGCGGGGCTCGAGTTGTCGAAGAACAAGACCGTCGAGCGGCCTCATCGCAAAGACGGCGTTCGGCCCGTGTAGAAGACGAAGCTACCGCTTCGCGCCGTCGCCGATCACGGTGAGCTGGTCGAGGAAAATCCCGGCCGTCATCTTGGTTTCGCCGGCATCGCCGGTGTAGGCGAGCCACTCCAGGTGCCCGACGAGGCCGTGGTAGGTGCGACCGTCGAGGCCGGTGAAGCGGAAGCCGTCGCCCTTGCGGGGGACGGACGGCGCGTTGCGGAAAACGGCGGCAGCTTCCGTCTTTCCAGTTTGGTACACAGTGAGCATCACGCTCATGTCGTCCTCCACGTGCGAACGCCTTGAATTACATGAACAGAACAGAACCGCAACGGCGGTGGGCGCTGTTGCTGCTCGCCGTCCTCGTACCGGCCTGTGAGCGCGCCCAGGCGCCCGTGGCCCAGGAGCCGGCGGCGACTCCGCTGCGTGCTGTCGAGCTCAAGATCCATGGACATCGCGGAGCCCGCGGGCTCGCGCCCGAGAACACGTTGCCGTCGTTCGAGGCGGCGCTCGATCTCGAGGTCGACGTGTTGGAGATCGACCTGCAGTTCACGCGCGATCGTAAGCTCGCGGTGTGGCACGACCCCTACATTACCGCGACGTTGTGTCGCGTGAAGGGCCCTCTCGTGTTCGACCCGGTGGCGTTCGCGCAGACCGACCCCGCATTGGTTCCGCCGCAGCCGCTCGATGGGCCGGTCGTCGACCCGGACGTGATGCCGCCGTTGCACCCCGCGATGGCCGTGGCGAACCAGCGCGCGGACCAGCTTCGCAAGCTGAGGTGCGATCGAAACCCGAACGTCGCCGAGTTTCCCGACCAGAAGCGGTCCGACGATGGCGACTACGGCATCGTGGAGCTCGGCGAGCTGCTCGACTTCGTGAAGACCTATGCCACCAATCCGGCCAAGACCGAGTCTCAGCGCGCCAACGCGCGTCGTATGGAGTTCAATATCGAGACCAAGCGGGACAAGGCCTACCCGACGTTCATCGCCGACCGTTTCGACGGGGTAAAGCCGGGCCTGTTCGAGATGACGCTGCATGAGATGCTCGAGCGCCATGGCGTCAGCGCGCGTACGATCGTGCAGAGCTTCGACCATCGCAGCCTCTGGGCGATGAAGACGCTCAATCCGACGGTCCGATTATCCGCGTTGCATCGGGAAGGGGACGAGGCGGACTTCACCGCACTGGCTCTGGCCGGCGCACACATCTGGTCGCCGAAGTACCTCGTCTTGACCCCGGAACTCGTGAAAACCGTGCGCGGGGAGGGGCTCATGGTGATCCCGTACACCGTCAACGATCCCGAGCACGCCAAGACACTGATCGGATTTGGCGTCGACGGGCTGATTACCGATCGTCCCGATCTGGTTCGCCGCTCGCGATGAGCATCGACTGTGCGAACGAGGACCGCTGGATTCGCGATGGTAGTGTCGATAGTCTCGTGACTGACCAATATTGCTGGATAATGTGATGGTTCGAGGCGCTCTACGACTCGCGGCGCTGTGCTGCGTGATGCTGGGCTCGATCCCGGCGTCGGCGCAGTGGCCGCCGCTGGACGACATCCCAACGATCGAGCCGACGGGCACCGCGGACGTGGCGGTGATCGTGGCGATCGAGGACTATCTGCTGCTGCCCGCGATCCCGGGCGCCGTTGCGAACGCCAACGAGTGGGAAGTCTTCCTGCGCAACGGGATGAAGGTCCGCGATGTGCACGTGCTCGCCAATCAAAACGCGACGCGCGAGTCGATGCTCAAGTTCGCGAAGACGGCCGCCGCCGATGTGGGGGAGGGCGGGACGTTATGGTGGGTGTTCATCGGTCACGGTGCGCCGACCGTGGCCGGCGACGACGGCGTGCTCCTCGGCATGGACGCCCAGCCGACGGTGGAGAGCCTCGCGTCCCGCGGCTTGCCGCAGGGCCAGCTGCTGAGTGCGCTGCAGTCATCGAACCACAAGACGGTCCTGGTGCTCGACACCAGTTTCAGCGGGCGGGCCGCTGACGGCGCGGCGTTGGCGCCGGGCGTGCAGCCCGTCATCGCCGTCGAGTCGAACGGCTACCTGCTGCCCACGACCGTCGTGTTGTCGGCCGCGAAGCCCTCCGAGGTCGCCGGGCCGCTGGACGGCGCCGCGCGGCCGGCGTTCAGCTACCTGATGCTCGGCGCGATGCGCGGGTGGGCGGACGCCAACGACGGCGAGGTCACGGCCGCCGAGGCGATGTTCTATGCGCAGCGTGAGCTTCGGAAAATCAAGGGGCGCCAGCAGTCCCCGCAGATCGCGGGCGACGCGGCGCTGGTGTTGTCACGGGGCGTGAAGGAGGGCCAGCCGCGTGTCGTGGCGACGCCGATCTCCGCGGAGCCGGTCGCTCCCCGGGTCGAGGCGAGAGCGGCCGGTCCCGACAAAGCCGCGCTGACGTTGGAGTACCTCCAGCGGCGCGTCGTGTTCGAAGGCAACGTCGCACGAATCGGGGGGCAGATTCTCGACGGACCCGCGTTCTATCAGGCGATCGGGCGTCCCGAACTCGCCGATGAATGGCTCGGCCACAAGCCGGGGATGTGGATCACCGGGATCGCAGTCACGGTCGCGAGTAGCGTCGCGCTGGGCGCCGGCGTCGGTTACTCGCAGGGGGTCGACGATAGTTCGCGCGACGGGTACTTCATCGCCGGCGGGCTGGTCGGAGGCATCGGGATTATCGTGGGGTCGCTGGCGATCATCGCCGGACTGGTGGGTGAGCGGCACCCGATGACGCTCGCGCAACGACGCCTCGTCGCCAGCGAGCACAACGCGTCGCTTCGGCAAGCGCGCGGGCTGGGGCCTGAGGTAGACTGGCCGGGTCAAGCGGCCGGCGGGTCGGGCCCCTGGAGCGGGCTCGGTGGGTCGAGGAACGAGCTGTTTGGATTCACGCTGAGATTCTGACGGAGACCTCGTGATGCACCGACTGTTGTTTGCCACGATCGCGTTAATGTTGTGTCCGGCTGCGGCCGCCGCTGAACAGTGGCCGCCGCTCGACGACATCCCGCAGGTGATCGCTTCGGGCGCGAATGACGTGGCGGTCATCGTCGCCGTCCAAGACTACTTGTTGCTGCCGGACATCCCCGGCGCGGTCGACAACGCCAACGAGTGGGAAGTCTTCCTGCGATCGGGCCTGAAGGTCCCCCAGGTGCACGTGTTGGCGAACCAGGACGCGACGCGTGAGGCGATGCTGAAGTTTGCGCAGACCGCGGCAGCCGACGTCGGAGAAGGCGGGACGATCTGGTGGATTTTCATCGGGCACGGCGCACCGGCGGTCGACGGCAAGGACGGCCTCCTCGTCGGGATGGACGCGCAGCAGTCCGTGGAGAGTCTCACCGCGCGTGGGTTGCCCCAGCAGGAACTGCTCGCGGCGCTCGATCAGGGGCGCGGCCGCACTGTGATGATCGTCGACGCCTGCTTCAGCGGGCGCTCGTCGTCGGGCGAAGCGCTCGCCGCGGGCGTGCAGCCGGTGGTCGCGGTGGACCCCACGGCCGGCCTTCGATCGAACTCGGTGGTGCTGTCCGCAGCGAAGTCGACGGAGGTTGCCGGACAACTCGATGGTGCCGCGCGACCGGCGTTCAGCTACCTGCTGCTCGGCGCGTTGCGCGGATGGGCCGACGACGGTGATGGCGCCGTCAGCGCCGGCGAGGCCCTGTACTATACACAGCGAAAGTTGCGAGGGGTCAAAGGCCGACAGCAGACCCCGCAAGGCGCGGGCGACCTGCAGCTCGTGATGGTGCGGGGTGTCCAAGAACAGGCCCCACGCGTCGTCGCGGAGGGGATCGCGGGGGAGCAGAAGTCCGATCTCGAGCCGTCCAAGGCTGCGCCGGCCGGCGACAACACCGCGGCGCTCACGCTCGAGTACCTACAGCGTCGACTGGTGTTCGAGGGCCGCACCGTGCGACAGGCCGGGCGCATCCTCAATGGGCCGGCGTTCTACCACGCGATCGACCGACCCGACCTCGCGGCGAAGTGGAAGAGCCACAATCCGTATATGTGGCTACCGGGCATCGCGGCGACGGCGGGCGGCCTCGCCCTGTTTGTGTATGGGGTCGGCGGTGCGCTCGGTGACGGAGGCTTCCAGACGGGGCGAATCATCGGGGGTGTCATGGGCGGCTTCTTCACCATGGCGGGCGGCATTTCGCTCCTTACGTTCGGCTTCATCGCCGACTACAACCCGATGTCGTTCTCGGAGCGAAAGTCCGCGGCCGAGTCGCTGAATGGCAAGCTGCGCGAGGAGCGCGGTCTCGGCCCCGAGGTCGACTGGCAGAACCAGCCCGCCACCGGGCGTCGCGGACTCTTCGGTAGCGGACCCTCGCGGCGCAGCCCGCTGGTGGGCTTCACGCTGCAGTTCTAGAGCGTCTGATGGGCGGCGGTCGGGGAATTAGATCCGTAGCCTGCGTGGTACGTTAAGACTGGGAACCCGCAGAAGGCCGTTCGTGAAAAAGTTCGCGCGATTCGTAGTAGGCACATCCAAAGGCATCTACGACATCTTCGCGACGTACCTGCTGCTGGTCGTGCTGCCGTTCGCACTGGCGGGGTTCCTCTACCACATCGGCTTCGAGTTTCTGGCGTCGTTGCTGGACTTCGAGACGAGCGAGGCGTTCTGGGAGCGCGTCGCCGCGGTGTCGCCGATTTCGACGGTCTGGCTTCGGATCGCGCTGTTTCTGCCGCTGCACTTCATCACGTTCCGCACGCTGAAGCGTCCGATCGAGGCGGCGTGGCCCAAGGTCGAAGAAGCGTTCGACCAGCTCGTGTCCGCGTTCCGCTGGGTCACCGATCAGCTGCCCGCGGTGCGCGTCGTCGGCGAGTGGGTGTTTACGCTCGTGGTCACCGCGTTGTTGATTCCGTTCGTCGCGCAACCGACGTTGGTCCCCCAGACGATGGCGCCTTCGGCGTGGCTGGAGCGGGCCGCCAACCTGTTGGACGGCACGGCGACGGCCGACCTCGCCGACTCCGTCGTGGGCTTGTATCGCAAGATCTATGCGGACCCGATCGTCGCCGAGGGGCTCGCGCCGCAGGACCAGACGGTGTTCGACCAGGTCGAAGAGGGGGAGGCCACGGGACCGATCGCGCCCCCGATGCCCAACGGCAAGCAGCCGCTGATGGACCGGTGGGACCCGTACATCGACAAGGTCTCCGGCGATGACCCGGCGAAGTTCGCCTACGTGAAGGCGTTCATGTGGGTGGAGTCCGGGGGTCGGCAGTACGCCGTCAGTCACACGGGGTGCGCGGGCCTGATGCAGTTCTGTACCGGGACCGCGCGCACCCAGCCGTACCGCGCGGTGTTCGGGACGGGGACCGTGTATCGCTGCGACTGTTCGGGTGGTCGATGCCGGATGCCGCGGGAAATCCAGCGCGACATGGAATCGGGCGATCCGCTGGCGCTGGAGCGCCACAAGGCGGCGTTCCCCTGCGAGATGACCGACGCGCGCTTCGATCCGACCAAGATCATCAAGGCCGGGGGATTGTATGTCGACAGCCTGCGCGAGTCCCTCGGCGGCAACATCTACCTGATGTACATCGGGTACAACTCGGGGCCGAGCATCGCCAAGAAGGTGTACGAAAAGTTGGGGCGCAATCCGGACGCCACGATCGCCGACATCGAGGTCCACCTCGAGGAGGCGATGCGTCCGACGTACAAGTCGGGCTCCGCGCGACGTGCGAAGAGCCTCGTGCGCACCCACCTGCCCAAGATCAAAAAAGCCTACGACGGCTACTACGTTCCGGCCGCTCCCAAGCTCGCCCAGCGCTAGCGCGGCGAGGACTCCGCGCCACATTAGGGCTGCCATCGGCCCGATCCGAGGGGTGGACCCCACAGCCGGATTGTGCGAGAATCTGAACTTCGCCAGTCAGATAGCGCTCGTCCGTCGTTTCCGCAATTGCGGCACGGAGTTTGCGATACGGCGGGGCAGGCTGACCCGGAGTCACCATGAGTTCGAGAACACTCATCATCCTGGCGCTGGCGACGCAGTTGGGCTCGCTGGCTTGCGAAGGTCGCGTGAACACCGACGCCGACGCGCCGGTCGCGCACGTCGACGATGAGCAGCCGTCGCTGGGTCCAGGCACGACCACGGACCCCACGGACCCCGGCGAGGTCGTCGAGCCGACCGATATCGATGAGTGCGCGCAGATCGCGCCGGTCCCGGTGGCGGACGTGCCGGTGCGGATGTTGACCACCGAGGAGCTGAACAACGCGCTGGCCGAGTTGTTCGCATCGCTGGCGGTGCCTCGGTTCGAGATGCCCAACGACAGCCGCGTCGGCTCGTTCGTGTTGAACGCGCGCGAGCAGGTCGCGGTCGCACACGTCGTGGACTTCCGGCTCATGGCCGAGGAGATGGGCGTGCTCGTCGCAGACTCGGTCGATCAGGTGGCGCCGTGCGACGAGTCGGACACCGCCGGGCTTGCTGGCTGCGCGGAGGCTGCGATCGTCGGTCTCGCCGAGCTCGCGTTCCGCCGGCCCCTACAAGATGTGGAGCGCGAGGGCCTCGTTGGGCTGTGGACCGTGGGCCAGGCCGATGGCGGCCATGCCCAGGGCATGCGGATCGTCGTCGAGGCGGTCCTGCAGTCCCCCAGCTTTGTGTACGTCGCCGAGGAAGCGACGGCGCCGGCCCTCGACGACTATGAGATCGCGCAGAGGATGGCGGCCACATTGTGGCGTTCGATTCCGGACGCGGCGCTCGCTGCGGCAGCGGCAAACGGTGAGCTGAGTGATGCGACGCAGCGCGAGGCGCACGCACGCCGCATGTTGCAGTCCCCGTTCGCCCGTTCCACGATTCGCATGCTGGTCCTGCAGTGGCTCGGTTTCGACCGGTTGGCGCAGGAGGCCTTCGCGGCCACCGAATTGGTCGAAGCGATGGGTGCGGAGACCGTCCGACTCATCGACCACGTCATCGATGAACGCCAGTCGAGTTGGGTCGATCTGCTGACGTCGCGGTACACGTTCGTCGATGCCACGCTCGCCGCGCATTACGGAATCGACGTGGCCGACGGCACGGAGGTCGCGACGGGCGTCTATCGCGTCGAGCTGAGTGAGCGTGCGGGACTGCTGACGCACGCCGGCTTCCTGGCGCTGCATCACGGCCCCGTCCATCGCGGTCTCGCGGTGCGCAAGGCGGTGCTGTGCGGCGATGTCCCGGGTCCCACCAACGTCGACACCGAGTCGATCCCCACCGGTCCGACCGAATCGGAGCGGTCGAAGTCCGAGAAGCGGCTCGCGTCCAACTCGTGCGGCGGCTGTCACGCGATGATGGACCCGTTGGGCCTCGCCTTGGACCCGTTCAACACGCTTGGACAGTTCGAGGCTGAAGATCGCTATGGCAACCCGTTGTTTGGCGATGGTGAGGTCGTCGCAGGCGGCGAGCGAATGCCCGTGGCGAGCGCGGTCGACCTCGCCGACACGCTGGTCGCGGTGGACGACAGCCGACGCTGCGTCGCCAAGAACCTGTTCACGTGGACGTTCGCGCGGCCGCCGGGTGGCGCGGACAACTGCACCGTCGCGCGCGTCGAGGACTCGCTGCGGAGCGGCGGCGACAACTTGCAGGAAGCACTCGTTCAGATCATCGCCCACGAGATGTTCGTGCAGCGCACCCCCGCGGCGGGAGAGTGACATGAAAGACTGGAGACACATCGATCGGCGGGACTTCTTGCGTGGCGCAGGCGCGCTCGGTCTCGCGGGGCTGGCGCTGCCGATTCTCCCATCGCTGTCGGGCGCACAAGCTACATCGGACTTTCCTAAACGACTCGTCATCTTTCACAGCGGCAACGGGACCATCGCGTCGAACTGGAGCCCGCAGTCGTCCAACGGACTCATCACCCAGATGAGCACGATCCTCGATCCGTTGACCCCGCATCTCGACGACTTGCTCGTGCTGGAAGGGCTCGACATCACGGTGGCCAAAGGCGCCTACCAGCCGCGTTCTGGCTTCCACGCCCACGAGCGTGGCCTGGGCGGGATTCTGACCGGTCAGCCGCTGAACGAGGGCACGATGGAGGCCTTCAGTGGCTACGCCAACGGCATCTCCGTCGATCAGGCCATCGCGAACTCGTTGATGGGCCAGACGGGGCTCAACTCGCTGCAGGTCGGGCTCATCACGCGTCGCCACGGCAGCGGGTGGTACAACCGAGACACGATGACTTACGCGGCGGCCGACCAGCCGTTGTTCGCCGAGAGCGATGGCAGCAAACTGTTCGATCGCATCTTTGGCGAAGGCGCGACCACCGCTGGCGCGTACGAACGGATTCGCACCCGCCGCCAGAGCGTGCTGGACTTCGTCAAAGAGGACCTCAGCCGCGTGGAACGCAAGCTGAGCAGCGAGGACCGCCAGCGCCTCGCCCAGCATCACACCGCGTTTCGCGAACTCGAGACGCAGCTCTCCGAAGCCCCGCCGTCGTGCGATGGCCCCGGAGGAGGCGTCGGGAACTGGCTGTCTGAAGACGACATGACCGCGATCTCGGACTTCCAGATTCAGCAGACGGTGAGGGGACTGGCCTGCGATCGCACCCGCGTCGCGACGATTCAGTACGGCAAGGGGCTCGGGGCGCTGTCGCTGCGTCCGATCGGGCTCACCGACAGTTGGCATGCCCTGTCACACGAGGGCGACGGCAACGCTGATGCCCAGTCGAAGCTCACCCAACTCAACACGTACATCGCGGCGCGGTTCGCGAAGCTGCTCGCCGAGATGAAGGCGGTGCCCGAAGGCGACGGCACCTTGCTCGACAACTCGATCGTGCTCTGGGTGAACGAGCTCGGGAAGGGCAACAACCACGACCACGACGACGTGCCGATCATCATGGCCGGAAGCCTGCAGGGGACGTTCCTCACCGGCGGTCGCCACGTGCAGCTCGGCGAGCGCGCGAACAACGACCTGCTCATCACGCTGTGTCAGGCGTTTGGGATGAACGTGAACACGTTCGGCTTACCGGAGCTGTGCACGGGCCCCATCTCGCAGATCTTGGTCTAAACCATCTCTTCACTCACACCGAAGATCCGCTGGTCCGCTGGTCCGCTGGTCTGCTGGTCGCCGGTCAAATTCAAACTTAGACCCGTCCTCAGGCCCCGGGTTCGACCCACGCGAAGCGTCGCCTAGGCCTCCGCTTGCCGCCAGGCTGCGCGGTCCGCGGGGCCCGCAGCTCGACCAGCGGAGCCGCGAAGGCACAACGTCCCGCGCTTCGCGTGGTGGCCGCTGGTTTGAGGACGGGTCTAAGTTTGAATTTGACCGGCGACCAGCGGACCAGCGGACCAGCGGAGCAGCGGAGCAGCGGAGCAGACCTACCGAGGGAGGTTCGGAGCCCACGCGGGCGGGGGCTCGGTGCTCTTGGCCGTCGGCGTTCTCGTCAAGGCCACCGACCCTTTGTCGCCCGGCTTCAACGCAAGCTTGGCCTCCGACGCCTCGCCACCCGGCAGCGTCCACTTGTCGGCCACCTCGACGATCACGTCGATCGGCGGGATCGTTTCGCCCGCGCTGAGCGAGACCGAGACGTTGAGCTGGTTGGAGTCGATGAGCAGGTCGATGCGCTGAAGGATCGCGACCGAGATGCCACCGTTCTTGTCGCGCTTGTAACGGATCTCGGCCGTCTTCTTCGCGCTCTTGGCGTCGAACGTGATGTCGAGTCCGTAGAATGCCCGCTGCAGAAACGCGCGCCGGGCGAGGCGTTGCTCGACGCCGTCGATCTGGCCGTTACGGTCGGCGTCGTAGAGCGCCAACAGCCGGTCCGTGCGCGGGCCGGGGGGCTCGACATAGATCAGCAACAGCTCGGCATGTGACGTGTGAACCTGCAGCACTGCGCTGCGCTCCACGGGAAACTGATGCGCTGACGCAAACGTCGCGCACGTGGCGAGCAGTAGGAACAGCGTGAGGCCGAGGCGCTTCAATGGTGGTGGCCCCAGGCCTCGAAGATCACACGCAGGTCGCGGGACTCGCCCGTGGGCCGCTGCAGCGGGCTCACCGTGGTGCTCATCGAGGTGGGAAGCGACGCGCCTCGAAGTCGCCCGGTCATCGCCCGTTGGAGGTCACGCGGGTCGACGAGCGCGTTCACGGCGCCGTCGACCGGGCCGTACACACCGTCCTGACAGGCGAGCACCGGCGGGGAGGGCGGTGTGAACGTGCCGTCGCCGTCGGCGATGACCCAGATCGGGTTGGTGAACGCGAAGCCGGTCAGCGGGAACACGAACTGCGGAGCGAGGCCTTCGACGCCCGCGCCAAACCCAAACGCACCGGCGAGGCTGCCGATGACATCGGAGAAGTTGAACGGCGGGATGTCCTGCGGCTCGATGACCGGGAACATGCTGCGGTCCGACTCCACTTCGACGACGAACCACGTGTCACGGCCTTGCGTGTCGTAACTGAACTTGCCTTTGAACTCGCCGCTGCCGTCGAGGGTCACGGGCGTCCAGCCCCAGTAATCATCGTCCTGCGCGGGATCGATGCCGCGCGCGACTTCGCCGTTCGCGACGATCCGGAAGCGGTCGACGCCGACCCACTCGACGGCGCGAATCGTGACCGCGATCTCGACGTTTCCAGTCCCCTGGACGTCGGAGCCCATCTTGCCGCCGTTGACCGTGAAGTCGACGAATGGCCCATTGGAGACGATGTTGTGGTGCTTTTGCATCGCCGTGACGACGTCGGCATCCGTGACGCGCGACGGGTCGTCGTGGCCGACGAAGAAGAAGTTCCGTGGCAGCCCCGGTGGGTCGAGGTGCGCGGAGTGGGAGTCGGAGTTCCCGGTCGCCGTGTACTTCAGGTAGCGCCCATCGGGCCGCGGGTAGTTGAGCAGATTGTACCAATCGTCGAGGCCGCCGGGCTGAACGACGCCGTTGCCGTCGCAAAGTACCGACCACTGCTCGGGGATCTTCGACTGCACCCACTCATCGGTCACGGTCGCGCGTTCGGCGTCCGTCATCATCGCGACGTCCGCGGCGGTGACCGGGGTGCCATCACGCTCGGTGAGGAACTCCGCGAGGACCGCGTTCAGCATCATCGCGGCTTCCTCGATGTACACGGCGGCCAACGCGTCTCGCGTGACCTGCGGCAGCGCACCGGCGGCGCCCGCCGCGGCGTTCTTGTCGAATGGCATGCGAAAGTGGCGCAGCTCTTCGAGGTGCGGACCGTTGAAGATCTCAATGGCGTCGAAATCCCATGAGAACGTGCTGCGGTACTCGACTTTACCGTTCGCGTCCTCAAACTCCTCGATGAAGGCGGTACCATTGGGGCTCGCCAGCGTCGCGGCCGAGAAGCCACCGGCGGCGGTGTTCAGCGGCAGGTCGACGGTCCCGTCGAACGGGCTGACGTTGTGCTGCTCGAAGTAGCCGAGGATCGGCGTGCGCGGGTGATTGACCTGCACGATGTTCTCCTCGCCGCTGGGCGCCATCTCGCGGAGCTGCGTGAAGATGCGGTCCGGTGGGATGTCCTGCCACGCGAACGACCCACGGTTCATCGTGTCGAGGGTGCGACGCACCGGGAACGCATTGAAGTGACCGCCCTCGAACGTCGTGAGCTCGAGGCCCACGATCGACGTCATCCAGGACTGCAGGTTGTTGCGGTACACGTACGGTGCGAGGTCGGCGATGTAGTTGTGCTCGGTCGAGACGACGACTTCGACGCCCTCCGCAGCCACGCTGATGACGCGCTTGTTGAAGTCGAGCCCGCTGTCGATCGAGCCGGCCTGGTGCATGTGGAAGTCCCCGCTGACGTGTCCGGGGGTCTTGAGGCTACGCGGCAACGTCGCGCTGACGCGCATCGTGCCGTTGGGTTTGACGTCGATCTCGCGCTCGACGATGTCGTACTCGACGCCGCGGCTGAGGAAGACACTGTACTTGCCCGGTCGGACCGACAGCTTGATCATGCCGTCCGCGCCGCCATACGCCATATCTTCGATGAAGCGACGCGTCATCGGATCGTTCTCGACGTCGGGCACGAGGTCGCTGGGGCGATGAGGCTCGCCGGCGACCTGGTCCATCAAGAAGCCGCGGTATTCCGGGTTTTCGCCCCGATACTCGTGCACGCCGACGACCGTCATCTTGGCTGGCATCGGCACCCCGTCCTCGCTGACGACGCGCGCGACGATGTGGCCGCGCGATTTCGCCTTCAGCTCCAACGATGTGCCCGTCGTACCGACGGTGAACTTCACGAAGTCGCCGAGCGGCCGGCCGTGGGACTGGGTGCGCGCACAGTACTTGCCGGCGGGCAGGTCCAGCGCAAACCGTCCGCCCGCGATCGTGAACACCTGGTTGTAGATCGTCCCTTCGGCGCATGATGCGGCGTCGTCCTGGTACACGAGGACGGACTCTTTGGCGCCCACGGCGGAGCCCGTCGTCTCGTCGGTCACGCGGCCGCGCACGCTCTGGACCTCGGCGCCACGAATCCGGAAGTATTCTTCCATGAGGCCGGCGACATCGCCGTCGCCGACGATCAGGTAGTTCGTGTACGTGAATTCGGTGGGGACTTCGGCGCGGGCCTGAAGGCACGCGTTCCACTGTCCGCGGCAGACCGTGACGCGGTCCGGGAACAGCTCGTCGCACACGGTGTCGCGATCGAGGTCTTCGGCACAGTGGCTCGGCGCGAGGCGCTCGGGGGCCTGGGTCGTGAACACGCCACCAAAGCCGGATGCGTTGAACAGGTACAGCATGTCGTCGGACTTCGCCCGTCCGCCGTACAGGCCGTCCTGGTCGCGCTGATAGACGAAGTTCGTCTCGGGGTCGTCGACGGTCGCGAAACCGTAGTTGACGCCCGAATCGTTGGTCGAAGCGACGACGGGGGTCAGGAATCCGGGAAACGCGGGCAGCGGAACCGGCGTGCCGCCTGCGTCGCGCAGTCCGAGCTCCACGTCGTAGCCGAGGCCCGGCAAGAAGATCTCACTGAGCTTGCCGAAGCCGAGCACGTGGCCGGCCGGCAGACGAAAGCCGCCGAGGTCGAGGCCCGCGAAACCGGCCAGCGCAGCGAGGATTTCCTGGGCCGGGAACTGAATCGTCAGCGGGCTGACGTTGCGCATCGACGATTCGATGCGGACGTGTCGGGCGCCCGGTTCGAGGATGTAGCGCGTGCGAAACAGCAGGTTCGGCGCACTGTCCGAATCCGGCGGGCGCCCGGCGAGGATGTCCTGGATCACGGTGGACGGCTGCTTGTAGGCGCTCAGCAGCAGCTGGTTGAGGTAGCGCAGCATCGTGACGAACTCGCCGCCCCGACCGCGCACCTCGACGATCGCGGCTTCGCCGTCGGAGCCATCGTTGATGACTTCGACCTCCTCGGGGTTGATCATCTCGAGGAAGTACGCCGGAAACATCTCGCCGAACGAGTCGTTGCCGGAGCCGCCGAGGGGGCCGCCGTCGTTGGTCGCGCGCACGAGGTCGGCGTCGATGAGCGAACCGCCGAACACGCCGGCGCCGCGATTGAACACCTTGTCCTGCACGACGACGCGAATCTCGCCGTTCTGCAGCATGTAATCGCCGATCTCGCCCAGGGCAGTCGGGCCGCCGATGAGCTGGGCGCGCGACGTCACCCGAAACGCGCTCGCGTTGGAGGGCGTCTCGGGGGTCTTGCTGCACGAACCGGTGGTCAGGCCGAGCGCGGCAATCGTGAGAATCGTGAGCGCTGCGGCGCCGATCTTGACGGTCGGTTGTCGTCTCATCCCGCTCACCAGGTAACCTGCAATACCGCGTCGAAACGGTTGTTCGGGATCGTGAATTCCTCAGTCTCGTTCGCGATCGTGTAGTTCAGCAGCAGCGCGATCGGGTAATCGGGGCGGTAGTTCAGGCCGAACGTCATGTACGTCAGCATGTCCGTGTCGTCGGCGAGCTCCGTGGGGTCGAAGGCGGCGAACCGGAACGCGGGCTGGAAACCGAAGAACGGCTCTTTGTACGCGACCGACACCTGGTAGGCGAAGCCGGTCGTCTCGGGGTCGGTGCTCAGGTCGGGGCGGTCGATCGCCTGACTCATCACGCTGCCGACGAGGGTTGCCCCAAAGCCAGTGAACGTCAGGTCGGCGGTCCAGCCGGACTGGGTTTCGTCGATTGTGTCCGGCGCGATGCCGATCGTGCGGTCGTTGACGAAGTAGCCGCCGCCCACGCTGACGAGGTCCGCCCAGTGGAACGCCGCGCGGCCGTAGAACGCGACCTTGTCGTTGTCGTTGAGCGCGCTGTTCGAGCTCTGACCGTTGGTGACCGCGAGGCCGTAGCTGACGCCCGGTCCCTCGAGCTCGCCCTCGTCGTGGCCGAAGTGCCAGTGGCTGGTGCCGAGCATCACACCCACTTCGCGGTCGGCGGACAGGCCGGCGCGGTTGTTGCCCTCGACGTTCTTGACCCCGCGGCTGCCCACCGAACGATCGACGAACAAGATTTCAGTCGTCGAGAACTGCTCCTCGACATCGTGCGGCGGCTTGAACTGCCCGACCGTCAGGCGCGCCGCACGCAGCGGCTGCCAGTAGATGTTGGCGTCCTTGAGCCGCGTCACGACCTCGGCGTTGGGGTCGTTCGCATCGTCGTTGCGGTCCACGGCTCCATCGAGCTGGAGCTTGAACCCGAGCGAGCGCATCTCGCCATGCAGGCCCAGTCGGGCGTTGGCGAGCACGAAGCCGTCGTGGGCGCCGAACGTGCCGGTCGGGTCATTCTGAATCCCCGTGTAGCCGGCGCGCAGGTAGCCGCCGATGTCGAGGAACCACAGGTAGTTCTTGCCGTCCTTCTGGCCCTGCTTCTTGTTCCAGGCCGAGCCGACGCGCGCCTTGCCCCCGCCGAGCTGGATGATCTCCTTTTCGACGACGATCTCCTTCTCGACCACTACTTTCGCCGGTTCAGCCTTTTGGACCGGCTCCACCTCCTCCACCACTTCGACGGTCCCGACGGGGGCGTCGGAGTCGTCCGGCGCGGACGGCGCGGTGGGCGGTGTTACCGGTTCGCCGCCCGTCGTCTGCGCGAAGGCGGGGGGGGCGAGCAAGAAAAGGGCAGCGGCCCACGGAAGGATTGCTTTGGCGGCCATCGAGAACTCTCTGAAATCAGAACGTTCGCGGTATACACCGCGGCCGGCAGCGAGAAAAGCCTCGGACGCCCCACTACTTGTGCTGGAAGAACTTCCAGATTTCGGTCGCGGATGGAAAGGCGGAGGGCGGGCTGTCACACATGAGGTCGGCCGTGGTGGTCCCCGGCCAACCGTGGCCTCCCTCGATATGACACGACGTGACGGCCCTGGTGCAGTCCGCGAACGCGGTGCAGACGCCGTCCTTCAAGCGTCGTTGGGTCCCACGAGCAGCGCACCCATTGCGGTCGCGCAGTATCGCTTCGAAGTCGGGAACCGCCATGCCGATGCTGCCGCGACCGATCTTCCGCAGCACTTCCGTGCCGCAACGCGGGCCGCCCTCGAATGGTGCGTGCTGCGTGTGTTTGGGCGCGATGACCATGATCGGTGCCGCGGTTTCGCATCTCGTCGCGTAGTTCACCTCGGGCGTGTAGGAGGCGACGGCGACGGCGGTTGCCCACGGCTGACACGCCGCCCCCAGGGCGACCTTTCCGCCGACTCCGAATCCGACGACGAACACTTGCGACTCGTCGATACAGAGCCGTGCGCGCACGTGTTCGATGGCGCGCTCGACCTCGGCGAGCTCTTCGGAGAGCGAGTTGCGCCACGGATTCGACCGCGTCTCCAGCCCCATGATGACCGCGCGCGCCTCAGAGGCGATGTCGCCGAAACCGGTATCGCGCGCCATCTGGGCCGGACTGCTGCGGTCGTGATGCAGCAGGATGAGCAGCGGGCTCGGCGTCGACGAGTCATACGTTTTGGGCACGTCGATCCAGTACGGCACTTGCGTGAGTCCCATCGAGGCTCGGTTTCGCTGTGGGCCGGGTTCGGCTGGAACTCCGCAGCCGGTTCTCGCTGCGTCGGCCCGGGCGTCGACCGGCACGACGTCGACCTCGACGTCAGCCGGTGCGGGCCTGACGACGATTACGGGGAGCGCGCGCGGCGGCGGTGTGGATGGTGCGGTGCGGTCCGGTTCCCCCGTAGTCAGGACGAAGCCCACCGCGAGGGCAACGGCCACGGCGAGCGCGATGAGAATCGCCGCCACCGGCGGGCGTCGTCGAAACGACGCTTCGGTCGGCGGCGTCACGGCGCTCTCCAGCTGTCGTCGCGCGGCGAGTGCGGTCGGGCGTCGTCGTGGGTCCTTCTGCAGCATCGAACGTACGAGGCTCACGAGCGCCGGGGGGTGGTTGGCGTCGATGATCTCGGGCACCGGCGTGTTGAGGTGCGCCATGCCGAGCTCCACCGGCGTGCCGCCATCGATGAACGGGTGACGACCCGCGATCAGCTCGAACAACATCACGCCAAGCGAGTACACGTCCGACGGTGGGCCCACGTCCTTCGATCCCCGAAGCTGCTCGGGGCTCATGTAGGCGGCGGTGCCCATGAATTCGCCGGTCTTCGTGATGTCGGGCAGTTCGCGTCCGGCTAGCTTCGCGAGGCCGAAATCGAGGACCTTGACGACCTCGCCGGCTGGTCCGTCTACCAGCAGGATGTTTTCGGGCTTCAGATCGCGATGCAAGACCCCCTCGCGATGCGCATGATCGATGGCGCTCAGGAGTAGCTCCGCGATCGTCGCAAGCCGCGGTGTGGACAGGCGTTGACCGCGCAGGTCGCTCAGCGGCCGCCCGACCACGTACTCCATGACGAGGTAGGGCCCCGCCGCGATATGTCCAAACTCGTGGACGGTCAGGCAACCGGGATGTTGGAGTCGCGCGAGGGCCTGCGCCTCGACTTCGAACCGTCGAACATCCGTGAGGTGGGCATGCTTCAGAAACTTGATCGCGACGAGCCGGTCGAAATCGAGCTGCGTGGCGCGCCAAACCACGCCAAGGCCGCCGGCGCCGATCATGGCGTCGAGCCGGTAGCGGCCATCGATGAGGTCACCTCGCTTCATCGTCGAATCATAGGAAGGCATCCGGAATTGCGGTACCGCGGACACAAAAAAAGCCCGAGGGCTTTCGCCTTCGGGCTTTCATTTCTTGTCGAGGGCCGAGCGGCCAGCGCACACCCTGTGCCAAGTCCGCTGCTCCCTCCCGGGCCTGACGGGGTCCCTGGCCAGTGGTCGCGCTGACCGCTCGAGCCTCGACAATTCTACTACTACCACGGAGAGGGAGGGATTCGAACCCTCGGTACAGGGTAACCTGTACACACGGATTCCAGCCGTGCGCCTTCAACCACTCGGCCACCTCTCCTGAGCGCCATTTTGCTCAGTGTGCAACATGCTAAGGAGGGGGAGGGATTCGAACCCTCGGTACCATCGCTGGTACACTTGATTTCGAATCAAGCGCCTTCGACCTCTCGGCCACCCCTCCGGGGGTGTTCACTCTTCTTCGGACCGTACACGCTGTGGTTTGCGCATCCGGCCCTCGCGAATATCGCGAAAAAACTCGGACAGAATCTTGCCGCACTGGTCGGCGAGACATCCTTCCGAGACTTCGACCACGTGATTGAGCCGTGGATCTTCGAGCAGCGCGTATAGAGAACGAACCGCGCCAGCTTTGGGATCGCGAGCCCCGTATACCACGCGTCCCATGCGGGCGTTGACCATCGTCCCCGCACACATCGGGCACGGTTCGAGGGTCACGTACGTCGTACACTCGGGGAGTCGCCAACTACCGACGGTTTGAGCCGCTTCCCGCATCGCGAGGAGCTCGGCGTGTGCCGTCGGGTCTTGCCAGGTCTCGCGTCGGTTGAATCCGCGGCCGATGACCTCACCGGAGGCATCGACGACGACCGACCCGATCGGAACTTCACCGACGTCGCGAGCCTTCTGGGCCTCGGCGAGGGCTAACTCCATAAACCTTGTATCATCTAGCGTTTTCATCATTTCAGTACACCCGGGGGGGTTCGAACCTCCAACCTCCGGTTCCGTAGACCGGCGCTCTATCCAATTGAGCTACGGGTGCATAGCGGAGAAGGAGGGATTCGAACCCTCGATAGGGGATTAACCCTATACTCCCTTAGCAGGGGAGCGCCTTCAGCCTCTCGGCCACTTCTCCATACGCGTCTAGATCCACCGTCCATGCGGTGATCGATTGCTTTCCAACTGTCAAAGACCCTAGCGAGGTCCCCTCACGGAGGGGGTGGGATTCGAACCCACGAAGCGTTGCCGCTTGCTGGTTTTCAAGACCAGTGCCTTCAACCACTCGGCCACCCCTCCCTCATCGTCCGAATTTTCGGTCCGAGGTGGGAGGACGAAGTGTACCCAGAGGACTCCGCTCGTCAAGCACGTTTGTGCGCTCTGCTATTCCCCCGCCGGTAACCCGCGCTCGGTCTGCTTGAGTGCGTCGAGTTTTCGGAGCGCGACCTGGCGCAGCACCGCGGCCGTTTCCAGTTGTTTATCAACGAGGTCGGACTCGCCGCTGGCGTCGGTGCGCCACTGGGTCAGCCGCTCGGCCCCGTCGGTCAGATTGCGCTCGTAGTACCAATCCTTGGTGCGCGCGCTGATCTTGCCGAACGCGTTCGGCCGACGCTCAGGCAGATAGAAGAGGCCGAACACCACGCTCTTCTGCGGGTCGGCGCCGCCCCAGAGGGTGGGGGCGAGCGACTCGCCGACCCATCCGGCGTCGCGCTCGAGGCCCACGAGATCGGCGATCGTCGGCGCGATGTCGGCGTGCGAGACGAGGCCCGGCACGCGCCGGTGCGCCGTCGCGGGGCCGGCGATGATGAACGGCACGTGCAGCACGGGGGTGCGCAGGTCGTGACCGTGATGCTTCTTGGGGTGGTACCGATCGAACGACTCGCCGTGATCGGAGGTGAAGATCACAACCGTCGGCGTCGCGATGCGATCGATGGCCGTCAGCAGCTGGCCCCAGTGCCGATCGGCGAACTCGACCTCACTGTCGAAGACGTCCGCGACCGCCGAACCGTAGTCGACGGAATCGGTGGGACGGCGAAACGGGCTGTGGTGGTCGTAGTAGTGGACCCACAGGAACAGCGGGCGCTTGTCGCCGCGGACCTCGAGCTGCGCGATCGCTGCCGCGGTGACCTCCGGGGCCGTGTGCACGCGATCGACGGGTTTCTTGGTCGGGCTGTCGTCGTGCACGTCGAACCCGATCGACGGCCCATGCTTCCAGCGCGACGAAAAGTAGCGGTCCGGTGATACCCGTACGGTGCGATAGCCGCTGGATGCGAGCGCTCGAGCGATCGTGGGCGTCGTGGGACTCCAATCGTATGGATGGCGCTTGGTCTTCACCATCGCAACCATGCTGTTGAACTGGCTGGCCATGATCCCGGGGAACGCCAGGCGGGTGCTGGGCCCGATCGCGAACGCCGCGTCGTAGACGATCCCCTTGCGGCGGGCCCACGCGGCGAGGTGGGGCGTCGTGTCGCGGTCCTCGCGGCCCAGCGAGGTCCGGTCCATCGACAGCGAGTCGGTCGTGATGAGCACGATGTTCGGTCGGCCTTTCAACTCGCGGGGCTTGCCGTAGGACTGCGCGGCCTCGTCGAAGTCGAGATCGGCGGTGAAGTCGGCCCCGGAGCAGTCCTCGTCGATCCCGTTGTTCAACACTTCGACGGCGTCGGGGAACACCGCCGGGTCGTCGGGCGCGCAGTCGCCGCCGCCGTACAGGTCAATCGCCCCGTCGTCATCACGGTCCAATGCGGCGTGCAGGGGGCGATAGAGCGCCACGGCGAGCGGGCCCTCGTCGGTGAAGATCGCGCGGTCCGGTCGCACGGCGACGGGCATGAACACCGTCACGAGGAAGCTCGCCACGAGGAGCACCGTCCCGATCGCGATGAGCGCCATCGGCCGACGTAGCGCTCGCGCGGCGGTCCACCCGAGGGCGCCAAATGCGACCGCCGTGGCGAGGTCCCACGGCAGATGCGCGCCGACATCGGTGCCCGCGCGCACCGCGATCGTGGCGGCAATGCCCAGCAGGACGAGGATGGCCGTGACCGACGCTGGCGCGACGAGCGCGCGGCGGTCGAAGCGAAGGAACAGCCAGGTCAGGGGCCGCAAGAGCACCCCGAACAGCGCCACCGACAGCAGCGCGAGGACGAGCTGCAGGCCGACGAGCAGCGCGAGCCCCATCTCGGGACGCGCGACGGTCTCGAGGATTGTGCCGCCCGCGAGCCAGGACATCACGGCGAACGCGGCGACGGCGTCGCAGGCCGCGATGAGGCCCGCGGTTCGACGCGCGAGACGCGGGGTGTCGTCGCCCCACGCCCACGCCACGAGGCGCTCTCGGTTGCGCTTCGCTGACGTCGAGACCCATCCGTGCGCCACGAGCGCGTTCGCCACGGCGCCCAGCGCGATCGCGGCCAGGAACAGTGCGGGAGCGAGCAACCCGACATAGGCGATGGCGGCAAACGGCGAGAGTCCGGCATCGGACCCGAGGTGTGCACCTTGGGCGACGGCGGCGAGCAGGACGGCCCAGAGTGCGGGCGCGCCGAACAGACCACGGGACGGTTCGTCGGGCGACGAACCGTCAGTAGCCACGGTCCTCCATCTCCGAGCCGATATCGTCGTCATCGGCGCTGCCGGCGAGCTCAATCGGCTTCACGTCGACGTCGAGCAGTCGTCGTTTGGCGTGGTCTACGATCTCGGCGAGCACGTCGTCGAAGGGCAGCGTGCCTCGTCGCACCTCCGGGTACTGGCGCAGCGCGACGTCGCCACTTTCGGCTTCGCGCCCGCCCACGACGAGCATGTACGGGATCTTCTGCGTCGTATGCTCGCGGATCTTGTAGTTCATCTTCGCGCTGCGATCGTCGACCTCGGCACGCACGCCGGCGGCGCGCAGCTTCTTACCGAGCTCCCAGGCGTAGTCGTTCTGCTCGTCGGTGATCGGGATCACGACGGCTTGCACCGGCGCGAGCCAGGTGGGGAAGGCGCCCGCGAAGTGCTCGACCAGGATCGCGAAGAACCGCTCCAGCGACCCCGAGATCGCGCGGTGGATCACGACCGGCGTCGGTTCGGAGTTGTCCGACGCGGTGTAGGTCAGCTCGAACCGCCGTGGAAGCTGGAAGTCCAGCTGCACGGTCCCGCACTGCCACGACCGGCCGAGGCAATCCCGGACCTGAATGTCGATCTTCGGCCCGTAGAACGCGCCATCGCCTTCGTGGATGTTGTACGGCTCGCCGCGGTCATCGAGCGCCTTCTTGAGCATCGCTTCGGCGCGATCCCATAGTGCGGGTTCGCCCATGAAGTCGTCGGGTCGCGTCGACAGCTCGAGCTCGTACTGCAGGCCGAGCATGTCGTAGGTCTCGTCGATCATCGCCATCAACGTCACGACTTCGTCGTAGATCTGGTCTTCGGCGCAGAAGATGTGCGCGTCGTCCTGGCAGAACTGACGCACCCGGGTCGCGCCGGATAGCGCGCCGGCCAGCTCGTTGCGATGCAGCGTGCCGAACTCGGCGACCCGAAGCGGCAGCTCGCGGTAGGAGCGCTTCTTGGAGCCGAAGAACAGCATCGTGTCGGGGCAGTTCATCGGCTTGAGTGCGTACGTCTGGTCGTTCTGGGTGAAGTGGAACGTGTGCTCGCGGTAGTGGTCCCAGTGCCCGGAGGTCTCGAACAACTCCTTGTTGTAGAGCAGCGGGTTGTAGATCTCGACGTAGTCGTTGCGCTGCTCCAGCTCGCGGAAGTAGTCCTGCAGCGCGCGGTAGCAGTGCCAGCCCTTGGGGCGCCAGAAGATCGCGCCCGGCGCGAGGCGGTCGAACCCAAACAGGTCGAGCTGCGTCGCGAGCTTGCGGTGATCGCGGCGCTTCGCCTCTTCCAGCATGTGCAGGTGCGCGTCGAGCTGCTCACGCGATTTCCACGCCGTGCCGTAGATGCGCTGGAGCATCGGCTCGTTCTCGTCGCCTTTCCAGTAGGCGCCGGCGACCTTGAGCAGTTTGAAGTTCTTGCACTTCTTGGTGTAGCTGACATGCGGTCCGGCACACAGGTCCGTGAAGGGGCCGTTCTTGTAGATCGAGACCTCCTCGCCGGGGATGCGGTCGATGAGCTCGAGCTTGTAGCGCTCGTTGGCGAAGAACTCGCGCGCCTTGTCCTTGGACCACGTCTCGTTGACGAACTTCTGGTTCTCTTTGATCACCGCCTTCATGCGGGTCTCAATCTCGTCGAAATCGTCGGTGGAGATCGGTCGCGGCAGGTCGAAGTCGTAGTAGAAGCCGTCCTTGATCGGGGGGCCGATCGCGAACTTCGCGTCCGGGAACATCTCCTGGATCGCGGTCGCCATGATGTGCGCGGTGGAGTGCCGGATGAGATACAACTCATCGGCTTCAGAAGGCGGCTGTTGGTCGGACATGTGAACTCCTCATCGAATCGCATCGTGTAGTAGTGCAAACCCACTGCTTCGGTCCAGCCCGTCGAATCGGCGGGCGGGTGGGCTGCGCGCGATTCGGCGGGGTTCAGTCGGTCTTCGTCGTCGTCGTGGTCTTGTCGGGGTCCACTTTTGCGGCGTCGCGCAGCGCCTTATCGATGGCGGCGCGGATCGAATCTTCGGTCGTGTCGCCGAGGTAGCGACGGCCGTTGATGAAGATCGTGGGGGTGCCGGTCAGGCCGCCGTCCTCACCGTCTTTGCGGTCGCGTGCCACGAACTCGCGGACATCGGGCGACTCCACGTCGAGCTTGAACTTACCCATGTTCAGCCCGATGCGCTGCGCCATGTTGACGATCTGGGCGTACCCCAGTGACTTCTGGTTCTTGAACAGCTCGTCGTGCATCGGCCAGAACTTGCCCTGCTTGTGCGCCGCCACGGCGGCCCGCGCCGCGAGCTCGGAGAACTCGTGCGAGGGCAGGGGGTAGTGCTTGTACACGAGCCCGATCTTGGGGCCGTAGGACTCGCTGATCGACTTCATGATCTTCGAGGCCTCTTTGCAGTGCGGGCACTCGAAGTCGGCAAACTCGACGAGGATCACCGAGGCGTTGCGATTGCCTTTGAGGGGTCGGTCGTCGATCTGGAAACTGTGTTGTCGCTTGGCGGCGTCGAGAAACTCGGCGACTTGATCGAGGATGTCGGTCTCGTTGTAACTCGCTTTGACCATGCCGCCGATCATGTTCATCGCCTGGTTGGCGAGGTCGCAGCGCTTGTCGCGGTCCTGCATGCACTCGTGCATCGACTGGCTCGACTCGGGGCACGGGCACAGCTCGGCCTTGGTGAGCTTGACGATCTTGGCCTTCTCTTCGGGATTGAACTGCGCGAACGGGAAGTCCGGGTACAGGTCGTCGGCGATCACGGGCAGCGGCTCCGCGGCAGCGGCGGTCGCGCCGGCCGTCTCACCTTTGACGACGTTGGCGGTCTCTTTGGAGTCCTTCTCCGCGGCGTCGCCTGAGTTATTGTTGTTGCACGCGGCGAGCACGGCGAACACGAGGAGGATCGAGAATAGCGGCTGGTACTGTCGGACTGCGCGCATCGTGACTTCTCCCGCGGGGCCTTGAACGGGCGACATTGAACGAGATAGCGCGCCCTCAGTCAAGCGCAACCGCGGAGAGCGCGGACTTAGTCCCGCGCCCCGGTCGCGACCCAGCGTTCGATGAGCACAACTTCCTCGGCGGTCAGCGTGGCCGCGTTGGACCACGGTGGCGGCTGAACGCTGAAGCGGCGAACGGGATAGTCCTCGATCACCTTGTGCAGCAGGTAGCTGTCCCCGGGGTCGAACGGCACCACGAGGAGCTCATCGGTCTGTGCGGACGCCCCGCCCACGAGCGAGGCGTACGTGAGCGGGTTGAGCTGCCACTGCGGATCGGCGTGGCAGCTGCGACACTTCGCTCGAAACACGTCGTCCACCGCTTCCCACCGCACCATCGGCAGCTCGAACTCCGGCTCTTCGATCTCGTCACTGACGACGAACTCTGGCAGATCGATCGCTCCAAGTGGTGCCCCGGTCACGCTGAAGACGCGGCTCGCGTCGATGCTCGGGCGATAGCGCAGTCCTGCGACCAGCGGATTGAACGGCCGAAACGCCATCGTCCGAGACGACATCTGCCACCGGATGCGGCCACTGGCGGCGATGCCACCCGAGGACAGCGCCACGACCCCAAAGTCGAGCAGTTGGTCCTCGTTCACGAAGGCGTCAAACTGGAAGCGCAGCGTCGGTCGCACACCGACCTCCGCTCCGTAGAGCGCGGTGACGCCGAGGTAGTCGTCGAACGGACCCGGCAGGATGATCGGGTTGCCGTCCTCGTCGGTGATCGGCTCGGGATCGATGGACCCGCAGGCGCTGAGCGCCAACGAGACCAGCAGGATGGAGTAGCGGTGGCTGAACACGGGTCCACGTTACCTCGTTCACACCTTGATGTCTTTCCAACCGCCGAGGGAGAACTTCACGGTCATCACCAACGCGAGCACGAGCACGTAGATGGCGGCGGCGAGCCAGACCCCGATGAAGCCGAGCTCGAGGAACATCGCGAGGAACCACGCCAACGGCGCCAGACAGAACCCGTGCAACACCAACTCGGTGTACATCACGAACTTGGTGTCGCCGGCGCCGAACAGCGCCTGGGTGAGGATTAGCGCCGCCGCGGCGAGCATGCCCACCGAAGCGACGACGCGCAGGCCGCCGACCGCAGCGTCGATCACGGACGGGTCGTCGGACAGCAGGTCGAGGAAGAAGTGCGGAAACGCGATAATCACCAGACTCCCGGCTCCGAACGCGTACATCCCGAGCTTCACACTGTCCCACCCGTACGCCTCGGCGAGGTCGGGGCGCTTCTCGCCGAGCGACTGGGAGACCAGCGTGGCCGTGGCCGTACCGAACGCGATGCACGTCACGAAGCCGATGCTGAGCAGATCGATGATTAACTTCGCGGCGGTGGTGAAGATCGGCGGTCGCGCCCACGTGGTCGCGATCGCCCAATCGGTGGTCATCGTGAGTCCGGGCCAGGACTCCATGCCGACCGCGGCGGTCTGGATCGCCATCGTGCCGCCCGTGCCGGCATAGAACGCCGACGCCGCGAGGGTCTCATGCACCGCGGCGTCGTCGAGCATCCCCACGATCTTGAGAAACAGGAGCACACCGCTCATCACAAAGACCTGCGCGGCCCCGCTGGGAACGCTGAGCTTGATGATCTCCCACATGACCTTCGGTTGGATGTTCTTGGCCCGCCAGTATCGATACACCCCCTGGTACTTGTGCCGCCGGGACCACAGCACCATCACGAGGAGCCCGATGTACGTCGAGATGAGGCTCGCGACGCCGGCCCCCGTCACGTACATCGGCTCGATGGGCCCGAATCCGAAGATCAGCAAGTAGTTCAGGATGATGTTCGCGCCGTTCATGATCAGCGCCGCGTACATGTGCACGCGCGTCATCCCGATTCCGTCGAAAAACCCCTTGAATCCGATCGTCGTGACCATCGCCAGCACGCCGAGGATCCGGACCTGCGCGTACGGCACCCCCAACGCTGTCACGGCTTCGTTGTTCGTGAGGAAGTCGAAAAACGTGGGCACCACCGCCCATCCCAACGCCGTGAAGACGAGCGAGCTGAGCACCGCGACGATGGCGCTGTTGGCGAGTACGACTCCCGCGCCGTCGGGGTCCTCGGCGCCGAAGCGCCGCGCCGTCATCGCCTGCGTGCCGATTCCCACCGCGGCGAGGAACCCGCCGATGGCCCACAGGATCGGAAGCGAGAAGCCCAGAGCGGACTGACCCGGGATCGAGTAGCTCGGGTCGAGCTTGCCCACGAAGATCGTGTCCACGACGTTGATGAACGTCTGCGTGAACATCGCAATCACGATCGGGGCGGCCAGCGCGATGATTCGGCCCGCTCGAACTCTGTTCACCGCAAACATCATGAATACTGCGAGGCTCGGGGGGCGCCACACTACACATCGGCGGTGCCCAACGCGAGAGTTCTCAACCGTGACGCGGCGCTTGACGGTTTCGAATCCCGTGCGGTAGCTTCGCGCGCGAAGGCCATATTTGTTTTGGGGAATTAGAGTGCCAAGAATTTACCGCAAGGAGCGCATCATGGTTTGGAAACGGCTACTGCTGCTGACACTTTTCGCCTGCATGGCGATGGTCGGCACCGCGTGCGGTCCGAAGTATCCGAAGTGCAAAACGGACAAACACTGCGAGAAGAGCGAGAAGGGCAAAGTCGAAGGCAAGCTGTTCTGTGTCAACGGACTGTGCCAGCAGTGCAAGGAAGACGCGGATTGTGGCGATCCAAGCCTCGAGTGCAACGCCGGCGTGTGCGACACGATCCCGGGCTACTGCGCGTCGGTCGACGACTGTCCCGGCAATCAGAAGTGCCGCGACAATCGGTGCGGCGCCGAGTGCGTCGATGACGCGGAGTGTGGGGCTGGCGCCCGCTGCGAAGGCGGCAGCTGTGTCTCCGCGGTCGAGTGCTCCTCCAACGCGGACTGCCCCGACGGCAAGGCGTGTGAGAGCGGCAAGTGCGTCACCGTGTCCGGCGACTGCACCATCGACCCGGTCTACTTCGCGTACGACAGCTCGTCGGTGGACGACGGCGCACGTCGCACGTTGCAGGCTAACGCCACGTGCATGAAGCAGCGTGGATTGACCCTGCAGATCGAAGGGCACTGCGACGAGCGGGGGACTTCGGAGTACAACCTCGCGCTGGGCGAGCGTCGTGCGACGGCCGCGTACAAGTACCTGCGGAGCCTCAACATCGCCAAGGACGACCTCACCACGATTACGTACGGTGAGGAACGACCGAAGATGCGCTGTGGCGAAGACGGGGCCGAAAGCTGCCACCGCGCCAATCGACGCGTGGAGATGGTGCCTCGCTGATGAGCCGTGTTCGCGCCGAAGACCGAAACCCTGCCCGTGGGCAGGGTTTTTTCATTGCAGGAGTAAGAGAGATGTCCCGCGTTTTCTCGATTTGTCGACTCGTCCTCGTTTGCCTCGTGTTCGCCGCCTCCGGGTGCACCCCGATCTGGTCCGGCAACAAGATGAAGAGCGACATCGAACAGCTCAAGAGTGAGCAGACCGCGCTCACAGCAAACCTGCGGGAGAAAGAAGCAGAGCTCACGAAGATGATCTCGGGGGCTCGCGCCGACGTCGATCAACTCAACCGCGTCATCAAGGATGCCACCGATCTGCTCGCGCGAAACTCCGCGGACTTCGGCGCGGAGATGGGCGGGATGCGGCAGGAGCTTCAGTCGATCCGCGGGGACACCGAACAGGTCGCGTTCAAGTTGCAGAAGCTGGAGCAAGACCTGCGGCTCTTCAAAGAGGACGTCGACCTCCGCTTCGTCGATGGCGGCGGCGGCGGCGCGGCGCTGCCCGACGACCCCACGGAGCTGTTCAAGGTCTCCGCCGAAAAGGTCCAATCCGGGGACACGAAGACCGCCCGCAAGGGCTTCGAGAAGTTCGTGCAGCGATTCCCCAAGGACCGCCGCATCGACGAGGCCGTGTTCTGGCTCGGCGAGACCTACTTCAAGGAGGAACGATTCCCGTCGGCGATCTTCGAGTACCAGAAAATTCTCAAAGACTACCCCAAGTCCGACCGCCTCGATGATGCGACGTTCCGCATCGGGGAGTCGTTCGCGGCGCTCAAGAAGTGCCAGGAGGCGAAGGTCTTCTTCGAGACCGTGGTGAAGGACTTCAAGAACTCGAAGTTCCGGTCCTCGGCACAGACGCAGCTCAAGTCACTGGGGAGCTGCAATTGAGGGCCGCATTGCTGGCCGCGTTGCTCGCGGCATCCGTAGGGTGTGACAAGTCGACCCCGTCGGTCGTGGAACCGGTCGTCGAGGCCCCGCCGATCGTGCTGACGCCGCACCAACGCATTGTGCAGTTGCAAGCCGGGCTCGCCGTGGTGACGGCGATGGAGACGTCGACCACTCAGGCGTTGCGCGCCGTGGAGAACGTCGGCAAGGAGGCCGCCAAGGCGCCGCCGCCAGAGTTCGTCTCCGAGACGACCCGCAAGTTCACGGTGTTCTTCGGGGGCAACAACCACGGCGAGCGCAACGACTGTGGGTGTCGCAAGAATCCGCTCGGCGGGTTGGGTCGACGCCACACGATGCTCAACGCGCTGCAGAACGACGACGCCACCGAGATCTGGGGCGAGTCGGGTCGCGCGATTGGACCCGTGTTCCACGCGGACTCCGGCGATTCGTTGTTCGCGAACAACACGACGGATCGCGCGCAACCCGATGCCCAGGCCTTGGCGAAGTACGACGCGGTGTCGGTCGTCCGCGCGTTGGCGACCTTCCCCCCCGACGCCTACGGGGTCGGGGAGCACGACCTCGTGTTCGGGCTCGACTACCTGAAGGAACTCACGTCATCGGCCGGCTTTCCGCTGATCAGCGCGAACCTTCGTGGACCCGACGGCGAGCTCGCGTTCGCGCCGTCGGTCGTCGTGGAGCGGGACGGGATCAAAGTTGGGTTCGTCGGCCTCACCAACAAGGAGACCCGTCGCGTCCGCTTCTACGAAGACCGAAAACTCACCGTCGACGAGCCGCTCGACGCCGCGCGCAAGGCGATCGAGTCCCTGCCGTCGGTTGATGCCGTGGTGCTGTTGAGCAACATCGGGCGCGACGCCTCGTCGCGCCTCGTGGCGAACTTGCGCGCTGCGGGCGTTCGCGTGGAGCTCGTCATCGCCTCGAGTACCAATGGAGTGATCGGAGACCCCGATTTCTCGGCCGGCGTCCCGGTGATGGAGCCGATGAGCCGCGGAAAGTACCTCGGTCGCGTCGACATCTGGCTCAACGGAGCCGAGACCGAGTACCGCAACGCGTCCGTCACCACGCCGGCCGCGCTGAACGATTATCGGCGCGCGGTGCGCAGCTACTGGTCGACGCGGAAGGAGGTCTTTCGCGAGCGCCTCAAGATTGCGGAGCTCGAGTCGTCGCTCGCGACCTTGCAGACCAGTCAGCAGAAGGACGCTGGCGCGGTGCCCGAACTGACGAAACGCCGCACGGACACGATCGACGCGCAGCGCAAACGTCTCGAGGTGTACGAGACACGCCGCACGAACACCGCGGACGCGATGCTGCTCGCGATGTCGAAGGTGCAGCCGGTGGGCGCGGAGCCGAGCGGCGATGACTGGATGACGGGCGTCGTCGTGCCCGTGAAGATCGAATTCGTCGGCGAGGCGTCGACGCGAAAACTACTGGATGCGCGCGAGAAGAAACGCCCCGAGCTCGGGCCGCGCGGCAAGGTCGTGAAGTTGCCGGATCGTTAAGAGCTTCCGCAGAAAGTGACGCGGCATCGACGAGTGCTGCGTCGTCACTCCTCCACGGTGCATTGGGTGATCGTCAGCCCGCCGCGCTCGCCTTCTCCATCTCTTCGAGCTGCGTCATCAGCGCTTCCATCCCACCGAACTCTTCGATGCGCTCGAGGACTTCCTCGTAGCCTTCGTCGACCTCTTCGCGGGGCAGGTTCCCGGCCTCCAGCTTGCTGTCCGCGAGCTTGCGGCACTGCTCGTAGAACGCCTTGGCCCGGAACAGAATCTGCGGGTGGTTCCCGACGACTTCGAGCGCCTTGAATAGCGCGCTTTCCGCATCACCGAACAAGTCCTGCTTTTCGAAAAACGAGATCAGGTTGATCTGGCTCGTCACGTAGACCCCGAGCACCGGCTCGCCGAGCGCCTCGTAGGCTTTCAGCGAGAGTTCCTCGGCGCGACGACCCCACTTGAGCGCCGTGTCGTAGCGCTCCTCGTTGAAGAGCAACACGCTGAGCTGCTGACAACCCTGCGCGGCCTGCGCATGCACGCCCGTGTTCTTCGCCGCGAGGAGGTCGACGAGCTCCATCGCCTCGCTGAGTGAGGCGTCGGCGGCGTCCCACTCCTCCGCTTTGGCGAGGATCATCGCGTAGTTCTGATTCGCCCCGAAGATGAGGTTGTTGGACTGCTCGGGGTCGGTGCCGTCGGCAACCAGCGACCGCGCATGCGCGATGGCGAGCTCGCTCGCCGCACGCGCTTCCTCGAGTTGCCCCGTTCCCGCGAGCAGCCCGGCGAGGTTGATGTTCGTGGCGGCGGCGTTGCTGCGAAACTCTTCGCCGGCCGCCATCAGCTCCGCGCACAAATCGGCGGCTCGCTGGTGGTTCTCCACCGCGCGGTCGATCTGGCCGGCGCGCTGGAGCACGAAGCCGCTCTCGTTCATGACCTGCGCCCGCAGCTTCTTGACTTCGAGGGTCTGCTCCTCGGTCATGTCGAGCACCGCGGAGGCCTCCGCGAACGCGGCGTTGGCGGTGTTGAAATCGCCCTGTCGCAGCGCCTGGCTGCCTTGTTGCACGAGACTGCGCCCAACTTCGAGCTGCTTGTTGTACCAGCGGGTTTCCATCAGGGTCAGCTCCGTGTGCGAATCTGAGGTTTGATCCAGAGGCGATACTCTACGTTGCCGAACCGGATCAAGTCTCCATGCTTGAGTTCGCGCGGGCGCGTGACCCGCAGCTCGTTGACGTAGGTGCCGTTCGTGCTCGCCGAGTCCTGGATCATGACGCGGTCGTTGCGCGCGACGAGCAACGCGTGATTCCATGAGACGGCGGGGCGATCGACGACGATATCGTTCTTGTCGCCTGCCCCGATCGTGAGGTCGCCGAACCCGATGAGGAAACGCTCCTCACTGAAGCGCGGATCGTACAGGAAGCCACACGCATCGCTGCGATCGTGGGCCAGCCATCGCTCGTCCTCGCCCGAAATCGGGTCCCGGGCCGAGGGGTGGGTGACGTCGAGCCCGCGCAGCGGAACGCGCTGCGCCTCGGCCTGGAGCGTCGTCCCACACGAGCCGCAAAACTCGGCGTCGGCCCGGTAGACGCGCTGGCAGCTCGGACAGCGGCGCAGCGGTACCCCGCAGTACGCGCAAAAGCGCGACCCGTCGGGGATGATCTCAGTGCATTCGGGGCAATCCATCTACTGTGTCCGCGAGGAGGCGGTTTACTCGCAGGCGCCATCAACGGCGCCCAGCGCGGCGAGCGATGACGGCTCAGAGTATACGGGGTCGGACATCGAGGGAAGGACCGACACCGCGACGACGAACTCGTCATCGGGTGCCGATGGGACGAGTTCTTGGTCTAGCCAACGCCCGCACCACGCCGCCCACCGAAACTCGTGGAAGACGTCGGTGTTCTTGGGCACCGCGGGCACTCGATCGAGGGGATCGCCGCCGACCGCGACCTCGGCGACGCCGCAGTTGTCGCCGGGCGCATCGCAGATATCGACGCTGATCAGCTGATCGTCTCCCTCGAAATCGCGAATCGAGAACCCGATGATCACGTTCTGATTGGCGTCCACGGACAGCGCTCCGACCGAGGTGACCTCGGCGGGTTGATTCTCGATCTCGACCTCGCGCACGCATCCGGCGAGCGAAGCGACGGCGAGACAGCAGACGAAGGTTCGTCTCACGGTTCCCTCAGCGTTTGGATGAACTCGGGATGAATGATCGCGTTCGTGGCGAGAATGCTTGGCTCGAATCCGGTGTGCGTGTCACCACCGACGGTCGTGACCTCGCCACCGCCGAGTTCGACGAGGAAGGCGGCGGCGCCGGTGTCCCATGGATTCAGGTGAAACTCCCAGAACCCGTCGAGGCGCCCGCACGCCACGTACGCGAGGTCGAGCGCCGCCGAGCCGAGCCGGCGCACCGCGCGCGTGACTCGGATGACGCGGCCAAACTGCGCGACATTGTCTTGGGCATCGCTGTCCTTCCGAGGTGGGAATCCCGTCGCGACGACGGAATCCGCCAGCCGTGGGGTCTGGGCGACGCGCGCCGCGACGCCGTCGACGAGCACCTCGCCGCCGCGCCGTCCGCTGAACAGCTCGTCGCGATTCGGGTCGTAGACGACGCCCGCGACCCACTGCTCGCCGTCGCGCAATGCGATGGAGACGCAGTACATGGGGACGCCACGCACGAAGTTGGTGGTGCCGTCGATCGGATCGACGAACCAACATCGCGACGACTCGCCCGAGGACCCGTGCTCTTCGCCGAACACCGCATCGGTCGGGAACGCCCCGAGAAGCGCCGCTTTGACGAAGTCTTCGATGCTGCGGTCAATGTTCGTGACGAAGTCGTTCTGCCCTTTGAGGTGAACGTCGAACCCGGTGGACACGGCGCGCAGAATTCGGCGCCCGGCTTCGCGCGCGATGGATTCTGCCACCCGTTGCTCAATGATGTAGTTCGACATGGAGACGCCCGAGAATCGCCCGTCCAGATACGCTGCCGCGGGGCGAAACGTCAAGGGCGCCCGCAGTCTGTCATGCGTTGCGCACGGGGTCCGCCTCGGCGAGGGTTCGTGGACAGGAGCTTTCAGAGGCTTTCAGTTGGGACCGGCACCCAAACTCGCTATCTGCTTGTGGCAGACCTCGAATCGGAGAAGACGATGGCGACGACGGCGAACGAACGAAAGAAGATGCTGAGCGATCTCGATGGGGACTGGTATCGCCTCGATCGGATGATTCCCGACGACGTCGAGCGCGCCCAGTTCGTCTGGGACGTGGCCGCGGACGGGAACTTCGTCGACCGCTACTTCTGCAACACCCTCGCCAACCACTACGAACCGGCTCGCACCACGATCGCTGTCGAGTTCATGGGACGTGCGGCAGATGCCGTCGAGGACCATCAGCGGCACCGAGGCATCAAGGGGTGGGATCATTCGTTCGAATGGCTCATCAGCCGAATCGCGGACCAGGACCCCAAGGGGTTGCTCGCGGCGAAGGACAAGTTGCCGACGATGTTTCAGGACTTCTCGTCGATCTTTCTGGCCCACCGCGGAGCTCTGAGCGGCGAGCTTCCGGCTTCGGCGAAGCGCCGTCTCGCCATCGCGTGGGCCGCCACGACATGGGACGAAGACTGGTACGCGGTACGAGAAGCCGTCCCCGCCGCGGAGTGGTCGACACTGGTGCTCGACTCGATCTGCGCCGAGGACGTCGTGCAGGTCGAATGGGACCGGCTCAAAGAGTTCGCCGGTGAGGCGACGCCCGCCCACGCCGTCGCGATCATCTCGAAGGATGTGGGCCAGCACGTGCGTGCCCACGCTCGACAGTTGCTCATCGACTTGCAGCCCGCTGACTTCGGGGTCGTGCTGGCCGCGATCGACGCGTTCGATCCGGAGGTGAACTACCGCGCACGCGCCCAGCGCTTCGCGCTCGGCGAGGCCCTCATCGCCGCCCACGGCAACGCGGGGATGGAGCTTCCGTCTGCATTGGCTGAGCTGCTGAACGAGGCGCTGCTCGATTTCGACGTCCTCGATCCCGAGACGACGATCGCGGCGCTCCACAGCGTCGCGGTCGATGAGCGTGAGCGACTGATCGTCGATGCGTTGATCTCGTCGGAATACGGGGTTCCGCGGGTGATTGTCACCGCGCCCGCCGCCCCGACCCCGCGGGTGCTCGGTGCGCTGATCGGCAGGACCGAGCGGTGTACGTCCGAGAGCGACGACGTCGTCACGGCGCTCGCAGCCTTCGGGCCGATGGCGGCACGCCCGCTGCTCGAAGCGCTGGGTGCGAAAGACGTGTCGACGCCCGTCACGGTGATGTTCATCCGCGCTCTCGATCAGATCGGCGCTCCCGAGGCCGCGGAAACGCTCGTCGAGTTCACGGGCGCCAGCACGAAAGGGATTCGAGTCGCGGCCTCACAGGCCCTCGAGAACCTGGGTGCTGCAGCCATCGATGCGTTGACTGTCGGTGCTGATGCGAAGAAGAAAGCGATCCGCGAGACCTGCGCGGCGTTGCTCGCCCAGATTGAGATGGCCGGTACCAACCCTCTCACCGAGATCGAGAAGCGAGCGACGAAGCTCGCGGACCCGGCGATGTTGGCGGTCCTCGACGAACTCCGCACCGCGAATTCTCATTCCAGCGACGACCACAAGAAGCTCACGGCGTTTGCGGAGACGAACGGAATCAGTGTCGCGGTTCACGTGCGGGACTGGTTCCTCGAGAAGCCCGAAGATTGGCATCGCTCGTCGATCTGGCGTGGTGTCGTGGAGTACTTCGGCGATCAGCCCGAGATCGTGTGGTTGGCGACCGATGCCTTCGCGAAACTGCCGGCTAAGATGTACAGCTACCACGTCAAGGAGCGGGCTCGGGATCTGGATCGCGTGGCCAAAGCGCACGCCGAAGTGGCAGGCCGAGCGCTGGTCTTCTATCTCAACGGCAGTCCGCCGGAGTATCGCGCCGAGATGCTCGAGACGTTGCTCGCCGTCGCGCCCAAAGCGGACGTCGACGTCTACATCGCCGCGATGCAAGACTCCTCGAAGGTCGTTCGCGAGTTGGGCATTCAGGGGGTCGCGCTGTTCGGCGAGAGCCAGGTCGCGACGATCGCGGAGCTCCTCGGCTCTAAGAAAAAAGACATCCGACTCGCGGCTGCCGACGCCCTGACCCGCATCCCCGCGACCGCGGTTCGGGCGCAGCTCGAGGCGGCACTGGCGAGCGAGAAGACGGCCGAGGTTCGCACACTGCTCGAACAAGCGGTGGCCGGCGCGGGCGGCAGCGCGTTCGAGTTTCCGGGCGATGATGGGCGCGAGGTCGCGGACGCCGACATCGACACATTTCTCACCGGTCTCAACCAGCCGAAGCTGCCATCGTTCGTCGACGCGTCGTCGCTCACCCTGACCTACGCGCATTCCCGCAAAGCGCTGGGCGTCGACGCACTGACAGCCCTGATCGGACGTCTGATGAAGGAGGACCCCGATCACGAGGACGAGATCGCTCGCCGCGTGCGACCGTTCCTCGACGATGAATCGGCGAACACGTTCAGCGTGGCCCTCAAGGACGCGTGGGCTGCGGCCGGCGGCGTCGCCAAGGAGAAGTGGGCGATCTACCAACAAGCCGTGATGGCGAGCGAAGCCCGCCTCGACGAGGTCGCGCCGCAGCTCGATGAGATGGCGGCGTGGTCGAACCACCACCTCGCGAAATGGTACATCGAGGTGCTCTACCGCCACGGCTCGCGCGGCGCGCACTCGTGGCTCGCCTACTGGGCGAAGAACGGCGAGCGCTCCTCGGTCGTGGATACCGCGCAAGAGTTTCTCGCGCGAGCGGCGCAGACGGCGGGCAAAGAGACCGAAGTCTATGCCACGAGCCTCAACAGCTACATCGCCGACGACGTCGCCGATCGCGCCGTTCCGCGCCTTGGGCTCGACGCGCCGCTGGTCGTCGACTACGGCGAACGCACGTTCGACGTCTTCATGGACCCGAATCACAACCTCGTGATCCGGGACGCGGAGACGATGAAGGTCGCCAAGAGCCTGCCCAAGCCTCGGGCCAACGAATCGCTGGACCCGGCCGTCAAGGCCCACGTGACCGACCTGAAAAAGTCGCTGCGTAGCGTCGAGAAAGAGGTCTCGAAGCGTCTCGAGGCGTCGATGGTGTCGGGACGCCCATGGTTGATCGAGGCGTTCATCGAGCTGTTCGGGGGCCATCCGATCATGTCGCCATTCGCCGGTCGCCTCGTGTTCCGCGCCGAAGACGGCACGTTGTTCCGGATGTCGGACAACGACATTCTCACCGCGGACTACGACCAGGTAACCCTGTCACAGGGTCAGACGGTGCGCCTCGCGCACCCGCTCCAGATGTCGGCTGACGAGCTCGATGTCTGGGGCGAACATTTCGCCGATGCCGAGATTCTGCAACCTTTCGAGCAGCTCGGTCGCCCGACGTTCGATCTCAGCGATGAGATTGTGCTCGGCAAGACGACTCGGGGCGCCGTCGCGGGCCGCCTGCGCAGACTGGGTTGGCGCAAGGGTTGGGCCGAGGACGCCGGGATGGTCTACACCGCATCGCGGCTGCTCGCGGGGCGGGGCGTGCGCGCTTGGGTCGAGCACGGAGGTTTCTACGTCGGCGACCCCAGCTGGGACGCCGACGAGGAGATCGACGTCACCAGGGTCTGGTTCGATGACCTCGAGGGGGTGGAGCTCGCGAAGGAGGCCGTCGATCGGCTCGCCTACAGCGAGATTGCGCTCGAGGTGAGCCAGCTTCTGGCGTGAGTCGACCTCAGAAGTAGGTGGCGACGCCGAGCTGCAGGGCCGCACTGCGGCTCGGCGCGTTGCCGATGAGGTCCGTGGCCCACTGGTAGGAGTAGTTGAGTCGCACGACCGCCTCATTGCCGGGCCGTAACGCCAACGCTCCCGTCACGCGGGTCGTCTGCTCGCCGGCGCGCTGTCCGGTGGATGAGAGCGTGCCGTAGTTGTGATCGACGGCGTCGAGGCGAAGTCCTGCCAGCAGCCGGTTGGCGACGCCGAGTGCGCGGAAGTCCAGAAGTCTGGCGCCGAGATCGGCGTGGAACCCTGCCTGGCGCTCGCCGAACGGGCCCCGCAAGGTCGTGGGGATGTCGATAGTGGCGTAGGCCGCCTCGCCCCGGAACGTCAGCCGCCCCAGTTCGACTCGCACGTCGATCGCCGACACCGTGAGCCAGCGCGCGCGATCGATGCGCTCGCCTTCGACGCGGAACGTGTTGTAGACCCCGCTCCAGTTGGAGACGCCCACTTCGATGTCCGCGAGTTCGAAACCGATGCGTCCCGAGACCGCGGGGGAGCCGTTGTTGTCCTCCTCGAAGAGCTTCGGCGATCGACCGCTCGGGATGTCGGTGCGGCCCACGGCATTGTCGACGACGCCGTCGGAGAGTCCCTGCGTCAGATAGGCCTGGTAGTTGAGGCGCGCCGGGCCGAGTGCAAACCTGCCCAGCGCGCCGGCCCCGACCTCGGACAGCGTCGCCGGGATGATCGTCGTGGAGACGAGAGGCCGGTCGACGAAGTCCCATCTGGGCGCGTCGTGGTCCTGGTTGAAGCGACCGATGGGCGGCAGGATAACGCCGGCGCGGACCACGAATTCCGGGCTGATCTCGAAGTCGACCTGCGCCGTTTCGAGCTTGATCTCCTCGGTCCCATCCTCAAACTCGAGTTCCGCGAGCATGCGAATGCGCTGTGAGACCTGCGAGAAGATGAACAGTGTCAGACGCGGGAACGCGAACGACAGGCCCTCGTCGACGCCGTCGGCGCCCGTGTAGCCCACGTTGGCCTCGAGGTAGCCGCCCAGAGAGGCGTACTTCGTGTCGACCAGCGTCGGCCGCTGAGCCGCAACGTCGTACACCGCGGGTTCAGGCGCGTCGCTTTCGGTCTGTGCGAGAACTGTTTGGGGGCAGATCGTGAGCCCCGCGAGTGCGAAGCTAGAGAGTAACGATGACCGCATCGCCTTCCTGTCGTGTGGGATAGCGCCGGAGCGCGACTTCAGCGGGGCCCTTGAGGACCTCGCCGGTCGCCGTGAATTCGCTGCCGTGGCAGGAGCAGGAGAGGTCGTCTCGGCGCGCAGTAAGGGGACAGCCCCGGTGGGTGCACTCCATCGACACCGCGACGAACGTCTCATCGATGCGCGTGAGCAAGATGGAGTAGGCGAGCGAGGGGTGCTCGAGCACGAGCCGGTCGGTAGTGTCGAACGCCGTCAACGGGACGGTGATCGGTAACGACTGGATGGCATACCGCGGGATCGTCGCGCAGGCCGCGGTCGTGGCGAGGATTCCGAGCACGGCCTCCCGGCGGGTCAACACTTTCATCACAGCGACTCCAGGAACTTCAGCAAGTCGGCGCGATCGGCCTCCGCGAGGTCGAGCCAATCCAGGCGGCTCGCGTTCGCCTCGCCGCCGTGCAGCTCGATCGCTTCGGTGATCGAACGCGCACGACCGTCGTGCATCAGGAACACCTCACCCGCGGTGAACTCCGACGCGAGGCCGAGGCCCCACAGCGGCGGGGTCCGCCACTCACCGATCGCGCTGCCGTTCTCGGCGTAGCCATCCGCGAGTTCGTCGCCCATCGAGTGCAGCAAGAGGTCGGTGTACGGATGGAACTCGACGCGGTCCAATGCGGCGACCGACGACCGTCCGGTCCTCAGCGTCGGGATGTGGCAGTTTGCGCAGCCGATGTCGGCGAAGACTTGTTCGCCAGACCGAACGCTGGAATCGTCGGCGCCGCGACGGGCGGGCGGGCGCAGCGTGCGCAGGTAGAAGACCACGTCGCTGAGTTCGCCGGAGCCAAGTTCCGGGTCGACGGCCCCATCCGTAGCGCCGACGCCCGCTCCCGAGGAGAGGTCACGGGGGGCGAAGTCACTCGTGATGCCCATGTCCTGATGATACGCGGACACGGCCTGGTGCAGCAGGCTGATGTTGGAGCCGCGTCGACCGAAACGGCCGATGAAGCCGTCGGCATGTTCGACGGCCCGACGCCCGACACCGTCGATCTCGGCGGCGATGCGCCGCAAGTCGTCATCGGCGCGACGCCAGTGAACTCGGCCGGAGATACCGTCGTTGTCGTCGTCCATCGGATCGGCGAGCGCGAGGATGTCGTCGTCGTCGACGGCCTCGAGCAGGCCCAGACCGGTCACGGGCGGGGCGAGCAGAAAGGTGTGTCCAGTCGCGGCGGCGGGAATCGACTCCGGTGTCGCCCCGGGCGCGGCGCGATCCTGAAGCTGCGGCCCGCCGTGCTCCACCATGGGGTCGAAGCCATCGGCGCCCGAACGTCCGAACCGAAAGAAGCCAAACTCGGGGTGCCCACGTCCGTCGGCGGGATGGCACGCCGCACACGAGCCGCCGTTGAACACCGGGCCCAGCCCTTCGGCAAACGAGAAGCGTCGCCCAAACGCCTCGTCGCCGCGCAGAAAGACATCGAGCTGCGATCCGGTGAGCGACGCGATCGGACCGTCGAGGAGCTCGGAATCGTCCGGAAGTCCCGGAGTGAGGAAGCAGCCGGGCAGCGTCGCCGCGCTGAGGATTAGTAAGGCCAAAAACTTAGTCATGGCTAAATATTCACTGAGCCTGTGCTAAGTGTCAAGCGGCGATTGGCTCAGCGCCCCGATCCCATTGACTCGGGTTTCGCTCCCGCTAAGCTCTCGCGGTTCCACGAGGTTACCCCATGCGATACGCCCTTCTTGCCGCGCTCGTTCTCACGCTCGTCGGCTGCGACGCGCCGAATCCCGCGGCACAGGCGACCGAACCCAACTCGCCGGGCGCCGTCCACGGCTTGCCCGTCGATTCGTTCGACCCCGCCAGCGCCGCAGCCTGTCAGCTGGGGTGCGCGGCGCCATTGGATGACTACAGTCCGTCGGAGGTCGCCGACCAGCCGGATGCGCCGGTGGGCAGCGTCGCGCGATGCCCGGTCAGCGGGGTCGTGTTCCGGGTGACCGACGAATCGCCGAGCGTCGAGTACGCCGGCCACCAGTACCGCACGTGCTGCGGTGGCTGCGCGGACAAGCTTCGCGCCGAACTCGCCGCGACGCTCTAATCGGGCGCAGACTGACAAGCATTGTTGCCAGTCCCGTAGGTTGCTAAGCTACGAGGATACTCTTCTCGAGGAGACGCTGTGCTCCGACTCCGCATTGTTTTCGTTCTTCTGTTCGTGGCCACCGGTGCTTGCAACTGCGAGAACGCCGGGCCGAACAATGGCCCGGGCAAGTCCGACACCGGCACGCTGCCCGATAGCGGACCGTCGGACGCCACGACGGACGGCTCGCCGCCGGGCGACGGTTCCACCAACCCCGACGCGACAGAGGGCGATGGTGGCGGCGACAGCGGCGATCCTGACGCCAGCCAGTGCGTGCTCAATGGCAACGCCTGCGTCGCGGCAACGGATTGCTGCTCCGGAAGCTGCTCCGCGGAGGGGCTCTGTGAGCGCGTGACGTGCGAGTCCGCTGGAGCAGCCTGCACCGCGGATGCGGCGTGTTGCTCGACCCGCTGCTCGAAGAACGATGGCACCGTGGGCCTCTGCCTCGTGCCGCGCGCGACCTGCGCTGCAGACGGCGCGGCGTGTACGGCGGCCGGCGATTGTTGCGCCTTGTCGTGTGCCGGCGGGGTCTGCGACCCGACGCTGGCTTGTATGTCGCGCGGCGGTGCGTGTGCGGTTGCGGCAGACTGCTGCAGCAACGTCTGTGAGGGCGGCACGTGCGGAGCGGGCGCGGCGATATGCCTGAGCGCCGGCGAGACCTGCGCATTCGGGACCGAGTGCTGTTCGAAGGCCTGCACGGACGTCGGCGGCGCGATGCGCTGCGAAGCGGCGAACTCCTGCAAGGCGATCGGCGAAGCGTGCACCAACGACGATGGATGCTGTGGCAAGGTCTGCAACGGCGGATTTTGCGCCGACTTCCGCGGCACCGGCAGCGAAGCCTGCCTGATCGTCGGCGAGCCATGCGCGGACAACAAGGACTGCTGCTCGTTCGCCTGTGTCGGCGACGGTTCGGGCCAGAAGTCGTGCGGGGCGACCGGCGGATGCCAGTCGTTCGGTGAGCTTTGCCAGGACGATCAGATCTGCTGCAACCAGGACGGACGCTGCAATGACGTGTCGATCAAGGGGGCCTGCGAGCTGTTTACCGGCAGTACCTGGGGACGCTGTACGCGACTGTCGGGGAACCTGCCCGGTGGCGCCGTCTGTAACGACGGCTTCCCCTCCGGTTCTCAGTGCTGTGGCGGCTCCACCTACTGCATCGAGACGCAGAGCGGCGTCAGCAAGTGCTGGGGTCAGATCACGATGTGTGCACCCGGCGAGCCGAACTGTTGCGTGCCAACGGGCGGCGCCTGCCTGATCAGCGAACATTGCTGCAACGACGGCATCTGCGCCCCCGATATGATGGGCAAGCTGGTCTGTAATCCGGTGACGTGCATCGACGACGGTTTCGCGTGCATGGACAACAGCCAGTGCTGTGGCGGCTACTGCAACAGCACCGGGTTCTGCGGGCCGGAGATGTGTGTCGCCGACGGCGGAGCCTGTCAGGACGACGCGCAGTGCTGCACGATGGTGTGTGACCAGTCGACGAACACGTGCGGCCGTTGCGCCGATATCGGGGAGATGTGCGCCGCCAACGACGACTGTTGCGCAGGCTTCTGCAACCCCGCCTCGATGATGTGCGACAGGCCGCCAATGTGTGTCCCGACCACCGGTGCGTGCCGCTTCCACGCCCAGTGCTGCACCACGCGCTGCGTGGACGGCAGCTGCGACCGACAGTGTCTGCCCGATGGTCAGACCTGCACGTTCGACGGCGACTGCTGCACGAACTACTGCGACCCCACCACGAACATGTGTGGCCAGACGCCCAACCCGTGTACCGGGGTGGGCGGGGCATGTGGTGGCGCCGAAGACTGCTGCACGGGGCTCATCTGTCGCAGTGGGGTCTGCCAGATCGTGGGCTGACCGCGGGGCGAATGGCTACTCGACACCGGTGATCTTGAGATAGAAGCCGATGTATTCGCCCTGGTCGTTCGTCATCCCCATGTTTCCGTCGAAGTAGTAGTCGGTATCGTTGACCCCCGTCTTCGCCTTGCCGTCCGCGCCAGCGGCGCACGTCGTGTCGATCTCGCCCTGACTGTGCTCCGGTCCGTACTCGACCCAGGACAGCTCGCCGTTCGCGTACACCACATTGTCGGCGGCGTTGAAGTGGTCGTGGGGCGTCTGAATGCTGTCGGTCGCGTTGGGCATCCCGACGGAGCGCGACCAGGTGCCACACGTCACGCCGACGCGAAATACGAGATCGGCCGCACCCATCGCGGGCTCATAGGTCGTGTCACCGGTCCGCAAGAACACCCCGACCGTCACGGTCGTCGCGCCGGCGTTGTTGGTGCCGGTCGTATTGTTCGCGGGCGTCGTGTTGTTCGCGGTCGTCGTATTGTTTGCGGTGGTGTTGTTCGCGGTGGTGTTGTTCGGAGCGGCATTCTCCGTGGGCTTCGGATCATCGCCGCAGGCAACAGCGAGCAGGGGAAGGAGGAGGAGGGCCGTCTTAGGCAGTACTGAGCGCGTGAACATCGTGTTCCTCGGGTGAGAGCCAGGGGGGGTGAGGGCTCAGTGTGCGCGGCGACGCCGGATTTGCACAGCACGTTCCGGAAAGCTCCGTTGGCCTCGCGGCGGTTCCGAGGCCAGGCAGAGCCGAATCGCGGGACGGCTCAAACGGCTTGAATCAGAACAGGCTTTCGTGGAATGCGACGCGCAGTGCTTTGATGCGGTCGTTCTCTCGCGTCGGATAGACGCGGTTCGTCAGCAGCGCCGCGACCACGCCCGCCTCGCGCTCGATCCACAGCGAGGTCCCGGTGAATCCGAGATGCCCGACGGTGGAGGAGGGCGCGAATCCGCGGCCCGCCGACGACTGCGGACCGCTCGGGGTGTCCCAGCCGCCCAGATAGTGGCCGCTGCCCCCGCGGGCGCCCTCCGACCAGCAGAGTTGCAGCAGCTCCTGGGAGACAATGCCGGCCGCTCCGCGGTCGATCGCCAGCAGATGGCTCCCGAACTGCGCGAGGTCTGCGGCGGTCCCGAACAGGCCGGCGTGGCCGGCGACGCCGCCCTGGATGTAGCAGTTCTCGTCGTGTACGCGGCCCACCATCACGCCGCCGCGACGCGGATCAACCTCGGTCGAGGCGGCGTCAGCGATCGCCTCATCCGCGCGTCGCTGGCTGACAAAACGCGTGGATTCGAGGGCCAAGGGCCCACAGATACGGGACTCGACGGCGTCTTCGAGCGGCGCGTCCCAGACGCGCTCGAGGATGCGCCCCAACAGGATGTAGCCGAGGTCTGAGTACACGCCCTGTCGCCCGGGGCGGCCGCGCTCTTTCGCCGCGATCTGGCGCTCGATCTCGTCAGCGGTCGCCGCGGCCGTCTCGACATCCGGGGTGATCGGCATCCGGAGGTAGAACTGATCCCAGGCGGGCAGGCCGGAGGAGTGGTTCAACAGGTGGAGCAGCGTCACCGCCTCGGCGCCGTCGACCCAGTCGTCGACCCAGCGCACGATCGGTTCGTCGATCGCACAGCGTCCCGCGTCGACGGCCAGCATCGCCAGCGTGGCCGTGAACACCTTCGTCACGCTCGCCAGATCGAACGGTGTCTCCAGCGTCAGCGGGCGTTGCGGGTCAAAGCCGGCATGCCCCGCGGCGTGCTCCACGACCACCGCGCCGTCGCGCAGCACGACGGCGGCGAGCGCAGACGCAGTGTGCGTGGAGCCGATCGACGCGAGGTCCGGTGCCGCCGCGGCGTTGAGCACATCTTCGGGGGTCATCGCGTGAATTCCTCATCGAACCGCACGGCGCCACCTGTGCCGTCGATCACGGCCGAAACGCCGAGCGGCAGGGGAGCGTTGCGGCTGGCGTGGCCCGCCGGGAAGCCGGCCACGACCGGCACGTCCCACGCGTCACCAAGCTCCGCCCCGAGTGTCGCGACGAAACCGGCCATCTCGTCGGCACCGACGTAGGATCCGGCGCACTCGTCGAACCCCCCGAGGATCACGCCCGCGACGCCCGCAAACGCGGGGTTGAGGCGCAACGCCGTGAACAGCCGGTCGAGCCGGTAGTCCTCCTCCGTGACGTCCTCCAGAAACAAGAGCGCGCCATCCATCGACGGCAGGAAACGGGTGCCAGCGAGGGCCACGACCAGGCTGAGGTTCCCGCCGATCACGGGACCGGTCGCGTCGCCGGGCCGCACGGTCTGCACGCGGAACGACAGCGGGCCCCGCTCGCCGAACAGCGTGGCGCGAAAAGCGTCGAGGTCCGTCGCTTGGGACGCGAAGCTCTTCGCGACGTGGCCGTGCAGCGTCGCCACGCCCGCTTGCAGCGCCGCGAAGTGGATCGCTGTGATGTCGCTGAATCCGCTGAGGATGCGGGGGTCGCGCCGCAACGCGGTGAAGTCGAGGTCGGCGATGATGCGCATGGCGCCGTAACCGCCGCGGCTACACAAGATCGCGTCGACGTCCGGGTCGTCGATCGCCCGCTGCAGCGCTTGGCGCCGCACCGCGTCGCTGCCGGCCAGATACCGGCTCGACGCGTACGCGTCTGCATCGACCGATACTCGAAGGCCCCACGTTTCCAGCGTTGCCAGCGCACTCGCGATGAGCGGTGGCGTGACGGGCCCCGACGGGCTGACGATGCGGACGTGACTGCCGCGCTGCAGCGGTCGCGGCTTCAGGAGGTTCATGACCGGGGGGTACTCGCGGCTCGACTCAGTTCTGCGGCTTCGGCAGTTTGTACTTGATGAGCACGGCCTCGCCAATGCCCCACTCCGTGACGACGGCGAGTTTGACGGGGATGAGGTTGGTGTCACGGCTCAGCCACAACGACCCCGAGGGCGTGGCGGGCTTCGCCACGCTGATGATCGGCGTGTCCCCGCGGTTGCGCTGTGAGCGCAGCGTGGTCCGCGAGAAGTCGACCTTGTAGGTCTTGAACCACCCGATCGGGGTGTAGACGTCCTCTTCTTTGACGACGTGGGCCTCGAGCTTGTAGAGGCGCCACCCGTCGTAGACGTAGTAGCTGAGCCGCTCACCGACGCGGAGATCTTGCTTGTTCCGCAGCTCGTAGAACCACGTGATCATGTCGTTCGTGGTGCCCGGGATCGCCTTGCTGAACTTCTGGGTCTTGGACTCCTGGCGTTCCTTTCGCACCTTGGCCTGGTAGGTGCTGTGCACGTAATCGACGTGATAGCTGCGCACGTTGCCCGCCTCGTCGAAGAACTTCTCCGATCGCATCGGGCGCAGGGTGCGCGGGTTCAGGTACGTGTGAGCGCGGTCGTTGACCGGGTAGATCGAATCGAAGATGCCGGTGGACTGCGCGGTGCCGGAGACCGCGACGTAGGGATGCCCGTCCTTGTACCGTACGTCACCGGCGCGCACGCCCGCGCGAACCGCCTCCACACCGTTGAGACGCACCGAATAGTAGAGCTCCTCGCCGGCCCACTGAAACGTGAGCGGGGCGGGCGCGACCTCGGGGGACGCATCGACAGCGGCGCTCGTCGACGCGGCGTCCGGTGTTGGCGTGTGCTGAGCGGCCAACGGATCGGCGTAAACAACGGCGCCGATCGCTGTGACGAGCGTCAGCAGGGTGCGGTACGGAACAGTCATGATGGACTCGGGTGGAGTATCATTGGGAAGTATAGCGAACCGTGCGGCTCTTGTATTCCTTTTGCCGCTGACGGCATCGGACGGGCATTATTCAGCGTTGCAACCGCGGGATCGGCGCGATACGACGATCCGTCGTTGCCTAGATAGCTCTCTGATCGACCCAGACGACATGAGCGAACCACCCACCCACCGCGAGCGTTTGATCGAGCACTTCGCGAGCTTCGCGCGGCAAGAGCGCGATGCACTGGTGCGCTTGTATGGCGCCCCGACCTCGAATCCCGACGACCTCGCCGAACACTTCATCACCGCGGTCGATCACGTCCGCGAGGTGTTGTTGCGGGAGCTCAAGGTCGACTCCGATGCCTACCGGCTGATGGAGGATTTGGCCTATGATCACGATCTGCTGGTCGACGTCTCGTGGTCGGGGCGCAGCGCGCGCCGTCGCCTGTTCGAACTCGGTTTGGTCGCGCGCCCGGACACGACCCACCGAGCACATCAGTTGGAGATGGTCGCCGCGATGGCCGCGGTGGTCGCGCCGCTGTTGCGCGGCATGACGACGACGATCCCCACGCTGCTCGCCTCACGTGACGCGGCCTACATCGCGCGAGTCGCGAAGTCGTGGGACATCCATGCGCCGACCCCGCTGGAGCAGGTCCTGCGGCTCAGTCAGCACCTCGCTTCTCCGGATCGCGGCGAGGATCTCGTGGAGCTGCTCGGCGCCGGGGACTACGTCGGGGCCGCTCTGATGGCGCTCGAGCTGGGTGGAGCCTGCTTCTGGCAAGAAGTCTTCGGTCACGACCTCGACCAGAATCCGGAGTTCGGCGGCAACGTGGTTCCGCTGATGCGCTCCGACGAGCGGGAGTACGAGCGGCACATCGCGGACACCCTACTCGATCACGGCGTGATCTTCCGGCTCGACGAGCCCGATCGCGCACCCCTGGCCGTGGTCCCCGAAGAACTGTGGTCGACGCTGTGGACGATCGGACGGGCGTGGATGATGGAGTGGACCGCGGTCACGTTCAGTGACCTGAGCGAAGGCGGGCAGCGCCGCTCCCTCGACGTCGAGCCGGTGGACTACCAGGCGGCGCTGAAGTGGTTTGTGTGTGAGGCGGATCGCGGCAGCCTCGCCGTCGCGGATGTGGGGCTCACGGACGGATCGATCGACCGGTTGGTGGAGGTCGGCGGACACGACCGCGACTTTTGGAGCGGTCGAACCCGGCTCGCGATCGAGCTGTCTGCGCTGCGCCCACGGCGCTCCGGCGAAGTGGTCGAGAATCCGACGTTCCGGCGCGTCCTCGACCTTCCGCGCATGCCGTTCATCCGACAGGTGCTCTTCGATTGGTGCACGGGCTATGTCGGCTTCGAAGCCGATCGCGGACTGTGTGGGGCGATTGGACTCGACGACACGTGGCGTCTCGAAGTGATCACGATGCTCACGCAGCGCAAGGAGTTCGTCCCGCTGTGGATGCAGCACCCTGGCGTGGAAGCGCGCACGACGGGCTGCGGCTGCATCCGGAATGCCGGCGACAGCGAAGCCGAGCAGCTCATGATGGAGGTCGGGCTCACGAACGGGCTCGTGTGGTCCGCGAAGCTCGTGTGGCTCGACTTGCTCAGCTTCCTCGAGGGGCAGATGTGGTACCCGCGGGCGCTGCTCGTCGAGTTGCTTCAACTGGCGGCAGGCTTTGCGATCTTCAGTCAGCTCACCCACGTGCTCGAAGAGCCCAACATGAGCTACTACCTGCCCGTACAGCGCGCATCGTTGGCGTGCGACGAGTACTGTCTTCCGCAGTTCGAGGGCTGGTTCGATACGATCGTGCAGGGACTGCTCGTGCCGCTGGGTATCGGCGTATTGTCCGAGGATGGTCAGTACTTGTGGCTTCAGACCGCCGGTCTGCGAGTGGAGAGCCCGCCCGGGTTGCCCGATGATACCCGCGAGCGGCTGATGCAGGAGATCTTCGCCGACGACGCGTTGGAGTTCAAAGTCCCCGTCCAGGCGCCGAGCACGCTCCATCGGATCAACGAGGCGCCGGTCGACAATTGGATCGACCTCGACCGCCCCGTCCAGACGATTCGCGCTTGGCTCGGGGACCGCGCCATCGCCCGCTTCGACGGGCGAAAGCTGTTCGTCGAAGACTAGTGCACCTGAGGGTGGGGCGGCACTTCTGGGCAGGTGCACTAGCGCTCAGATGAGCCGGTCCGGCACGTCTTCGACATGCTCGGGCACGTGCGGTTCGAGCTGCACGATGATGTCTTTGACGGCCGGAAACTCCTTCTTCAGCAGCGTCTTCACCGCGATCATCGTCTCGCCGGCTTCGCTCAGGCGCACGTCGGGATCCAACGACAGGTGAAACTCGAGGTGGACATTGCCCGGCATGCCGCGGCTCCGGACGTAGTGGCACGAGCGGACCTCGGGATGCGCCTCGGCGATGCGCTGCACCTGGCTCGCATCGAGTGGCGCGGTGTCGAGCACGACGTCGATCCCGTCGCGGAGCACCCGATACGCCGTCATGCCGATGAACGTCATCACGACGAGCGACGCGAGCACGTCGCCGAACGGGAACCCGTGATCGACGAGGAAGATGCCGACGAGCACTGCCAGCGCCGCCAGGCTATCGGAGAGGGTGTGGGCGGCGTCGGACAACAGGATCATCGAGTCGTGCCGCTTGCCTTCGCGACGTTCGTAGTAGGCGATCCCGACGTTCGCGAAGATCGTCCCGATCACGACCGCGTACGCGATCGGCTCGATCTGCGGCGTTCGCGCTTCGGTGAACGACGCGTAGATCCCGCGCCCCACCTCGAGCAGGCCCAGCAACACCATCATGCCGATGACGAGGCTCGCAGCGACTTCGAACTTGCGGTGGCCGTACGGGTGTTCGGGGTCCGGCGGGCGCGTGGCGACGCCCAGCGCGACGAGCCCAATCACGTTGGAGAGCGCGTCGAACGTGGTGTGAAAGCCATCCGCTTGGAGGCTGATGATGTCGTAGCCGTAGCCGACGCTCAGCTTGCTCGCCGCGACGGCGAGGTTCAGGAAGAGCGTGCCGAACAGGACGCGTCGTACCGCACGCGTCCGTTCCGTCATCATGTGAAGTCCAGGCCTTGCGCCTTCAAGGCTTCGACGACGAGCCGCACGTCCTGCGCGCGATGGCGCGGGATCACGAGCACCGCATCGGCGGTCCGCACGACGACCACACCGTCGAGCCCCACCACAGCGGTGATCCCGTCGGTGTCGTCGAACAGCAGGCTGTCGCGGGTGTCGATCGCGAGCACACCGCCCTCGACCAGGTTCCCGGCCCCGTCGGCCCCGAGGACCGAGTCCACCGCGCCCCAGTGCCCGACATCGGACCAACCCACATCGGTGGGCACTACGGCGACATTCTCCGCATTCTCCATGATCGCATAGTCGACCGAGATCGACTCCATGCGGGCGAACTCACGTGCCAGCACATCCGAGGCCTCCGGCGTCCCCCACGCGTCCGCGATCCGTTGCAGCCGGGCGTACATCTCGGGGCGCTGACGTTCGAATTCCGCGAGCATCGCGCTCGGTCGAAACACGAAGATGCCCGCGTTCCACACGTAGTCGCCCGAGTTGAGGTAGCCGACAGCCGTCTCGAAGTTCGGCTTTTCGACGAACTCCTCGACCCCAAATGCGTGGTCCGTCAGCGCGTTCATCGGGGCGTAGCGGATGTAGCCGTAGCCCGTCTCCGGACGTGTGGGCTTGATCCCGAGGGTCACGATGCGGCCCGCCTCGGCCGCGTCGGACGCCTCGCCGAGGCGAGCTTGAAAACCGGCCGGATCGCGGACGTAGTGGTCCGACGGCAACACGGCGATCACTTCGTCGCCCCAGCGACGGGCGGCGACGGCCGCCGCGAGACCGACGGCGGGCGCCGTGTTGCGCGCCACCGGCTCCGTCAGAAAGTTGCTGCGGTCCAGAAACGGCAGCTCGTCTTGGGTGGCCTGCAGCAGCGCCTCGCCGCACACCACGAGCACGCGGTCTTTGGGGACGAGGCCTTTCAGTCGGCTGATCGTGTGTTCCAGCATCGACTTACCACCGTAGAGGTGGATGAGCTGCTTGGGCCGCGCTTCGCGGCTCAGCGGCCAGAATCTGGTGCCGGAGCCCCCGGCGAGAACGACGGCAATCACTACTACTCCTTGGGTTGCGGTCGCGAACGAGCCTAGTCAAGGAACGGCGTGGCGTCTACGCCGTGAGCAACTGTACAAGAATCGGCCGAGGTTCTTGCCACCAGCGGTCCGCGCCGAGTAACGTCGGGCGGTCTCTAGCTCGATGTGACTGATGGCACGCCCAACCAGAACCGCGAAGTCCAAACGAAAGGTCTTCGCGGGTCGATACGCCTATGTCAAACCTCTGGGGCGCGGTGCCGGTGGTGCCGTCTACCTCGCCGAGGATCTGCGCGCTGACAACCGCATGGTCGCCCTCAAGGTGCTGTCCGCGGAGGCTGTCGCGACGGTGCAGGGCAAGATGCTGCGTCGCGAGTTCGAGATTCTGTCCAAGCTCGACCATCCCAATCTGGTGCGGGTCTACGATTACGGCAGCCTGCCCGATGGCGGCGTGTTCCTCGCCGAGGAGTACATCGACGGGTTCAGCCTCCAGGATGCGCGCGCATTGCTGGAGCCCGCCGCGCTGATCGACAGCACCCTGCAACTGCTCCAGGGCCTCAGCTATGTCCACGGGATGGGCATGATCCACCGCGACATCAAGCCCGCGAACGTGATGTTGCTGTGGCTCGACGACGCCAACGCCGCGCGGCCGATGGTGAAGCTCGTCGACTTCGGTCTGTCGAGCGCGGACCCCAAGCGCGACACCCTGCGCGGCGGCACGCGGTCCTACATGGCCCCCGAGATCATTCGGGGTGAGAAGGGCGAGTTCCGCTCCGACCTCTACAGCCTCGGCGTCACGCTCTACTACGCGATGTGCGGCGTGCTTCCGTTTGGTCCGCGCACCAAAGAAGATCCGCCGCCCACCGAGGAGGACTTCCGCCCGCCGGAGCCCCATCGCCTCAACCCCGAGGTCCCGCTGGCGTTGAGTCGGTTCACGATGGTGCTGCTGCGTCAGGTGCCGTCCATCGAGTACGCCGATGCCGGTGAAGCCTTGCAGGGCCTCGCCGACGACACCGAGTCGCTGGAGTGGATCGCGACCGGTCATCTGGCAAACAGTCTCGACATTGCCGCACCACCGGTCCTGCGCGGGTACTTCGAACGCGGCATTCTGCTGCGACAGGATGCGCAGCGCGACATGCTGGTCGAGGAGCTGCAGGGAGCCAGCGGCTCCGGGCACATGCACCTCGTTCGCGGACCGCTCGGGGTCGGCAAGAGCCGCCTGTTGCGAGAGGTCGCGGCGTCGATGAAGCTCGGGCGTCGTATCGTCGTGCAGTACGTCTGCGAAGGCGAGATGCAGCCGTTCCAGTTGCTGTTGGAGCTGCTCGGTCAACTCGTCGAGATTGCGGACAGCCGCGGGCTGCGCATGGCGGACCACGTTCAGCCCAGCGTGCACATGCTCGAACGCCTCGCGCCCTGGATTGGCCACGCCAAGACCGCCACGGAACGCGCCTCGGACTTCCAGTGGATCCGCGAAGCGTTCCAAGACATCGTCGTGATGATGAGCCCCGATCGGTTTGTGCTGTTCGTCGAGGACCTGCACCTCGCCGACGCCGACTCCGTGTCGATGCTGGCGCGTTGGTTCGATGACCGCCAGGGTCATCACCGGCCCGATATGGTCGTGTCCGCGTGTCCGGGCTTTGCCACCGATGAACTCGGTGTGGTCGCCGACGTCGAGGTCGTCGAAGGGGAGGGCCTGCGGTCCGAAGACGTCGAGTACTTCTTTAGGAAACGCCTCGGCGAAGAGCGCGTCCCCGACGATTGGATCCGGCAGGTCGCCGCCGCGTCACGGGGGAACCCGGCGTATGTCGAAGAGCTCTCGCGGCACCTCATCGACGCCGGGATTCTGAGTCGGCGGTCGTCGATCAGCTGGGATGTCAAACTTCAACGGCTGCTCGATTTCCCGCTGCCCAAGGGACAGCAGGAGTCGCTGCGTCGTCGGTTGTCGGCCCTTGGCAATCTCGGGCGCGAGGCGCTCGAGCTGATGGCCCTGATCGCCCATCGCGTGGAGTGGTCGACGTTGCGCAAGCTGCTGGTGGCCGGCGGCGAGACCCCGGCCGACGCCGAGCGCACCATGGAGTTGTTGCGGTGGCGACACTTCGTCGACCTCGAACTCGATACGTCGGGTCGCTATCTGCATCTCATCGATCCGGAGCTCGGCGACGTCGTCATCAGCCAGATCAATCCCGAGTGGAAGCGCTCGCTGCATCGGCGGATCGGCGAGCGGCTGCGAAAGAGCTGGTTCGCCGGCCTCGTCACGGCCGCAGATGCCGCGCAGCACCTGCAGCTCGGCGGAAACGAGGAAGACGCCCGCGTGCTGTGGGAAGTGGCCGGGGATCTCGCCATGAACGAGTCCGAGTTCGCGGACGCTGCCAAGGCCTTCACGCACTCCATCTCGATGCATCCGCACGGACAGTCCGCGGTGCTCCTGCGCATCAAGCTGGGCGAGGCGTTGGCCAAGATCCACGAGATCGATGCGGCGCTCGCGGCGCTCGATGACGCGTGGAAAGCCGCCGAGCGAACGGGACTCGACTGGTTGACGCACCGCACCTGCGTCGCCGGCGTCGAAGTGCTGCTGACCCTCGGCCGCCCGGAAGCGGCCCGCGACTGGTTCGATCGCCTGCGCGACTTCCTCCCCACGCACTCCGACGAGCCCGAGGTCCTCGCCTACGAAGCGCGTTTCTTCGCAATGCGCGGGCAATTGGAGCGGGCGAAAGAGTCGAGCACGCGCAGCCTCGCCAAGGACCAGCACTTTGGGAATCGAGACGGGACGGTGCGGGCGATGGCGCTGCTCGGCCGCTTGGAGCTGTGGAGCGGCCGTCCGGACCACGCGATTTCGCATTTCACCGACGCGGTCGCGCTCGGCGAGATGAACGAGTCCTGGGAGCCCCTCGGCGCCGCATTGTGCGGCCTCGGCGAGTTTCAACGCTGGCAAGGCGACTACCCCACGTCGCTGCAAACGCTGCAGAAAGCGTTCGAAATCGCGAGCGCGCACGGCAACCTCGACCTGTGGATTGAAGTGTTACTCGAGATTGGTGAGACACAGTTGGCGAGCGGGGAGATCGACAAGGCGTCGCGCACGGTGTCCGAAGCTGCGCGCCTCGCCGATGACCTCGCCCACGAGCTTTGGAGTGCGCGCTCGAGTTTCATCATGTGCCAGATTTCGTTCCGTCGGGACCACAGCGCCTCGGAGATCGCCGGAATGGAGGAGGCCGCCGACCGCATCGCGCAGTCGACGTACGCATTCCCATTCGGCGTCACGCTGCTCGAGCGGCTCGGCAACTCGTTGCGTGAGGCCGGGCGCGACAGCGAGGGCGACGCGAAGATCATCCAGGCGAAGAAGCTCGCATCGGAGTACGGTTTGGTCGCACGAGATGTCTGATATCCTTCGAATCCATGGGCTGAGCATTGAGCTGACCGAGCCGCAAGATGCGGCGCTCCGCCGTGCCGCGGCCCAGCATCTCAACATGGCGGCCGCGGACTTGCGCAGCGTCACGCTGGTGAAGCGCAGCATTGACGCGCGCCGAAAGCCGCGGTTCATCTGCTCGGTCGATGTCGAGGTCGATGCCGCCCCGAAGAAGTTGCCGACCGATGTCGCCGTCGCCCCCGAGGATCACGGTCCCTGGCAGCCGCTGACGTTGCGCCGCAAGGAGCGGGTCGTGGTCATCGGAGCCGGCCCGGCGGGGTTGTTCTGCGCGCAGCGACTGGCGGCCAGCGGGCTCGAACCGGTGCTGCTCGACCGCGGTCAGCCCGTGGAAGTCCGCGCGATGGACGTCTCCGGATTGATGCATCGCGGCGACCTCAAGGGTGACTCGAACATTTGCTTCGGCGAGGGCGGCGCGGGCACGTGGTCCGACGGAAAGCTCTACACCCGCGTCAACGACGAGCGATGCCGGCAGGTTCTCGAGACGATCGTCGATCTCGGCGGACCCGAACACATCCTCATCGAGGGAAAGCCGCATCTGGGGACCGATCGGCTCGTCGCGCTGTGCAAGGCGTTCCGGGCCGACCTCACCGAGCGGGGCTGCGAGGTTCGCTTCGGCGCCTACGTCGAGGGCCTCGTCATCACCGACGGGGCGGTCGTCGGGGTTCGACTGCGCGACGGCGAAGTGATCGACGCCGATCGCGTCGTCCTCGCCGTCGGCCACAGTGCGCGCGAGTTCTACGGATGGCTGGCCGAGGCCGGTGTCGCGATGGAGCCCAAGCCCTTCGCGGTGGGCTATCGCGTCGAGCATCGCCAGCAGCTCATCAACGAAATCCAGTACGGCGAGTGGGCCAGTGAGCCCGACCTGCCCACGGCGGACTATCGACTGGCGGCGAACTACGGCAAGGGCGACGCCCATCGCGGGGTCTACAGCTTCTGCATGTGCCCCGGCGGCCAGGTCGTGCCGTCGCCGACGCAGCCCGGCGGTGTCTGCGTCAACGGGATGAGCCACGCCAGCCGGCGTGGGCATTGGGCGAACTCCGCGCTCGTCGTCTCCGTGAAGCCCGGAGATTTCGGCAGCTTCGGTCGCATCCCCGGCATCGACGCCCACGAGGGTCTGCTCGCGGGCGTCGCGTTCCAGCGCGAAGCAGAGCGCCGCGCCTACGACCTCGGCGGCGGCGGGTTCATCGCCCCCGCCCAAAAACTGACCGAGTTCGTCGCCGGCGGACCGGCGACCGATGTCGGCAAGTCGACCTACAAGCCGGGTGTGGCGGCCGGCGAAATCGGGCGCTGCTACCCGGAATTCGTCGTCGATCTCCTGCGCAACGCCGTGACACGATTCAACGGCTCGATGCCCGGATTCCTCACCGACGACGCATTGCTCATCGGGGTCGAAACGCGGACCAGCGCGCCTGTGCGCATCATCCGCGAGGACGAGTCGCTGCAGAGCCTGTCGACCGCCGGTCTGTACCCGTGTGGCGAAGGCGCCGGCTACGGCGGCGGGATCGTCAGCGCCGCCATCGACGGGCTCCGAATTGCGGACCGTATCTGCCTCGAACTCTCCGCGTAGCCGCCGCGATCGTTGCGCATGACCCCCCGCCGGAGGTACAACGTCCAGATGAGTGATGAGAGAGAAAAGCCGTACCTGCACGCCTCGTCGGCGGCGTGGGACTGGTGGGGTGAGAATCCCGCCGAGATCGTCCTCGTGGTCTTTCTACTGACCGCGTTCGCGTTCTTCTACTCCCTGCCGTCTCAAGGCTGGGGGATCGACCCCAATCCAAACGTCTCGGAGCCCGTGATCGCCAGTCCTAATGCGGCTGAGTGAGGGTTGGCGGAAAGTGGCGACCCCCGGGGGGCTGTGCTAAAGTCGTCCGAACCAAGTCAGAAATGGAGTCTGAAATGGCAAGCAGTATGCCCGCACAACGCCTGCTCGCTGTGGTGGCCCTGTTCGTAGCGCTTTGCATCGGCAGTCCCCTCGGCGCTCAGACGACGCCGGACACGAAGACTGCCGGCAAAGTGCTGCGGCTCGTCAAGGACGCCAACGATGAGTTCGACCGCGGCGAGTTCGACGACGCCCTGCAACTGTACCAGGAAGCGTACGACCTCTACCCCGACGCGGTCTTGCTGTACCGGATCGGGTTGTCCGCGGACAAATCCGGCAGTCTGCGCCGAGCGGTCCAGGCGTACGAGGCCTTCGTCGCAGCGGCAAAGAGCGACAACGCCACCGCCGAGCAAGTCACGGCGCGGATCGCAGAGCTCAAGGCGATCATCCCGCCGCGATTGACGCTGACCAGCGTGCCTGCGGGCGCCGACGTGTATCTCGGCGATCTGGAGTCACGCTCGCTGGGACAGACGCCGGGCGACTTCGATCTGCCGGCCGGCCCGGTGGATCTGCTCGTGCGGCTCGACGGCTACAAGCTCGTCAAGCACTCCGTCGACCTGTCGAACGGCGAATCGGCGAGCGCCGATGTCCAACTCGAGCAGCTCGTGGGACTCGAGCAACCGGACCTCATCAAGAAACCCGATGACACAAGCGGGGGCGGCGGATTGGGCCTCGGCGGCTGGGGCTGGATTACGACCGGCGTCGGCGTTGCGGCGCTCGGCACCGGCGTGACCTTTGCCATCCTGTCGTCCTCGGCCACCGAAGAGGTGAACACCTACGACAAGCGCGCCCCGGGGGCGAGCCCTGCGGGGTTGCAGGCCCTCAAAGACAAGGCGAACAGCCGTCACTCCACATCCGTGGCCCTCCTCGTGGGTGGCGGGGTCGTCACCGCGGTCGGGGTATCCTTGATCGTCGTCGACGCACTGATGGATGATGGCGAATCGGCGGGCCTTGCGCCTGCGGTCGGCGTTCATCAAGGTGGAGCCTGGGTTGGCTTCACTGGGCGCTTCTGATTTGCCTTTGGCCTGAGACACCATGACACCGCTTTCCGACCTTCCGTGGTACCTCGCCCAGGGGCTCTTTCGAGTCCAGGAGATGGGCGGGATCGACCTCGCGGACGGGCGACCCAAGGGGTTCAACTGGGGAGCGGTCTTCGGGTTTATCGGCGGCGTGATCGGGCTCGTGCTCGCCGTCGCGGCCATCTACTACATCGCCAAGTTCGTGCGCGGCCAGACCTCGAAGAATGCCGTCGCGCCCGTCGAGGTGATCGGCAAGGAGCAGCGCCGTCGCATTCAGGACGCCGTGGACCGCGGCGAGTTTGAAGCGGCCGGCGACCTGTTCGCCAAGGCTGGCGCTCACGACGATGCCGCCGAACTCTATGTGAAGTCCAGGTCCTACCTGAAGGCTGCGCAGGAGTATCAGCGCATCGGTAACCGGGCCCAGGCGATCCACTTCTTCAAGCAGGCCGGCGAGGTCTCGACCGCCGCCGGCATCTACGCCGAGGGCGGCGAGCACATGGCCGCAGCGGCCGAGTACTACGCCGCCCGTGACTACGGTCGTTCCGCGGAGCAATACGCCCTCGCAGGAGACGACCGACGTGCGGCCGAAAACTTCGAGCGCGCGAAGAAGTATCTGAAGGCGGCGAAGTACTACGAGGCCTCCGAGCTGCCGGTGAAAGCGGCCGACAACTACCAGGCCCATTTCGAGATGGCCTTCGCCACCGGCGGCAACTCGCTGGAGGCCGCCGAGCCCGACCGCAAGTACGCGCTGCGCGCCGCCGATCTGTACCGCGAGCACGGGCAGTCTCAGAAGGCCGGGCGGGTCTATCAGATCGCGGGCTACTACGCCGAGGCCGCCCAATGCTTGCGCACGACGGGCGACTACACCGGCGCCGCTCAGATGTTGATGAAGGCCGAAAAACCGCTCATGGCCGCCGATCTGATGGAGGAGGCCGGCGATCGGGAGGAAGCGTTCCGCATGCGCGCCAAGGCAGCCCTCGAAGCCGGCGATAATCTCACCGCGGCCAAGATGTTCCGCGATGCCAACGATCCCGATCGGGCGACCGAGTTGTTCGAACAGGTCGGTGCGTTCGACGAGGCCGCGCAGCTCGCCGAGCGGCGCGGCATGCAGCAGCGCGCCATGGAACTCTACGAGCAGGCCGAGATGTGGGCGCACGCGGCGAGGTGCGCCGAGACCGCTCAGAAGTGGGACCGCGCCGCGCAGCTGTTTCACCGCGCGAGCGACGTGGACGGCGAGCTCCGAGCCCTTGTCGCGGGCGATTCGTACTTCCGCGCCGGACAGCTCCAGTTCGAGCATCGTCGATACGATGACGCGCTCGCCACGTTGATGCGCATCGACTCGCGCGACGCGCAGTACGGGACGGGGCTCGAGTTACAGGGCGACGTCTTGCGCGCGCAGAGCCGATTTGAAAAGGCCTACTCGAAGTATCGCGCCGCGTTCGGCAACCGCGAGGTCGATGAAGCTTCGTTGCCGCTCTACTACAAGATGGCCCGCTCGCTGGAGGACGCCGATGACCTCGCCGGCGCGTTGGACCTCTACAAGACGATCGTGGCCGTCGATAAGAATTTCGAGGACGTCGGGCTCCGAAACAAGGCCGTCCGGGGACGTCTGCGGCGCGGGTCGATGCCAGGCGTCGGCACGAGCAGCGGGATCTTCGCCGCTCAAGACCAGAAGGTCGACAACGAGCGTTACGAGGTCCTCGAGGAGATCGCGCGGGGCGGCATGGGGATCGTCTACAAGGCGCGGGATACCGTGTTGGGGCGCGTCGTCGCGTTCAAAGTCCTCGGGGACAATCTCCGCGAGAACGAAACCGCGGTGAAGTACTTCCTGCGCGAGGCCCGAGCCGCAGCTGCGCTGTCGCACCCGAACATCGTGACCGTCTACGACGCCGGCGAGCAATCCAACGAGTACTACATGGCGATGGAGTTCGTGGAGGGCACGACCCTCAAGGAGCTCATCCGTCGCAAGGGCGCGCTGCCCGAAGAGCAGGTGCGCTACATCGCCGTGCACTGCTGTCGGGCGCTTCAGTACGCGCACTCCAAAGGGCTCGTACACCGCGACATCAAGAGCGGGAACGTGATGATCACGCGCGACAAGTCGCTCAAGATCATGGACTTCGGCCTCGCCAAGTTTCTGCGCGACTATCAGAAGGACCACACCCAACAGGTGGGCACCCCGTTCTACATGTCGCCGGAGCAGATCATCGGGGGCGACATCGACCACCGCGCCGACCTCTACAGCCTCGGTTGCACGATCTACGAGTGTGCGACGGGGACCGTACCGTTCTTCAAGGGCGACCTCGGCTACCATCACGTCCACACGAAGCCGCCGCCTCCTCGGGGCATTAACCCCGCGCTCTCGAAGGGGCTCGAGAAGCTCATCCTGAAGATGCTCGAGAAAGAGCCCGACGAACGCTACCAGTCCGCCAAAGAGATCATCGAGGCGGTGACCGTCAAAGAACGGGGATGAGGGGCGTGAAACTTGATGCGCGATCTCGGCCGATCGCTTAGGTTGTGCCGTCCGTCTTGGAGTCCGCGACCGTGCGAAGTATCTGTTTCATCCTGAGCCTTGCGTGCCTCGCTGCATGTGGCCCAGCCTCTATCGAACAGCTCTGCGAAGACGCCAGCGTGACGCAGTGCGCGACGTGCTACTCCTGCGAGATCGACGGCGCGGATGCCTGCGATCTCGCGTCGGGCACCGACGTCGACATGTGTGTGAGCGAGCTGACCAGCCGATGTGCAGGTCAGGCGGCGACCCTCGAACGCCCCAAGCGTGCGATCAAGGAATGCACCGACACGTTGGACCAGGTGACCTGCGACATGTTGGTGCGCAGCGCCGTGCAAGACGCGCCGCACACCACTGACGCCTGCGTCTACTTCCTGTGAGCGGCCGTCCGATGATTCGTCGCGCAACGCTCCTCCTGTCGATGCTGCTGGTGCTGGCGTTCGCGGTTCCCGCCGCTGCGCAACGCAATCCGTTCGCCGAGGAAGAGGAGGAAGACGCCGCGGCGAAGAAGAAGGCAGCCGACAAGAAGGCCGAGGAAAAGAAAGCCGACGAGAAGAAGAAAGCTGAGGAGAAGAAGAAGGCCGAGGCCAAAGCGAAGGCCGACGCGCAGGCGGCGGCATTGGCGCAGCCGGACGCTGAC
>JBFIHF010000006.1:0-58810 GCA_041601915.1 Bradymonadaceae bacterium
CGCTCATCTTCCGTGAGGACGATTTCTACCTTCGGACGACCTGTGCGTTTCTTCTCCATCAGGAGCTTAGATCACACTCGATCGACTTTTGCCACACTGCGCTGAGACACCTGACTAGTACGAAGAAACGTCAGACTCACTTCGTCTTCGGCGCGGGAGCGGGCTTCTTGTCCTTGTCGGCGGTCCGGATCTCCGCCGCCTTGTCCTTCATGCGCTGAATCAGCGACGTCCAGCCCTCTTTCTCGATGATCTCGACGTACGAGTCTCGGTAGGTCTCTTCAAGACTGATGTCATCGATGACGACGTCGTAGATCGACCAGTCTTCGCCCTTCTTCACGAGCTTGACGTCGACGGGCTTGCTCTCCTCTTTGGCGACGACGACGGTCTTCACGATCGCCTTGTCGGCGCGGACCTTCTCGTCGGCGTACTTGATCTCGTAGTCCTTACCGAGAGTCTTGCCGGAGAGTTTGCCTTCGTAGTTCGCCTGCAGCAGCTCTTGGAGCAGGTCGAGGAACTCTTGCTGCTCTTCGGGAGTGCGCGCGGTCCAGTGCTGACCGAGGGCGCGGCTCGCCAACTCGCGGAAGTCGATCGTCTGTTGGAGGACGTCCTTCAACTGCTCCTGGCGCTTCTTGGAGTCTTTCTTGGAGAGGATTTTCGTGACGTCGTCGGTGCGCTTCTTGACGTAATCGGTCGGGGTCGCCCACGCGAGGGAGGCGCTGAGTCCGATGGACAACACAACAGCGGCAGCGGAGATCAGTGAGGTCAGTTTCATGAGGAGTACCGTGAGATTGGAAAACGGCGGTCAGTCCTGTGACGCGGTCGCGGTGGATTCATTCACATCGCCGGCGAGGTCTGCGGCCCCGATGGCTTGCGCGAGTGCTGCGCGAGCGACCAGGTAGTCGTAGCGGGCCTGCAGGTTGAGCGCGCGGGCCTCGAAGTAGGCCTTGAGCGGCTCCACGGCGTCCTTCATGTCCCCGGCACCCGATTGCATGGTGAGGCCGAACTGGTCGCGCCAGCGCCGCGCGGCTTCGAGGCGTCGGTCGGTGACCTGAACTTTCTGCAGCGCGCTGGACGCGTCGGTCCAGATCTTCTCGATCTCGAACTCGATCGCGCCGGTCGCCCTTCTCTGCTGGGCCAACACCTCGTCGTTCTGCGCGCGAACCTCTCGAATCTTGCCGCGCTGCTGCCAGAAGTCGAAGTCCCAGCGCATGCCGAGGGCGATGCCAAACGTGAAGAAGTTGAGCGGATTCGAGAACGGGCGCGCGAAGAGGTCATCGGTGTCCGTGCACTCGGAGTCGGCGGTGACCTTGCGACAGACGCGCGTGAGCGCGGGGTTCTCGGTCGACCAGCCCAGGCCGAGTTCGCCGGCGACGAAGATGTTGGGCAGTGAGTTGCGATGCTCGAGCTTGAGCTGCAGCTCTCGGGCACGAACCGCGCTGGTCAACAGGGCGTAGTCCGGCCGGCTCGCCTCTGCGCGCACGAGGTACGTCTGTAGCGGAGCAAGCTCTGGGGGCGCCGCGCCCTCATCGAGGGGTGTTACGGTCACGGCGCCCTCGTGGCCGGTCAGGTAGCGCAGGCCAGCGGTCGCGATGCCTCGGAGCTGGCCGTTGTCGACGAGTCGGCCGTCGACCTCAGCGTCGAACACCTGGAGCTTGCGGAAGTCCTTGATGTCGAAGTCCGCCTCGCCGAAATCGCGGGCCTCGTCCATCTCGGCGACCTTGTCCTTGATGACCTTGGAGCCCTCGTCGAGCAGATCGGCGAACGAGGTGGAGAGCTGGACGCTGTAGAACGCGCGCCGGACTTCGTACTCGACGTTTCGCATCGCCTTCTCGCGTTCGAGCCTCGCGACGTCGACACCGATGGCGGCCAAGGCCTGCGCGGTGTCGATCCGTCCGAACGTGAAAACAGGCATCACGATGCTAAACTTCTGGCGAACGAAGGGACCGATGTCGAGGGCCAGAAACTCGTCGATGTTGGAGCCGAACGAATCGGGGTCCGCTTCGGCGGGCACCGGCGCGAGGAGCGAGTCGCTGCGCAACTTGGGCCCCCGGGCCCACTCGGCGCGATACTGCTGCCATCGCGCCTTGTCCATACGCGCCGTGTGCTCATCGAGCACCGCCGCGTTGGCTCGGGCCTGGGCGATGAAGTGGTCGAGTCCCAGGGTGGGCGCGGCCTGCTGCGCGGAGGCGTCGGCCGCGACGCACAGCAGGCACGTGGCGATGATTACAATCTGGACGCGCATCATTGGGGACCGACGTAACGGTACTCGACGAGCGGTGTCGTGGTTTCGCGCGCCTCGCTGACCAGCGACTTCACGCCCCCGCGGATCAGCTCGTCCATGAATCCGGTTTGTTTCGGGGGATATACGACATTGGGCTCGCCTTCGATGGCGGCCTTGTCGGCGACCCAACGAATCGCGTCGCGCATACTGCCGATCTCGTCGATGAGGGCGAGTTCTTTGGCCTGACGACCGGTGAACACGCGCCCGTCGGCGAGGCTCTTGACGAGCTCGACGTCCATCTTGCGAGCGCGGGCGATGTCTTCGACGAACTGCAGATAGATGTCGTCGATGAGCTGTCGGAAATGGACTTCGTCTTCGAGGGTCAGCTCGCGAAACGGAGAGCCGGCGTCCTTGTAGCGCCCCGTCTTGATCGTGTTCACCTCGACGTCCACGGTTTCGAGGATCGAGTGCACGTCGAAGAGCTGGGTGATGACCCCGATGGAGCCCGTCACGGTCCCGGGATTCGCGAAGATTCGGGTGCCACCCAGCGCGACATAGTACCCGCCGCTCGCCGCCGTCGAGCCCATCGAGACCGCGACGGGCTTCTTCTGCGCGACTTCCGCGATCGCCTGCATGATCTCCTGGCTTGGCGCGACGGCGCCGCCCGGGCTGTCGACGCGGACGACGACGCCGCGGATCGACTCATCTTCCTGGTACTTTCGGAGATTCTTGGTGACCTGATCGGAGGTCATGATCGGGCCAAGGACTTCGACCACGCCAATTCGCTCGCCGGTGGCGAAGTCGAATCCGTCGCCGAGCGAGGCGATGATCACGAACGCGAACAGGAAAAACATCAAGAAGAGCCCGCCGAACACCACGACGACGGTAACGATTCCTCGACGACTGGGTTCTGACTGCTCGCTCACGTGTTCTCTTGGGCCGGACGGGGCTCTTGAATAGCAATCGCGGGGGTTCACCGCAAGACCGCCGGGTCAGCGCCGGATGTCCTCGAAGTACTCGAAGAGATAGTGCGCGGTATGGCCGATGCCTTGGAGCGCCACGGTCTCCGGCGTCCCGCTCGCCACGAGCTGGCCGCCCTTGGGGCCCGCCTCAGGTCCGAGGTCGACGAGGTAGTCGCACTGGGCGATGAAGTCGATGTTGTGCTCGATGACGATCACGGTGTGCCCCTGCTCCACGAGCTCGCGCAGCGCGGCCACGAGCACCTCCACGTCGCGGATGTGAAGCCCGACGGTCGGTTCGTCGAAGATGAAGAGATACTCGCGTCCGCCCTCGCGACGATCCGCTTCGGCGACGTACGTGGCGAGCTTGAGTCGTTGGGCCTCGCCGCCAGACAGCGTCGCGGTGGACTGGCCGAGCCGAACGTAGCCGAGTCCGACGCGATGCAACGGGTCGAGGCGTGAGACGACGCTGGGCTGATCGGCGAAGAACGTGAGCGCCTCATCGACCGTCATCTCGAAGACGTCAAACATGCTGCGGTCACGAAACTTGGCGTCGAGCACCCGCTTGGTGAAGCGTCGCCCGCGGCAATCCTCACACTCGAGCGCGACGTCGGCGATGAAATGCATCTCGACGGTCACATACCCCAGACCAGCGCACGTTTCGCACCGCCCCCCCGGCGAGTTGAAACTGAAGTCGCCCGCGGACAGGCCCGCCATCTTCGCTTCGCGCGTGCCGGCGAAGATCCGGCGCACTTCGTCGTAGGCCTTGGTGTAGCTGAGCGGGTTTGAGCGCGACGACCGCCCGAGCGCGGACTGGTCCATGAAGATGATGTCGTCGAAACGCTCGAGCCCCTCGATCGCGTCGCAGGCGCCGGCCTCGGCGAGTTGCCCACGCGATCGCCGCCACCCGTTGTAGAGTACGCTCGACATCAACGTGGACTTGCCGGAGCCACTGACGCCGGTGACGGCGGACATGCGCTGGATCGGGAAGTGGACGTCGACCCCGTCGAGGTTGTTTTCAATGGCGCCAAGGATCGAGACGACCGCGATCGGCTCTTCGTCGTTCTTTTCGCAGACGCCGATCCGGCGCTTGAGGCTTCGGGCCGTGAGCGTGTCGCTGTCTCGGAACTCGCTGAACGGGCCGTCGAACACCAGCTCTCCGCCATGTTCGCCACCACCGGGCCCAAGCTCGATGATGTGGTCGGCGCCCTCGATGATCTCGGGGTCGTGCTCGACGACGACCACCGTGTTTCCGAGGTCGCGAAGGTCAGTCAACATCTGCAACAGGCGCTGCGAATCGCGGGCGTGCAGGCCGGCGGTCGGTTCGTCGAGCACGTACAGGGTATCGGTGAGGGCGCGACCGATGCTCGTGGTCAGCGCGATCCGCTGCATCTCGCCGCCAGACAGCGTGCGGGTCGGCCGGTCGAGGGTCAGGTAACCCACCCCGATCTCGAACAGATACCGGAGCCGATACTCGATCTCCTCGATGAGGATTCCGACGGCGGCGTGAGTCAGCGGGTCGGGCTCGAAGGCGTCGAAGAACGCGACGGCTTCTTCGACGCGCATCTCCCAGAAGTCGCTGATGCGCTGACCCGCAAATCGCACGTTGCGAGCATCATCGCCGAGTCGCGTGCCTCGACAGGCTTCGCAGTTGCCGTGCCCGCGGTACTTCGCGATGAAGATGCGGACGTGGGTCTTGTGCTGCTCGGCCTTGAGTTCGTCGAAGAACCCGCGCACGCCGGGCCAGTCGCCCTGCCCCTCGAGGATGAACTCGCGATGCTCGGCGACGAGGTTGCGAAATGGGACGTCAATCGGCACGCCTGCCGCCACGCACGCCTGGATCAATCGGCGCTGCCACGCACCGTACTTACCGGGCGCCCAGCACGACACGGCCCCCCCGAGCACGGTCGCTCGGGGGTCGGGGATCACCTTGCGGGTGTCGATCCCGATCGTCTTGCCGAACCCCGAGCAATTCACACACGCGCCGAGCGAACTGTTGAAGCTGAAGAGCGCGGGTTGTGGCTCGATGAACTCTCGCGCGCAGACGTTGCAGCGGAAGCTTCGGTCGAAAGCGATGGGGGTGCGCGCGCCGTCCGGAAAGTGGATCAGGATGCGACCGCCGCCCACGCCGAAGCCGGCTTCGAGCGCTTCGGTGACACGCTGGCGGTCATCGTCGCTGACCTTGAAGCGGTCGATGACGATGGGGATGATGTCCAGTTCCAGCAGTCGCTCGGCGTCGACCTCGCCGACGTCGGTGGCGGCGCCGTCGAGGTACACGCGGCCGTACCCTTGCGCGGCCAGCTGCTTCAGCACGGTCGGCCGATGTTCCTCGGTCGGCGACTCGACCAGCGCGACGAGGATGACGCGTTCCCCGCTCGCCGCCGCGAACAGCTCCTTGCAGGCCGATGCCGGGGTGTCGCGCACGACTTCGCCGTGCCCGTCTGGACACGTCGTGACGCCGGCGTGCGCGAAGACGAGCTGAAGATGATCGTCGATCTCGGTGATCGTGCTGACGGTCGACCGGGAATTGGAGACATCGTTCTGCTGGCGCAGCGCGACGGCCGGTTGAATCGACTCCACCGAGTCGACCGGTGGGCGCGCCATCTGCTGCAGAAACTGGCGCGCGTAGGTCGACAACGACTCGGTGTAGCGGCGCTGCCCCTCGGCGTAGAGCGTGTCGAAGGCGAGACTCGACTTCCCCGACCCACTCGGTCCGGTCACGACGGTGACCGCACCGTGAGGGATTCGGCAGTCGATCGACTTGAGATTGTGTGTCCGCACGCCGCGGACAACGATCTGTTCGGGCAGTTCGGGAGTAACGGGGACAGCGCTCATGGTTTTCGGCTCAGAGGAGGGAGAAGCGGCGACCGAACTGTTCGATGCGTCGGCGCAGGCTCGCGTTTCGCGCGGCCGCGGCGCGTGCCTTGGTCAGGTCCGATCGAGCCCCCTGCCACATGCCGAGGATCACGGCGTTTTGCGCGCTCGCGAACAACAGGCCCGCCTCGTCGTCGGCCTCGAGATCCGGCGTTTCAGCGACGGCCCGCGAAGCGAAGGCGAATCCGGCGACAGGGTTGAGCAGGCCGACACCCAGTTCCGCGCGCAGCCTCGCGAGTACCCCCGGACCGTTGGGCCCGAGGTCGTAGAACGAGGCGCTGTTCTGGTCGACGATCGACTGCGAGCGACTCGGCTCGCCGGTCGAGGCGTAGTAGTCGACGAGGGCGTCGATGGCGGAGACGACCGCTCGAGGTTTCACCGCGTCGAGAGCGCGCTGCAACGCCGTCGTGAGGCGCGCTTCCTTGTTGTCGTCTCGCCTTGCGACCCCAGCCGCGAGTTCAGAAACAAAAGCCAAGCGCTCCCGCTGCCGCGCCCCCAATGTCGAGTCGGCTGCCGCAAGTTCCCGCGCGATGCGGTTCTTCTCGGCCCGGTCTTTCGTGGAATCGATCAGCACCGAGAGCAACGCTGCGTCAGCGCGCTCGCCTCCGCGGCTGGCGGCGGCGCAACGATCGAGCATCCGTGCGGCACCGGCTCGCCCGCTGAGACCGGCAGCCCTCGCCTCGGTGCAGAGCGCTTCGGTCGGATTCTCGGCCGCCGCGACACCGTCGAGTCCCGTCGCCGCCAGCACCTCCAGCGCACGCGAGGGGCGTCCCGCGGAGATCTGCAGCGCCGCAAGCGCGGCGGTGGCGGACGGTGCAATTCGGGGAAACTTCGCGATCGTCGTGCCACGGAGCTGCTCGAGCGCGCGGATCGACTCGTCGACCCGATCGTCGCTCGTCGTGGTCATGCCGAGTCCACGACGCGCGTCGATCCGAAGGGCGAGCACCGGTTCGGAGTCCGCAAGATCCGCCACATCGTCGAGCGCCGCGGTGTATCCGTTCGATGCGGCGCCACTTTGGAGTTCGTCGCGAGCCACGTCGGCCTGCGCAAGCTTGATTCGCGCGCGCAGAAGCTTGCGGTCCTCGCCGTCGCTCAGGTCGACGGCCAGGGCCGACTCCAGGCGAGCGGCCCGCACGAGATCCGCCGTTGCCGCAGCGCCGTCGCCACGCTGGGTCGCGAGCTGGCCGCTGAGCAAGGTGAGGCGCACCTGGGTCACCGGGTCGACGTCAGACAGTGAGGCGGTCGCTTTGGCCTGCATTACGGCGCTGTCCGGGCCGTTCCCCAGTCGCTTCAACGCATCGGCCTCGATCATCATCAGCCGGCTCAGCAGAGCCGCGGATGCGGGGCCCGCGCCTGCGACAATCCCCTCGGCGTCGCGCGCCGCGGCCAGCGCGGCGTCGTAGTCACCGGCGCTATGCAACACATCAACCCGGCGCATCGCCAGGATCCGCCGCAACTCCGTCTGACTTTGATCGCCGGCCGCGGTCATCGCGGCTTTCAAGAGCGCGGCGCCGAGCCAAATCTGACCTCGCGCCACGTACTGTGTCGCCAACTCGTTGAGCGTCCGCGCCAACTCCACCGGATCGATATGCTCGGCGAGAACACGCACACCCTCGGCCGCCAACTCCTCGGACCGCGTCAGTTCGATCTCGCGAATCACTACCGCACCCAGGAAGAGCGCTTCCGCGGCGCTGCGTGGCACGGTTTGTCGGACCTCGTCGTCGACGGCCGTTTCGAGCTTCTGGGCCACCGACGACGCTTCTTCGGCATCGCCGAGGCGCCACGCCGCCCACCCTTGGGCCACGAGGGCCGTAATCATGCTGGCCGCGGGTTGCTCGACGTTTGCCGGCGCTGCACACGCGGACTTCGCGATCGCGATGTCGCGAGCCGAAGCCCCCTGCACGCGGTCGACGCTGTCTGCCATGCCGCGGCCGCACAACAGCGTGAGCGCCTGCGCCGCGCGCTCTCGCACGTAGGGGTCGACCGTTCTGGCCATGCCCGCAGCGATCACGAGCCCGTAGCTCGCCGTGGCGTCCTTGGGCGCGCCGCCGAGCACCACGAGGGACGCCGCCGCGTCGACCACCCCGACGAAGTCCCCCGTCGTCTGCGCCTTCTCGAGGCCGATCTCGAGGTTCCGAACCCCCTGTGCACGCGACTGTGAGCCGGCGACGCGACCTTCCGCGATCCGAGCGCGGTTGCGTCCGACATTGTCCTCCAGTTGTTCGAATCGCTTCAACGCGTAGTCGGTCAGCTTCATCGCTTCGGCGTGTTCCCCGGCGCGCGCGTAGATATCGGCGAGCGCCAACTCCGCAAACGCCGCGTGATAAGAGGACTTGCCGTGGAAGAAGCGGCTGCGTGCAAGGGCGGCGGCTTTGACGGCCCGCGAGAAGTCCTGCGCGTTCACGGCGTAGCTCGCCGCGAGCAGCTCGGCGTCCGCCGCGCGCATCGAATCGGTCGCGGCCTCGAACTGCTTGGCCGATTCGATCGCCAGCGCAAACGCGCTGTCCCAGTCGCCGGCCTGTGCGGCGAGACGCGCACTGAGCAGCTTCGCCTGGGCCATTCCTTGACCGCCGGCGGCGCCAGGCCATCCCACGAATCGGTCCTGCGCGCGGCTCGCGAAGTCCGCGGCACGCGCGAAGTCGCCAGCGACGAAGTGGCTTCGGGACAGATAGACTGCGTCATCGGCGCCCAGCCCGCGGGCGTCCGCCATCAACGCCTGGCGCGTCCAGTCCACGAAACCGGCGCCAGCCACAAGCTCCAGAGCGCGCATCCGCGACGAGCCTGGTGGCTTCAAGGCTGACGCGAGCTCGAGCAGGCGCTTCGCAGCGCTCATGTCTCGGCCGGCGGCGACGTCGCGCAACGCGAGCAACCCCGCCGAAACGTTCTCGCGGGAGACCGTCAGTGGTTCGTCGGTGACGGAGAGCGGCAACCCGCGCCGAATGATCGGGCGAGTGAGGGTGATGTCGGCTGTCTCGGTGGTTCGCGCGCTCACGAGGGCGTCCACGCCGGCGCGCAGCGCTGCGGGTCGCGTCGTGAACGTCGAGGCCGGACCTTCGGGCACGCGAATGTCGATCGAGCTGAACTCGACACCGGGGACGGGTTGGGCGGACAACCCCGCGAGCCCCGCACGAATGGGGCGCTCCGGGACCGTGCCGTCCGGAATCACGGCGATCGGTCCGTTCGGCGTACCGTCGAACTGCACGGCGCTCAGCTTGCCGTCGCGCACGACGGCCGTGCCGACCAACCACTCGCCGATCTCCGGCACCCCCGTGAGTGCCCCCGCGACGAGAACCACGGGCGTACCGTCGGCGGGGATCGGCCCGGCCCATGCCGGTGCGCTTTGCGCGCCGTCCATCCAACCCACACTGTCCGGAAGATCGTCACCCGCGGCGGAGGGCACCATCAGCCAATTCGCATCGACGCGCTGCTTCTGGCGCACCGAATCCAGCAGTGGATAGGCGAAGGGGGTCAGCGGCAGCAGACGCGCGGTTCGGCGGCCCATCGGCACCGCGTAGAACAGTTCGCGCTCGGTCCCGGTCCCGAGAACCACAAAGGGCTGCAGCGCCGACTTTCCGTCCGTGACGAGAAACCAGAAGCCGCGGTCGTTCGAGACGACACGGGGAAACAGGCCTTGAAACACCGACGGCGGGAGCCCTGCTTCAGGTCGTGTCGTGCGGCAACTGGCGCAGAGCATGAGCGCCAGCGCGATGCATGCGATCGGGCGAAGGGTGCGCATTCGAACTCCGAAATGGCGTGACGGGGGCGCGAACTATACTGAACCGGTAACCACGGCGCCACACGCTCAATCGTCGTAGATCTCTTCCAGTTCGGCGAGGATCGCCCGGAGGTCGTCGCGCGTCGCTTCAAGCCCGGACTCGCGGTGGTTGACGGCGGACGCCTCGTTGAGGATCTCGGCGGCCTCGACGATCGGCGTGGTGTGACCGCGCCGCGGGGGCGCGTGGGCCCCAGCAGGACCCACGTCGGTCTTGATAATCTGGGTGCCTTCGCCGATCCCGCGCAGAAACGACTCCTCCGCGACGACCTTGTCCGCCAACCGTCGGCGCACTTGGTCGACGAACGCCGATTCGTCGAAGAGCGGTTCCAACCGATGCATGACGCCCATCAACGCCCGCGCGGTCTGCACCGCCGACTGCGGGCGCGACGACGGAATCGGCGAGAGCATCGCGTGCACGATCTGCACGAGCTCAGTCGGCGCCGGGATGATGGAGTCCAATCGCGCGATCTTCGGGTTGCGCGCCCGCGGTAACGCGGTCTCCGGATCGCCATCCAGCGGATTGCGCCCCGTGAGCAACGTGTAGAGCAGCAGCCCCGTGGAGTAGATGTCCGTGGATTGGTCGATGCGCGTCGACGCGTTGGCCTGCTCGGGCGAGAGGAAGTCGAGCTTGCCTTTGACGACGTGGATTCGAGTGTTCCGAGGATTGATCGCCGAGAGCGCGATGCCAAAGTCGATCAGGCGCACCTGTCCGTCGAAGCCGATCATCACGTTCTCGGGGGAGACGTCGCGATGGATGATGCCGAGCGGCCGATTGCGGGTGTCGCGCAACTCGTGAGCGAAGCCGAGCGCCATGAGGACACGGGCCACGATCCACAGCGCCTCGACGGCTTCCATCCCCTCGAACCCCGGGTCGCGGGCGATGGACGCCAGCGATGTGCCCGACACGTACGGCATGACCGCGTAGACGACCGATGACTCGGGATCCTCGCCAAGATCGGTGACCGGGATCAGGTTGGGGTGATCGAACAACGCCATCAGCCGCGCCTCGGCGATGAAGCCCTTTCGGGACTCCTCGTCGAACGCGACCGGCGGCACGAGCAGTTTCAGCGCGCAACGGCGCTGAAAGCCGCCTGGACCGCGGCGCAGGCCAAACCAGACCTCGGACTGGCCGCCGACCGCCAGCTTGGCCTTCAATTGGTACGGCCCGAGCACCTGTGGTACTGACATGCGCTCCGCCGGGGCAAAAAAGTCTTTCGCGTTCGAATAACGCGGCGTAGGCGGGGATTATATGTTTGACCTAGCACGGTCACAAGCCGGACGGTGAAGCGATGTCCGAAGACGAATCCCAGCACCACGCCACAAGCATCCCAGCGGTGGAGCTCGCGAAGCTTCGAGACGCCGTCTCTGCGCGCTATGGGTTGAAGTTACGACCCGGTGAAGCGATGACGATCGACGCGAGTCGTGCCCCCGATACGGCATGGGCGCGCATCGAGATCTCGACGATCGACGACAGCTTTGATCTGGTCGTCGAGTGCGCGGCCCTCAAGTCCGACGTTTTGGACGGTGACACGTGGAGCGAGACCGCCGCGCTCACCGATGTTCTCGATCTGCTGGACGCGCAACTGGACGAGTTCTTCGAGAATGAGCGCCTCGCGCACTTTCACGACGACTGGCGTCTGTATGAGTTTGAGGGCACCCAGCTGCGCTTTCGTGGGCGCTCCGGTCGCCCGAATCTCGAGGCGCTCGCGGATCAATGGCTCGCCACGTACGGCGGGCCCGACGACGACGGTGACCTCAACTGACCGACGAGCGACACCCGAATCCGCGGTTGAACTCGGGCGTCGCGATCGTCTTTTACGCCCTGATGGCCGCGGCTGCCCTGTTGGGCGGCTGGTGGGCGGACCTCGATCTGCTGGTCTGGCACAACTCATTCGGCACCGCGGCGTGGCTCGACGTGTTGATCGGGCTCGGCGCGGGGCTCGTGGTCGTCGCGGCGAGCGCGGGCCTCGAACGTTTCGCGGAATGGGCTCGTAAACTCAGCGCGGCATTCGCGGGGATGCTCGGCCCGATGTCGATGCTCGAGGTCACGATCTTCGCACTGACGAGTTCGATCGGCGAAGAACTGCTGTTTCGCGGCTTCTTCCAGCAATGGCTCAGCGATGTCGTGCTCGAAGGCCCCGCGTCGGACTGGTGGGGCCTCGCGATCGCTTCGGTGGTGTTCGGGCTGATCCACGTCGGCCCCGACCGCAAGACGTTCCTGCCATGGACGCTGATGGCACTGGTTCTCGGCTTCGCGCTCGGTGGTATGTACCTGTTCACCGGCAACGTGCTTGCGCCGATCCTGTGCCACTTTACAATCAACTTCCTCAACCTCGCGCAGATCGCCCGACGCGCACGCAACGAGACGCCCTAATGGATCGCTTCACCATGTACCCCGTCGCGTTGATCACGACGATTCAGCCCTGGGTCACGGCGTGGGTTCTGGCGATTTCGTTCTTCGTGACGATGCTGATCGTCGCCCTGGTCGCCAAGCATCGGACGGCGAAGCAGGTCGCCGCGATGGCGCTGTTGGGCTACTTGGCGACGACGATCGCCGTCGGCGTGGGCACCGCCCAGCTGTCCGGCCTGCAGATGGTGACGGTCGAAGTCGTCTCGGTCACACCGAGCAATTCCTTCGAAGAGTGGGAGTAGAGTAGCCGCCAGGTGACGGGCTAGGCGTCCATCAGGTCGTGCTTCTTGAGCAACCGGTACAGGTGGCGCCGGTCGACCTCCGCTTCGCGCGCCGCGGCCGAGATGTTGCCGCCGTTCTTCTCCAGCAACCGTCCCAGATACTGGTGCTCGAAGCTGTCGACGATGCTCTCCTTCGCCTCGCGAAACGGAATCAGGTTGTCGTCGGCGCCGACCACCGCCGTCATCACCACGACGTGTCGCGAATCCGCGCTCGCCGCCGGCAGCGGCATCGACGTCCGCTGGGGGTTGATGTCCTGAAGCCCCAGCTCGTGCGACAGATACTCCGCCGTGATCGTGCCTTCCGTGCACAGTGCGACGGCCTTCTCGATCACGTTCTTGAGCTGTCGGATGTTTCCGGGCCAGTGATACATCTGCAGCGCCCGGATGGCGTTCTCGGTGATCAGCGGCTTCGCGGCGTTGTTCGCGGTCAGCATCTCCAGGAAATGCTCCGCGAGCACCGGCACGTCTTCGGAGCGTGAGCGCAGCGCCGGAAGGTTGAAGCGAACTTTGGCGAGCCGGTAGAACAGGTCACGCCGAAAGAGCTTTTCTTCAACCAGTTCTTCGAGGTTTCTGTTCGTCGCCGCAACGACTCGCACATCGACGTTGAAGACCTTCTCGCCGCCCACGCGACGCACATCGCCGGTCTCGAGCACGCGCAGGAACTTCGCCTGGAACTCGATGTCCATCTCCCCGAGCTCGTCGAAGAAGATCGTGCCGCCGTCGGCACGTTCAAACACGCCGCGGTGCCGATTCATCGCCCCGGAGAACGACCCTTTTTCGTGACCGAAGAGCTCGCTCTCGAGCAGGGTCGCGGGAAACGCGGAGCAGTCGAAGACGACGAACGGCTTGTCCTTGCGTGACGACTGCTCATGTAGCGCTTGAGCAATGAGTTCCTTGCCCGTTCCGGTCTCCCCCTCGATGACGACGGACAGATCGGACGGCGCGACGCGGTCGAGGATGCTGAAGATCTCGCGCAGCGCGGGCGAGGCGCCCACGATGTTTCCGTATCGCGTCTGGTCGGTGACCTGGACCGGGACGGTCTCCTTCCGGGACGTCAGTCGAAACTGGGTCCGGCCGACCTGAAACACGGAGTTCGGCTTGAGATCGACCCGTCCGACGCTGATTCCGTCGATGAACGTGCCATTGGTGCTGTCGAGGTCCACGAGCTCGATGGTCTCGCCACGCCGTCGGACTTCGGCGTGCATTCGTGAGACGGTCGGATCGGAGAGCACCACATCACAGAGTGGATCGGCGCCCAGCCGAATGACGGGTTTCTCGAATGTCTTCGTGACGCCCTTGTCCGGGCCGCTCGCGACGATCAGCGTGATCTTCTGTACCGGAAATCCTTCGGAGAGTGGATGACCCTCGACCTCGACGGTCGGCCGGTGATGTTCCACGGTCTTCCGTGGGACATGAACACGGTCCACTTCCACTTCTGAGATTTCGACGTCCTCGTTCATTCGACGGCTCAACTAGGGTTCCAACGGCCCGCGGAGATTATCAGTCTGTGGCATCGATGTCACGATAGATCGACGAGCGCCTGGAGTGCAGAGAGCCAGCGGGCGTCTGGTGAAGCGAGCCACACCGCGGCTCGACGACCTCCGCCGCGATGGGTGAGTTCGATGATGGCGCCAGCGCCGAACCAGGCCGATGGGATGCGGTCGATCCACTCGACGAGGACGACAGCGGAGCGTTCTTCGGCGTAGTCCCAGTAGCCGACCGTCTCGAGATCTTCGGGCGACTCCAGGCGGTAGAGGTCGAAGTGATACGCGATGGGGTCGACGTCGTAGACGTTGAGAAGCGTGTACGTCGGGCTGGACGCGTGCGCCCCGCCCAACTCCCCGACGAGTCCCTGCACGAAGGTCGTCTTGCCCGCGCCGAGCTCGCCCACGAGGCCGATGAAATGACCTTCGGCCGCCGCGATCCGTGCGACGGCAGCGCCGAAGGCGCGTGTCGCCGCGTCATCGCGGAGTTGAAGTTCTAACTGAGGTTCGGACGGCAGGCCGAAGGATTCCGGCGCGAAGCGATGCATGGGGCTCAGTGGAACCCGGGACGCCCGTCTTCGCGCTTCTGGGCGTCCTCCGACTTCAGGAGGAAGTCGCAGTCGGTGTCGACGAAGAACTGGTCGGACTCACCCACGATGTTCACGAAGGCCTTGGTGAAGCGAACGCTACGCACCTTGCTGACCGGCACCAGCTCGTCGCCGAGTCGCAGCAGGACCGTGAGTTTGCGGTCACTTGGGACGTCGACGGTGTCCCCGGACTCGACGCTGCCGAGTTCTTCGATGAGGATGGCTTTCAACGCGTTGGCATTCATATCATTGAACCTCTAGCGGGTAGATCACACCACGGTTGAAGCCCCCGTGTTCGGGGAAATTCATCGATCGGAATCGCGACGTGAGGCAGTCGCCCACCGAGGTGCCAGAATACTTGCCCTGGACCTTCACGCCGCCGGTGGTGCCGGTGGGGCGAATGAAGAACTTCACGGTCACGCCGCGGACCCCGGGGTTCGATTTGAGTTCGGTCAGGATGCAGCTGCGCAGTCCGCCAAAGCCGGCGAGGATCACGTCGTTGACCTCGTCGTCGCTGAGTGTGTGCTCGGTGCCGCCACCTTCGCCGAACGTGACTTCCTGGACGCCGTCGCCGCTCTCGTCGCCGCCGCCACCGCCACCGCCGCCGGTTCGCGTGGGGCGTTTGCCGCGCTTCTTGCGGCGTTTCTTGAGCGCCTTCTGGATCTCTTCCTCGGAGGCTTGCGGGTTGAAGATCTGGTCGAGCAACCCCTTCTCCACGGAGACGGCCGTGAACTCCTTGGGCGGCGGGAGGAACTTATAGTTCATCTCCGCGAACGCTTCTTGGATCGGGAAGCTCACCGGCTCGGGGCGCGTGGCGAGGTAGTAGATCTGTCCCGCCACGACGACGGCGAGCGCCGCACAGGCAATGGCGAAGCCCGCCCAACCGCCCTTCTTCAGCTTCCGTTCGAGGTCCGCGCGCGCCTGCGCCTCGAGGCGTCGTCGTTCCTGGCGCTTGGGGATGTATTCGTTGACGGCGCCACGGAACTTGTCCATCTCGCCGAGGGGCACGCGGTGCTGCGAGATGCGATCGAGGACGGAACTGAACTCGTCGATCTCGTCGGCGTACAGCTGAGCGAGGACCTTCTCGGCGGTGAACGGCCCGTAGTCGAGGCCGCCTTTTTGCACGAGATATCGCTCGTGTTCGGGGTCTGAAACATCGCCACCCACGCCCGCGAGCTCGGGGATGTCGAAGAGATTCTCTTCGGCCTCATCAGCCTCATGGATCGCGGGCTCTACGTGCAGGCTGCCCTCGGGACCTGCGCCGGTGACGTCGATCCCCATCTCGCGAACGGCCTTGAGGAACTGGTCGCGGAACGACTTCGCGCTGCGCGGTCGGGCGGCGAGATTCTCGCCGATGCAGTTCGCGACGAGCTTGCTGAGCACCGCGGGATAGCTCGACAGCATCATGATCGCTTCGGCTTTGGCCTCGTCGCGATCGGCGGGAAGTCCGGCGGGGCTGAGCATCTCGGCCGCGATCATGCCGAGGCTGTAGATGTCGGCCGCGTCACTCATCAGCTCGGGGGAGTGTTCGGCCTCCGGTGCGACGTAGATGCTGTCGCGGAACGGTCCGCGGTCGAACTTCGCCAGATACTCCGCGGCGATCTTGCCGAAGGCAAAGTTGCCGACGTGCACGACGCCACGCGGGTCGAGGTACACATTGTACGGAGTGAGTACGCCGTGGTGGGTCTGCTGGTGGATCGCCTCGAGGGCGTCGCAGACGTGCGCGAGCACCGTGAATGTGTCGCGAACGCTGAGTGCGCCACCTTCTTTGCGCCGCTTGGCGAGGATCGACGAGAGCGTCGCCCCCTTGACGAACTGCATCGCGACGAAGGCGCGTCCATCTTCGACGCGTCCCATCCCAATGATCTTGGTGAGGTTGCGATGCTCGATCGTGCTCGCGAGGCGAACGGCCTCCGCCATCTGGCCGAACGCCAGATTGTCCGGAGACTCCATCGACAGCACCTTGATGACGACCTCGCCGCTCACGGTCGTATCCTCGCTGAGGTAGCTGACGCCGCCTCCGGAGCTACCGAGATAGCGCACGATGACGAAGCGGCCGCCGATGAGCTCACCGGTGTTCAGCGTCGCGCCGTCGGGCAATTCCTGAGCGGTGCGCACACCGGGTGCGGTCACGTGGAGGCCGCGCTTGGGGCGCTGGGTCCGCAGTTCCTGGCTCTGCGATGTCTTGTCGTCGCTCATCCGTCGGTCCCCGTCGGGAGTGGGAGGTCCACGTACCAGCGCCCGCCGCTCCACACGAGTGCGGCGCGGGACTTACTACCATCCTGGTGATGCAGGGTGAGCGTCACTTGTTGGCCTTCCGGTGGTTCGCGTTCGAACGTCTCAGATACTTCCATTTTCGTGATGTCGTACACGTTCTCGATATCGGCGACGACGAGCATCTCGTGGGGCTTGGGGCGGTCTTCGCTCGGGATGTCCTGGACCGTCGCCAGCGGCGCGGTCAACGCTTGCCGATCGGCGGGCAGCACCTGCTCAAACGCCACCTCGGGCTCTCCGCGGATCCAGCTCATCAGAAACGTATCGAACACATCTTTGGGGCCCGGCTCTTTCCACGGCTCGGCCGTCGTACAGGCCGACATCGCGACCACCGCCCCGAGGAGCAGCACCACAGCAAGGATGTGAAGGTGTTTACGCACTGCCCACAACGTACCCGTGGGGCGCGCAGACCGTCAACTCGACTGCTCGTCTTCGTCGTCGACGACGGCCTCCGACGCCGACGTTTCGTACGCCGCGATCCCTTCGTCGATGAGCTCATCGAGCTCTCGCGTGTCCGGGATCAGATCCCAGTTGGCGTTGAGGCTCGCGGTCTGGTCGGTATCGGTGCTCGCGGCGAGCCGGGCTGCGTCAACGGGTCCCACCGCGGTAGGCGGCACCGGCGCGGGCTCGCGCGGCTCGCGGGAGAGCTGTTCGACGCGCGCAGGCACCGCGATCGAGGGATTTGACCGCCGCAGAAGCTCGACCTTCTTGAGCCGGTCGACGATACGATCGACGTCTTCGGGGCCCGCCTGTTTCTGCAGGCGTTCTCGCGCGCCCTCCAGCGTGTCGCCATCGCGAAAGAACATCATCACGTTGCGCTCTTCGTCGGTGAGGCGATTCGGCTCCAGCGCCGCAGCGCGGTTGGGGTCGAGCTGCAATCGGGTGCTCGCTGTCGCCTGGGAATCGCCCGTATCGATCGATGATTCGCGCAGCAGCTCCAACATCAACTGGTCGACGTTGACGCGCAACGGGTCGATGGGCCACGGCTGTCCGTCGCCGGGGCGGATCTCCAGGAACGCGAACTGGCCCCCGCGGCTGGTACAGAGGCGCCGAAAGATCTCGCGGGCCCGCACCACGCGCGCACTCTGCAAGGTCGCGTCGGCGACCACTTTCTTGCGGGCGAGTTCGAGTTCCAATGGTCCGACCATGCGACCCGCTTCGACGGCGTCGCTCAGCTCGTTGTAGGTCCGCTCGTCGAGCGCCCCGCCCTGTCGGAGAATATCGAGCAGCATCCCGTCGACGTTGCCGGACAGCGTGTCGATCTCCTCGAGGTAGAGTCCGTCGATGTGTACGACGAACGCCTCCGCGCCGATCGCCACTTCGATCCGGCCGCGCAGCCGCCGGTCGCGCGCGGTTCGAATCAACTCGACGAACGTCAGCGAGGCCAGTGCTCCGGCAAAGCCGGAGGCGGCGGGGATGCGTTGCACTTCCTCGGCCGCACCGCGCAGCCCCTTGCCAACCGCCGCGGTGAGCACGCGCTCGATGCGGTCGGCGCGGTCCTCGGTCCGCGAGGTCAGTGCGATGCGCTGCCACGATTCGGCGAGCATCCGAGCGACGCCCCGAATTTGCAGCTGCAAATCCGCCCCCGCGCCGGCGGGCGGCAAGTCCTCGATCCCGCTCTCGCTCGACGACCGGCCCGGCGCCGACCCCACGTTGGAGGTCGCCTGCCGGTCACGCGTATCGTCGACGCTGTCGAAATCGGCATCGCCCAGGGCGTGAGGGGTGTCGGGCATCGTCTGGTTGAACGTCGGACTGCGCGTGACCCGGAACTGCACGTCGTCCTCGCGTTGGGCGACGATCTCGTCGTTGGCGACGCGGCGCTTCTCCACCATGCCACGCAGCTTGCCGCCGAGGGCAAACTTGAGGTGATCGACGGCAAGAATCGCCGAATCGTCCAGCTCGAGCATCTCAAACGCATCGCCATCACTGACCGTGACGTCGGCGTTCGCAGCCAACACGCCGGGGTCGAGTCCGAGCCGTCGCTCGAGTTCCTGCGCTTCATCGTAGGCGAGTTCGCGCGTAATCGGCTCGCTGGAGTTGCGCGCCACGGACGGGGGCGGTTTGAGCGCCGCCGTCGCGTTCACATCGAATTCGCCCGCCGGTGGCTCGCCGATCACGACGCCGAGCGCGTCCGCGCACTCGGTCATGAACGCCGTCGGGGTAAACGGCCGATCGACCCACCGTCGATCACCGTGCTGCTCGCGCGAGTCGCGCAGTCCGCACAGCACGACGAGTCGATCGTCATCGACATAGGCTGCGGCGCGCTCGGTCACCGCGATGCCGCTGTCGACGTCTGCGACAAGCAGATCCATGAGGACTTCTGACGCAGCGCTCTCGCCGTCACTTTCGACGACGTCGACGCCCAGCCCTCGGAGGCTCTCGCTCATGAGGCGGCGAACGGTCTCGTTACCACCCAGGATTTCGGCGGTTCGGCGTGCGGTCATTTCGTGTTGTTCTGCAACCATGCTTTCAGCAACTTCAATCGGTACCGATCCAGCCGATGGTCCGCTCCGCCTTTGGACTTTTCAGCCTCCAGCAGCTTCTTGATCGCATCGATCGAGGACTTGTCCGGCATCAGGTACAGGTTGAACGTGAGAATCTCGCGCGTATCGAGGAAGTCCGTGCCGAGGTTCTGCAGAATCACGGGCAATGCCGCGGCCGCCGGCAAGCGACCGAGTTCCCACGCCGCTTTCTCGCGAAGCTCGGGGCGATTATCGCTCAGTTTCCCCCCCCAGCACTGCGCCTTGGCGCTGTCGTCGGGCTTGCCCTGGCATTCGGCAGCCAGCTGCACGACCGGAATGAACTCGCCCATCTTCTTGCTGAGTTCGGGATACTTCTCGGCGTTCTTCGTCGTGATCGTTTGGAAGCGCTCCAGATCGGCACCCGTGGACAGCATCGCTGCGGTCCGCAGGGACATCCAATTGAACTGGTAGCGCTGCACGTGATTGGGGGGATTGCCGTTCGCCTCGTCTCGCGCGAACAGTTTCTCCATGTCGTTGATGACACCTTTGTCGGCCTGGTCGAGCAGCAACGCCGCCGAGGCGCGGTGACCCAACGCGTTCAGCGCAAACCCGGCATCTTGTCGCAGCTGCAGCTCGACCTTCCAGTCCGTGACATCGGACCAATCGTCGTCGTTGATGCGCTTGCCCTCGACGATCTCGCTGAGCAGCGGAATCTGAGTCGTGCCGCGGATGTCTCCGAGTCCGCGGATCACCTCGGACATCACCTGGCCTTCCTTCATGCGCCAGTCCACGGCCTTCTGATCTTTGACGTCCTCGGGCGCCACGTGCTCGCCGGCGAGCCACTCCGACAGCGGCGTGATCGCGTCGGTGGCGCGCAAGCTCGCGAGCCGCTTCGCGGCGATCAGCTTGGGCGAGTTTTGCGGGAACGACGACTTCGGGGTGTCGTACTTGAGCATCAGCTTCTGTACGTCGGCGCGTTCGCCGCGAAAGATCTTCAGCAGTTCGGGCACCGCGGGCGCGCCAATCTGCTGGATGGCGAGACCACACTCGAGGTCCAGACTCTGTCCGGTCATGTTGCCGTAGAAGACGGCGAGCGTGATCTGCTCCAACGCGTCGGGCGTGATCGCGGCGGGCGACTTTTGCGCCAGATTTCCGAGCACCTCGCAGGCGTAGGCATGCAGATTGATCGGATTCGAATCGACGTCGAGCTTCAGCACGCCCAGCAACGCGGGCACCATCTCGGCGGTCGGCATATGCCCGAACGCCTGGATGATCCCCAGCTTGACCTCGCTCTTGTCCGTCTTCGCCAGCACGGCAAGCATGTCCGGCACCGCATCCTGGGCGCCAATCTCACCCAACGCCTCCGCGGAGGCGCGCGCGTAGCCGGTGAGGTCGGTCTTGAGTTCGCTGAGGTAGACGTCTTTGGCGGAGGCATCGCGGTACTGCACGATGTGCTGCATCGCCATCTTCTGGTTCGCGCCCTCGCGTTTGTAGACCTCGATCAGCTGCGGGAGCAGCGTCTTGCGGTCTGCTTCGGGCAGGTCACCGACCTTCTCGATCGCGGTGCGCTGCGTCACGAGATCCTTATCGAGGATCATCCGCCCGACGTACTCGGGGTTTTCCCAGTTCGGCGCCTCACAGGCGATGAGCGTGGTGGCCCCCAGGACCAGGACCGGCGCGAAGCGTCGTAGTATGTTCGAAGTCATGTTCTCCCCTCTGCTGCTAATTCCGGACTACCCCGATAAAGGGAACGTTGCGGAAGCGTTCGGCGTAATCGAGTCCGTAACCAATGACGAACTCGTTCGGAATCTTGAATCCGATGTAGGCGATGTCGACCTCGACCGTCGCGTTGCTAGGCTTGTGGAGCAACGTGCAGACCTCGAGCGTCTTGGGTTTGCGCGTCCTCAAGTTCTCCATGAGGTATTTCATGGTCAGGCCCGTGTCGATGATGTCCTCGACGATCAGCACGTTCTTCCCTTCGATCGGTTTGGAGAGGTCCTGGGTGACGCGAACGACACCGCTGGACTTCGACGCGTCGCCGTAGCTGGACAACCCCAGGAAATCGACGGACAGCTTATCGCTATCGATGGCGCGCACGAGATCGGCGAGAAACAGGAAGCTGCCCTTCAACACGCCGATGACGTGAAGCTCCTCGCCGGCGTAGCGCTCCGTGAGCTGTCGGCCCAGTTCGGCGATGCGACTCTGTATCTGTTCCTCGCTGAGCAGCACCTCGAGTTCGTCGCGGTGCTGGATAATGCGGTCCGAGTCGTTCATTCGCTTCCTTCGTTCCAGTAACATCGTCGACAGCGCGCCTCGTACTGATCGTTGGCGCCAACGAGAACTTGCTGTGGGTCTTCGGCGAGCCGGTAACTCTTGCCGGCCGGATTGCCGCAGCGCACACAGATCGACAGGAGCTTCGTGATGTACTCCGCACCGCACAACAGGCGAGGTACGGGACCAAACGGCTCGCCGCGGTAGTCTTGGTCGAGTCCGGCGACAATCACGCGACAGCCGCGATTGGCGAGCTCTTCACAAAACTCCACGACATCCGACCCAAAGAACTGCACTTCGTCGATCGCGACGACCTCGGCCTGACTGTCGAGTTTGCTTCGCGCATCATCGACGTCGCGTGCCGGCACACCAGGCAAGCTGTCCTTGTTGTGGCTCACGATCTCATCGACGGCGTAGCGGTCGTCGACGGCGGGCTTGAACAGCTGCACTCGCTGCCGTGCGTACTGCGCACGACGGACCCTGCGGATGAGCTCCTCAGTCTTGCCGGAGAACATCGGGCCGCAAACGACCTCGATCCACCCCACGTCACTCGGTTGAATGATCATTGGAAGCCAGCAGGTTAGCCAAACGCGTAGACGACGCGAAGGTTGTAGCCTCGCGGGCCAGAACCTGCAACCCATTCACGGGGCCCATGACCGATCTGGTCGGAGTGTCAGGAAGGAGTGTGTGAAAGGATCATGCCACCGAGCGTCGCCGCGACGCGCACGTCGCCGCTGATCTTCAGCGACTTCGCCACATTCTCGGGGGTTCGGGTCCCGTTGGCCATCGCTTCGAGGGCGTCCAACGGAATGCTGAAGCCGAAGCGACGCCCGCCCGATGGCACGTCGTAGTCGTTGAGGATGACGCTGAACGTCACCGGTTCGGCGGCGCCTTCATCGCGGACGTCGATGTCGATCACGACGTCGAACTTCTCCCAATCCGCAAAGAAGGCTTCGGTGAGCCGAAAGCTGTCTCGGACTTCGCTGCGTCGCTCATCGAGCGCGCGGGCGATGGGACGCAGGGAGCGCTTGACGCGGGGCCAGAACTTCGCCCAGCCGAGCAGCGTGATCGCGGGAAAGTCGATCATCTCGTCGTCTTCGACGACCAGTCCGCCCGCGCTCATCTCGAGGGAGTACACCTCGTCGGTGTCCTGAAACTTGAAGCACAGCACGAGGTCAATCTCGCTCGCCTTGGCGAAGTCCTCGCGGCGCGCCGCGAAGAGCTTCGGCGCCCAGCTCAAGAAAAACTCTTCGAGCGAAACGTCGTCTGCGAGCGCGTCGAGTAGGTCCATCGTCAGCGTGACTTCTTTAGATTCACTGTGACCCACAGCAGGATGCACGGCACCACGGCGAGGCCCAGATTGCCAGCGGCGATCAGCCGCCCGTCGCATGACGCGAACGTAGCGAACATCACCAGAAAAACGATCCACCGTTGTTGCGAACTGACCACTTTGACCTCCATGTCGGGTCCTACTGCGTTCTCGAACGGAGCCATCCAGCTCCGAGTTCTGCCATCATGACAAACTCTGCGTCTCCGCGCATCCACACCCCCGATTCGGCGTTTCGAATCTGAAGCGGTCCGCCCGGTAGCCATACGCTGAGCGGCGTCGGCGGTGTGCGGCCGGTAGCCCACGCGGCGACCGCCGCGGCGCAGGCGCCAGTTCCGCAAGCCTGCGTGCGGCCCACTCCGCGTTCGTATACGACGACGTCGAGCCGGTTGTCATCCGTCACGGTGGTAAATTCGACGTTCACGCCGTCGGGGAACGGCGAATCGGGGCCGTTGAGGGCGCGACCGACGGCATCCACCACATCGATCGGCGGGTGACTGAACACCACCGCGTGCGGATTGCCCATGTTCACGGGATGCAACAGCAGCTCGGTCCCGGCCCCGCTCCACGTCATCGCCGCGCTTTGCTGGGGCACACCCATGTCGACGTCGACCTCGAACGCCGCCGCCGTCTGGTAGACGTTGCAGCGCCGCTCACCGGCGTCGGTCGCGATGCGGAGCTCCGTCGGGCAGCCGCACGCCTCGACGAGATGGCGCGCCACACATCGAATACCATTCCCACACATCTGGGGCCGGCTCCCGTCCCGATTGAAGATCGTCATCCGTGCGTCGAAGCCCGAAGCCTCGCGATCGATCACGATCACGCCGTCCGCGCCGACGCCGCGATGGCGGTCGCACAGTTGGGGGGCCAGGCGTTCAGGGTCGAAATGAGGGTGAGGTGTGTCGACGATGACGAAGTCGTTGCCGGTCCCATGATACTTGTAGATCGTGACCGGGGGCTCAGCCATCAGCGCAACTCAGGGCTCGACGACGGAGCAGAGCTGCTCCCACGTGGTCTCGTCGGTGTTGATGAACTCGTATGCCATGCCCGGACTCTGCTCGTCGAGCGCGTCATCCTCGCCAACGTCCACGCGGACGACCCGAGCGCGGACACGGAACCATTGGGCGGCGCGCGGGGCTCGAAAGATGAGGATGTGCTCGTCGCCGACGTTGAACAAGTACTGGGACTCCACAAACATGCCCGTGGGGCTCAGGTTGACACCCTGCAGCGGGAGCTCCCAGCCCTCGTGGTCCTGCACGATGATCTCGTCCTCGAGGTTCGCGCGTCCGTAGCGGCGGAAGCCTTTGAAGGCTGGTTGCGGCTTGGGGGATCGACGGATGGTCGAGTCGGACATGCGTGCCTCCTGGCGTTGTCGCGACCCGGTCCAGATCGCCGTTGCGCCGAACCGCGGCTCGGGCAAAAAAAAAGTCAGGGGGCACGTCCTTGTGCCAACGCCATCCTTGGCGACCCTGACTTGATTCCGTACTGCGCCCTCGTGCAGTCGGTCAGTGCTTGGGGTGACATCCACCGTTCAGCACCTACATCAACCGTACATGCCCCTTGGATCGCGTCAAAAAAAGATTTCCGAGTTTTTCGCGGCGCGCGGTCTCTTTCGGGCAAACCCGCGTAGCTACAAGCGCTTACGTGCCGATCGGCAGCTAACGGGGGGAGCTCAGCGCTTCGCGTGGAGACTCCACGGCTGGAGCGAGGGTCCAGTTTGAGTTTGATCGGGGACCAGCGGACCAGCAGACCAGCGGATCTAGCAGATCTAGCGGCCGTAGAGTCGCTCGAGCGCGACGGCGTGTAGCTCGGCAATCGCGGTGCGACGGAGTTTGCCAGTCGCGGTGAGGGTACCGGCCGCTTCGGACAGCGGTCCGACGACCCCCCAGCGTTTGACCGCGGCGTAGCCGCCGGCGTCGCGGTTCACGGCGTCGATGGCCACGTCGAGCGCGGCCACGAACTCCGGGTGCGAGGTGACCTCGTCGCGACCGATGCCGTGCGCCGCCGCCCACCCCGAGACCGCGTCGTCGTGCAGCACGAGCAGCGCGACGACGAACGGCCGTCGATCGCCAAACACGACGGCCCGTTCCACGACCGCGATGCGCTCCAATGCCGCCTCGAGGGGGACGGGGGCGACGTTCTTGCCGCCCGCCGTGACGATAAGTTCTTTCTTACGGCCCGTGATGTGCAGAAAACCGTCGCGGTCGAACTCACCGAGATCGCCGGTGCGATACCACCCATCGGCGTCGCGCGAGTTCGCCGTCGCCTCGTCATCGTGCCAGTAGCCCGCGCTCACGCTGTCGCCGCGCACGAGGACCTCGCCGTCTTCGTCGATCGTCATGTCGACGCCTCGCAGCGGGCGTCCGACCGACCCCCAACGCTTGTCCGCGGGTACATTGAGTGTCGCGACGGCGGTCGTCTCCGTCAGTCCGTACCCCTGCAGCAGCTCCAAGCCAAAGCTGGCGAAGAAGTCGAGCGTCTCCCCGCTCAGTGGCGCCCCGCCGCTGATCGCGAACCGCACCCGCCCGCCGAACAGCTGTCGGGCGCGGTCCGGCCGAATGCGATCCAAGATGGTGCGCCCGATTCGATCGGCGCGCCGCGTCGGGACGAGGGTCTGCTGCGCCCGATCTGCCGCGGTTCCGAGGCGCCCGGCGACCCGAAAGATCTGTCCGCCGAGCGGCCCGTGGGCGCCGTCGCGCTCGATCTTGGCTCGCACCTGGTCGAACAGTTGCGGGACGGCCGCGAAGAAGGTCGGCTCGACCTCTTGCATGTCGGCCAACAGGTTGCGCATGTCGTCGGGAACCGCGGTCTCGATCCCGTACCCCACCGCCGCGAGGTAGAGCACGCGCGCAAAGATGTGGGCGAGCGGCAGGAACAGCACCTGCACGTCGTCCTCGGCGAAGATCTGGAGATCGGCGAGGGCGAGGACCTGCGCGACGAGGTTGCGCTGCGTCAGGATGACGCCCCGCGGTTCCCCGGTCGTCCCGGACGTGTACACGATCGTGGCCACATCTTCGGATCGGACGTGACGGCGGCGGCGCGAGACCACGGAGCCGTCGGCCGCGAGCACCCGGCGCCCGTTTGCGGCTAGCTGCTCGAGGGAGCGATTCCAGGGATCGAGATCGCCGAGCACCTCATCGATGCGCGCCCCAAATCGGCCTCGAAAGTCGGCCTGAGCTCGCACCGCCTCGCGTTCGATCCAGAACACGCTGCGCAGCGCGGACAGCGTCTGGCGATGCTCGACGAGCTTGTCGAGTTGGATCGGATCGGACACGATCGCTGCGACCGCTCCACTATCCAGCGCAATGTGTTGAACGAGAACGGGGCCCAGCGAGGGATACACGGGGACCGTCACCCCGCCCAGCATCTGGATCGCCATGTCGCAGATCACCCACTCCACGCGCGTTTCGCTGAGCAGCAGCACCCGATCGCCGGCCTGAACACCCACCTCGATGAGCCCGGCCGCGAGCCGCTCTGACGCTTCCCACCACTCTTTCCACGAAACGGACGTCCAGACCGACTCAATGCGCCGGCGCAACGCGGGGCGCGCCGACGATTGATTCACGCGACTCTCGAACACCTCGAGAATTGTGGTGGGTACCGACGTCGCCAACCGCTGCTACTCCGCCGGCGGCTCTTCTTCTTCAGCCGCTTCTTCCGTGGGCGGCGCGGCAGCGGGTTCTTCGGCGGCCTCCTCGACGGGTGCCGCCGCGGCTGCGGGCGCGTTACCTGCGGCAATGTCCAGCGAAGTCAGCAGCGACTCCGTGTACTGCGAAATCTTGTTCGCCTGGAACTTGATGTTCTTCACGCGATAGGCGTACCGCTGCATCGCGTTCTGCCCGCCCGCCTTGAGGATCTGGGCTTTGTCGATCGGGATGAACTCGTTGAGCGGCACCTGACGGATATCGCCGGCAGGAAGGATCGCGATCTCGACCTTCTTGGACTCCTCGATCACCTTCTTGAAGCCGACGAGGGTGCCCATCTGGGGGCGGTAGTCGTCTTTGTCCCACTTGTCCGCGATCGCCTGGGGGTTGATCACGATACCAAAGCCGGCGTTCTCTTCGACGGCCTTGTTGTCTTCCATCAGCTTCGTCAGCTCGTCGCGATCCACGCCGTTGGTATAGCGCTTGTGATCGGCCAGCATCTGCTTGAGCTGAGCGCTGTCGGCGGCGTAGGTGGAGACGCTGTCCGTCGTGGTGCCGGGCAGCGGGATCGTCACATTCGACAACACCGCGCCGGAGATCGCGAAGTCGGCCGTCGTGAGGGCGTCGGCGGCGTCGAAATCCGGGGACACGGTGGGCATCTTGGCAATCTTTTCCGCGAGTTCCGTGAAGGCCGCGATCTTGGGTCGCGCCGCATCGCGGAGCTTGATCGCGTCGTTCTGTTGGATCTCGAGGAGTTGATTCGCGTTCCAACTGGACATGATCGCCCACATGAACGCCGCGCCGATGAAGGTCGCGACGACCAACGCACCGATCACCGGCGCGGAGAACGTCTTGCCCGCTTCGAAGCCACCGCCGCCGATCGCGCTGAGATCGATCGACGCGCTCGCGGCATTGCCCGCATACGTGGGCCCGCTGGTCGTCGTCGTCGTGCGCGGCTGGCTCACGGCGGGTTTCGCGCTCCGCGGAGGTCCGGCCGACAGCGGCGGCGCGGCCGCGGTCGGCGGCGCCCCGTGCGGGGGGCCCGCACTGGGCGGCCCGGCGCTGGGCGGACCCGAGCTGTGGGGCGGTCCCGCCGATGCCGGAGGGCCCGGATGATGGGCGTGGGCCGGTGGTCCGGGGGCCGCGGGGGGGGCTGCCGCGGGAGGCGGCGCAGCGGGTGCGGGCTTTGTAAGACCCAGACGCGCTTTCAAATCACTTAAATCGGGCTTCTTGTCGGCCAAGACAAACCTCCGGTGCCGCAGTGGGCATGAGCCGGCAACGTAATGCACGCCAAACTACCGCGCGGTCTTCGTTGACGTCAAGGCGCCGGACCGCCGTGCTTGCATTTGATCGGGCCATTGATAAAGATGTGCGCTCCTTGCTGATACCCATTTTTGTGGGTCAAAGCCGAACGCCACGCGAACCCCGATCACGGGAATTTGGCGGGATGAAACGGAGTCCCGAGCGGTCGAAGTTCAGTCCGAGGTCGGGAGATCGAGAGTGCAATTCATGGTTCGACTGGCTTTTTGCGCGTTGTTCGTTCTTTCCGTCGCGGCCAGTAGCTGCGGCGGTTGTGGTCCTAACGGAGACACTGGTGAGGCTGCGGTCACGATCGACGAGGTCGATCCCGCGGCGGGTTATCCCGGGGTGCCGATCTCGGTCATGTTCACCATCGAGCCCGGCACCGGGACCAACGCCGATGGCATGTCGTGGGAGGTCAACTTCGGCGATGGGACGCGCACGACCGGCGAAGGCACCAGCGGCGAAGCCGCCCACGCCTACGAGTTGCCGGGTCAGTACGACATCGAAGTGTCCGCGATCTTCGACGACAAGACGGTCGGCAACGCGGTCGCACCGCTGCGGATCTACTCCGAAGTCGATCTCGTCATTTCGGAGACGCGCGGTGCGCCGGCGAACATTCGTGTGGGTGCGGACCTCCAGATTTCGTTCAAGGTCAGCAACACGACCGCCGCCGAGGTGTTCACTCCCTTTGAAGTCGCGGCGTTCATTTCCGAGTCACCCAGCGTCTCCGCGGAGCGGATCGAGACGTTGATCCCGCTCGGCGTCGAGGAGATCGCGCCCGACGGTGTGGACGAACCGGTGATCGGATCGGGGCAAGAGCGCAGCGCCGCGTTCAGCGTCACGATTCCCGCCGATCTGCCCAGCGGGGACTACTACATCGTGACCCAGTTGGATCCGCGGGAGCGCATCGCGGACACCGACCGCGACAGCAACATCGACGTCAGCAACGCGATCGTGCGTGTCGAGAACCCGGAGGACGCGCTACCCGATACGTGTGCGCGACAGCTCTACGTCTCGCCGGACCGCGCCTTCCCCCAGCTGAGCACGATCACGCGCGCGCTGGTCGTCTGCAACGAGGGCGGCCAGGACGCGTTTGACGTCGTCGTCAAGACGTACCTCTCGGTGGGCGACCCCGACCTCGATACGGCGACGGACCGGCTGCTCGATACCACCGCACCGTTCGATGTCTTCGCGAACACGACGGTCGACGTGGGTCCCCACCAGCTGGTGTTGCCAGTGGGTCAAGAGGTTGTCCCGACGAACGGCGACATCGAGGTCTGGGTGATCACCGTCGTGGAGTCCGCCGACGCCGATGCCGATCCGGACAACAACATCTTGGTCAGCGAGTTTCCGATTCTCGTGACCGACGAGCCGGTCGAAGGCCCCGACATCGTCGTGCGCAGCTTCGCCGTCTCCCCGGACAGCACGTTCCTCAACGGCACGTTGAACATCAACGCCGAGATCGCCAACGAGGGCACCGTCAACGTCGGCTCGTTCTTCTGCGGCATCTACCTCGGTGCGGGGCCACGCGTCGCCACGATGACCGATCCCCGGCTGACGAACATCAACGTGCCGTCCTTGGCCGCCGGCGCCAACACACTCGTCGACACGCCGATCACGGTTCCGGGCTTGTACCCGCCGGGCGTCTACTTCTTCTACATCGTCTGCGACCCGTTGAACGCGCTTCAGGAGCCGTTTCGCTCCAACAACGCGTACATCTACCCCACCGCGATCACGGTCACCGATGAGGCGGACGTTGATCTGTACGTCGAGTCGCTCACGGTTCCCGCGACGGTCGTCGAGTCCGATCCGATCTCGCTCGTCGCGCGCTTCTGCGTGCAGGGCGCGAACCCATCCGGACCCACGAAGGCGAACATCTTCATGAACCCCGGCACCCAGGTCGACTACACCGGCGCTCCGGTGCTGGTGGTCGATGTGCCGAACGTGCTGCCGGGAGCGGCGAACTGTCGTGACATCACCTACGAGGTGACCGCATCATGCCGGCAGTTCCAGGATCGCTACGTCTTCGGCATCGAGACCGATATCGACAATCGGCTGCCGGAGCTCAACGAGACGAACAACCGCCAGGCCGGCTCCAACACCACGACGGTGTCCGGACCGTTCTGCCAATGCACCGAAGACGCCTTCGAACCCAACGACGTGCCGCTGTCGGCGGTCACGTTGCCCGAAGGACTGACGCAGGCCGCGATCTGTACGACCGGCAACTGCGACTACTGGGGCGCGGAGCTGCTGGCCGGCGACAGCCTCGTCTTCACGACGTCGTTCGAGACGTCCAAAGGCAAGCTGCTCACGACGTTGTTCGACCCGTCGGGGCTTCAGGTTCTGAGCACCAACAACGCCAACGACGTCCAGGAAGTTGCGACGTTCCTCGTGGCGCAGGCCGGCCGCTACATCGTGCGCGTATGCGGCGCGACGGCCGCCGACCGAAACTTCTACACCGCGAACGTCGACATCCTGCCGCGCTCGGCGGGGATCGACGTCCTGCCTCGCAACTTCGTGCTGCCGTTCGGCGACACGTTCTCGATCGGTGCCGCACTCACGACGTCGATGCGCATCTACAACCTCGGCGCGGTGGCGTCGGGCGCCTTCGACGTCGAACTCTACCTGACCCCCGACGCGAGCACCGCGACGGACGGCAACAACACGCTCATCGGCAGTCAACAGGTCGCGTCGGTCTCCGCCGGCGGGATTCTGGACATCAACGTCACGGCGACGCTGCCCACGACGGTCCCCGATGGCGACTACTGGATCTTCGCCGTGCTCGACCCGCAAGGTTCGATCGCGGACACCGATCCGTCGAACAGTCGGGTGCTGTCCCGCCGTATCTCGGTGGTCACGGAGTGCTTCGACCCCTTGGAGCCCAACGACAGCTTCGGGCAGGCCAAGACGATTACGGCGGGCTCGTTCAGCAACCTGCAGGCCTGCGCGGTCCAGGACGACTACTATCGACTGTGCCTTCCGACGGGCAAGCGCTTCGACGTGACGGTCAACTTTGCCGACGCCGACGGCGACATCGACCTCGAGCTGCTCAGCGATCAGTCGCTCGTGATCGACAGCAGCGCGAACACCGGCGTCGACGTCGAGCAGGTCTCCTGGGACTTCGTCAACGGCGACCAGTGCTTCACGATCCGCGCCTACGTCGTGACACTGAACCCAGACCTGCAGACGACGTACTCGATGACGGTCAACGTCGAGGACGTCGACCCCACCCTGCTCTGTTCGTCGATCTTCGAGCCCAACGACAGTTTCGCCACCGCGTCCAGCCTGACCGCCGCGATCGGCCAAACGGCGTCGCTGGATCGGTGCCCGGCCTCGGACACGGACTACTACTTCGTGAACCTCGCCGCCGGCCAACAGGTGTCGTTCACCGCGACGAAAGCCCCGACCTCGCAATCGGGCACGTTGCGGCTGCAGCTGTACCTGCCCAACCAGACGCCGGGACCGAACAAGGAGACTGGTCCGGGAGTCCCGGCCGCCACGATCTCGAACTATGTCGCGCCGACGACCGGTACGTACTTCGTACAGGTGACGGTCGCGGGTGCCACGCGAAACGTGACGTACAGGCTCAGTGAAACGGGGCTCGGCGGCGTCGATCTCGCCCCGACGAGTCTGGTGCTCGGCCCCGGTTCGTATCGCGCCGGTGACGAAGTGCGGTTCGCGTTCAACTTGTCGAACCTGCGTTCGATCGCTGCAACCACCCCGCCCTACCAGGTGTTCTATGGCACGACGTCCACCCGAGCTCCCGCGACGGACATCTCGCTGGGGATGTTTGCGGCGCCGAACGTGCCGGGGAACTCCGTGGTGGCGGTCGACGACCGCGCGAACGTGCCCGTGGCCGCGACCGCGGGAACCCGCTACATCCATGTTGTCGTCGATCCCGCCGGAACGACGGGCGACCTGAACACGTCCAACAACGTTGTGACGGTTCCGATTACGATCGTCCCCTGACCTCGGTGAGACCTTGAAGCTCGGACACATTTCGGACCTCCACATCTTGGAGATCGCCGACGTACGCCCCTGGCACTTCCTCAATAAGCGGCTCATCGGCGGGACAAACCTCCTCGTGAAGCGCGGGAAGCGTCATCAGGTCGCGGTGATCGAGAAGGCGCTGAGTCGACTCGATGAGATCGGCGTCGATCACATCGCGATCACGGGCGACCTCACGAACCTCGCCTTGCCCTCGGAGTTCGAGGCCGCGCGGCGTGTCGTGGACGCCATCAGCGGCGGCTCGGACCGCGTGTCGATCATCCCCGGCAACCATGACTACTACACCGCCGATGCCGAACGAGAGCGGCGCTTCGAGACGACCTTCGACGCCTACCTACAGAGTGACCTGCCGGCGTATCAACAGCCGTCGGGCTACCCGTTCTGCCACCTTCGGGGCGATGATGTTGCGATCGTGGGCCTGAACTCCGGGATCCCCACGCTACCGCTGTACGCCACGGGACGAGTGCGCGACGACGAGCTGGTCGCCACCGAGGCGTTGCTGGCCGATCCCAAGGTCCGCGACCGGTTCAAGGTCGTGATGATCCACCACCCCCTGACGCAGTTCGAGCACTCGAAGTTCGACTACATTCGCCGGCTGATCAACGCCAAAGAGGTGCTGCGGGTGCTGCGCCACGGAAACGTCGACCTCGCGATCCACGGACACAACCACCACTTCGCGACGCTGGAGTTCCCGCACCTCGGAGGCCCCGGCACGCTGCGGGTTTGCGAGGCGGGAAGCACGTCGACGGCGCACTACTCCCGGGAGGAGTTCGGCGGGAAGTTCAACGTCTATCACATCGAGGACGGCGCCCTCACCAAGATCGAGACGCACCTGTTCGAGGCCCACGCCAATGCGTTCGTGCACTGGCGCGAGCACGTATTCGAAGAACGCATCGAAGCATGAGCGTCGCGGAGACCGCGCGGTTGTTCGGGCTGGCGTACGACGGCGACGGCCAGACCAGCACGTTTCGGCGCGCCGACACCGTGGTTCGGCTGGGACTGGGCCTCGACGACCGCCTTCCCGAGGAGCGCAACGCGTTGTTGATCGCCTGCCTCGGTGCCCGGCTGGGTATCGACCGGCTGCGCTTCGATACCGGGAGCCAGGTGGTGCCCCCGTTGGACCTCATCCAGCGCCTCGTACCCCGCGCGGCGGCGGCACTCGCGGCGCGTATCGCAGGGGTCGCAGCGGCCGGCCCCGCGTGGCTGCCACGGACTCCGTTTTCGCTGATCTACGTGCACGAAGTCGCCAAGGACACCGTGTTCGCGACGGCGAGCGATCTGAAGCGCGGTCCTGCCGCTCGCGCGATCGAGGACGCGCGACGGGCGCTCTTCTACCGCGCGTACCAGCTGCGCCCCGAACGGACCGAGGTCGTGGGCGCCGGGCGGCTGAGCGTGTTTCGAACGACGGGCGGATTGGCGAGTAGCGTCGCGACGTTGCTGCCCGATTTCGACTACGACGCCGCACGAGACCGCGGCGTGCTCGCCGTGACGGACTACGACACGCTCCTCGTGTGGCGGCCGCAGGACGGCGGACGTCCCGGCGCCGCGCTGCGGCGGGCCGTCCACGGCGAGCTGCGACGATCCACGCTGCCGTTGTCGAGGCGGCTGTACGGGCTTCGCCCCAGTGGTGTCGTGGTCGGAGAGACGTGCGGCACCGCCGCCGAGTTCGACGCTGCCGAAGTCGTCGAGAAACTGATAAGTGTGTCGTGATGAGCACTGAACTCACAGATGAGCTGCGGCGCCGAGGGCTCCAGGTCGACGAGGTCGCCGGATCGCTCAACGTTCGCAAGGGGAGCGGACCGCTCGCCCATTCCGTCAATATCGACCCGACGGCGATGGTGGATTGGCTGAGCAGCCGCGGTGACGACACGCGGCGCAGTGACGTCGCCAGTTGGGGGAGCGGCGTGGAGACCACCCTGCTGGAGCCGCGCCACAGCAAGGCCCGGGCATGGACGTTCGTGGAGTCGGCTGGATCGATCTTTCCCACCGTCGAGGGCGCCGCATTCGCTCGTGGCGTCGAGGATGCCACGGGCGGCGAACCGGCTTGGGTGACGCCGCTGGACGGCGAGGAACTCGTGTTCGGCTGGATTCTGCGGCTCGGCCGGGGCGTGAGGCCTCTGACCGCCGCGCACGTCGCCGACTGGGGCGCGACCCACGACCGGATCGTCTCCGCGGGTCGCAGTCTGCTGTTTCACGCGACGCGCCATGCGGACTGGCGACCGACCGAGCTGCCCGACGTCCTCGAGCTCAAGACCGGAGACGGACACGACGCCGCGAGGTTGCTCGTCGCCGCGGACGTGTTCTTCAGCGAAGTGGACGCCAACTGGCGCTTCGCGACGCCGCACCCCGACATCCTGCTCGCCGTGAAACACGCGGACAGCGTGGGTCGACTGACCGAGGCCGCCCGCATCCGGGCCGAAACCGCAGACTACCCGCTCGGCTCGCAGATCTGGCGCATCACGCCCGCGGGTCCGCAGGTGGACCGATGACGGACGAGATCGACGAAACCCTCCCCGAAGCCGTGAAAGCGTTTCTGCGCCGCGGAGCACAACTGGAGGATATCCGCCTGAGCGCCGAGGGACAGTGGACCCATGAAGGGCTCGATTTCGACAACCCCAAGATCATCGCGCTGTTCAACCGAAGTATCGGCCGCACCGCCGGCGGAACCTGGGTGCTCGAAGTCGGCCCGTTCACGTATCCGATCGAGGTCGACGACACCCCGTACTTCGTGGAACGCATCCAGCGCAGCGAATCGGAGCGCGCGCACATCTGGCTCTCCGACGGCACCGACGAGGATCTGCAGTACGTGAGCCTCGTGTATGCGCCGCATGGGCGCCTGTACTGCGATGTAAAGGGCGGCGCCTTTCGGGCACGCTTTAAGCGTGCCGCGTACTACGAGCTCGCCGAAGCGATTGAGCCGCGCGGCGATGGTTGGGTGCTCGTCGATGCCGGGCACACCCACGAAATCCGGACGCTACCCGACTATTGAACCGGCGGGCAGGCCCGGCCTCGGCTCCACCAGTCGGGGCACGGGTCGAGCTGATCGGGAATCTGATCGCGATCCCGATCGCGCCAGCAAGCGTTGCCGGGACCCGCGCCATACCAGGCCGCTTGATCGGCGTTGGGCGTGGACGGGCAATTGTCCCACAGGTCGTCGACCCCATCGCCGTCTCGATCCCGCTGACACTCGTCACCAATCCCGTCGGCGTCGACATCGAGCTGATTGGGGTTTCGGGCCGACGGGCAGTTGTCGAGGGCATCGGTGATGCCATCACCATCGAAGTCGAGGCGGCATGCTGCGTCGGCGTCGGGCAGCGTCCGGCGCGCGTCGGCCACCAACGGACACGGATCGCACACGTCACCGGTCCCGTCCTGGTCGACGTCGGACTGGAACGGATTCGACACGTCCGGGCAGTTGTCGAGGAGGTTGGAAACGCCATCGCCGTCGCGATCGTTGGTGCACGCCGTGCCAGCGCCGCCAACCTGCTCCTGAAACGGGTCTGGGAGTGTCGGGCAGAGGTCGCAGGCGTCGCCAAAGCCGTCGTTGTCGCCATCTTCCTGTAAGGCGTTCTGTACATCCGGACAGTTGTCGTCGTAGTCGCGGACCCCGTCGGCGTCGCGGTCGTTCCCGCAGTCGGGACCGGGAAGCTCGCGGCAGGGCTCGTCGACATCGGCGACGCCGTCACCGTCGGTGTCGGCGAGTTCTCCCACCACACAGGCGTCGCCCACGCCATCCCCGTTGCGATCACGCTGGTCGGGGTTTGGCGCCCGCGGACAGTTGTCCACACGCGTGTCGATCAGGTCGGAATCGAAATCGGCGAGGCAGGCTCCGTCATCGACGGCCCCCGCGTCCGGTGCGAACGGGCACGCGTCACAGACGTCGCCCGCGCCATCGAGATCCGTGTCGAACTGATCGGGGTTCGCGATCCACGGGCAATTGTCGTCGGCGTTCTGGATCGAGTCGCCGTCGACGTCATCGTCGTCGTCACCGTCGCACGCGTTGCCCACCCCATCGATGTCGTCGTCGAGCTGATTGGCATTGGGGCTCCTCGGGCAGTTGTCCAGCAGGTCCCACACCCCGTCCCCGTCGGCATCGCCGCGATTCTGTTTCTGGTCGCAGCGGTCCCCTACCCCGTCGCGATCCGTGTCGAGCTGTCCGGGATTCGCCAACATCGGGCAGTTGTCGCGCCCGCGTGGCGTCCCGTCCCCGTCGGGGTCCCCGTCGAGGGCGCAGTCCAGCTCGCCGGCGAGTAGCGGGCACGGGTCACACGCATTGCCGACTCCGTCGCCGTCGGCGTCGTCGAGGCCGTCCTGTTTGACGGTTGGACACGGATCGATCTCGTCGGGCCACCCGTCTCGATCGGCGTCGGGCGCTTCACCGGCCACGCTCAAGCCCTCGATCCGCTCGCAGGCGTCGCCCTTGCCGTTGTGATTCGCGTCGCGCTGTCCCGCATTCGCAACCTCCGGACAGTTGTCGCAGAGGTCCCCGAACCCGTCGCCGTCCGAGTCGACCTGCTGCGGGTCGCGCACCGTCGGGCAGGTATCGGAGACGTTGGCGATCCCGTCGCCGTCGTAGTCGGCGGACGGGTCCGCGCAGGTGTTGGCGAGTTGGTCGGGGTTGGGCACGCGCCGGCAGCTGTCGCAGCCATCTCCCCAACCGTCGCCGTCGACGTCGGTCTGCCAGGCGTTGGCGAGCACCGGGCAGTTGTCGCAGGCATCGCCGACGCCGTCGCCGTCGTCGTCCAGCTGATCGGGGTTCGCGACATCGACGCAGTTGTCCACCGCATCGGGCACGCCGTCGCGATCGACATCGTTGCCGCCACCCATATCCGCGCGCCCGAAATCGGCGCCGAGGTCCGCCCCCGCATCCGCGCCGAGATCCGTCAGACCTCCGTCGGGGGAACTCGGACGCAGGATACAGCGGCGCGAGACGCACTGCTCGCCGGTCCGGCAGTCCGTGGCGGTCTGACACGATCGCAAGAGCCCGCCGTCGGCGTCGGGGTTGGAGATCCCACTGCACGACCAGAACGTCAGCGCCAGCAATGTGAGGATGATTCGGGTCACGCCGTCACGGTCCGCGATCACGCGATGCGTTGCAAACTCGGTCACGATCGCAGTCGATAGACCTTCACGTTGTCGAACGCGACGCCCGCGAGCCAATTCGAGAACGCAAACTGAGCGTTCGACGGCCCCACAAGCGGCTCATCGTCGGGGTACGTCATGAAGAGTTCACCGTCGACGAACCACTTGATCGCGGAGCCGGAGCGCTCCACCGCCATCTTGTACACCTGGTTCGGGACGACCTTCTGGCTGGTGCGCGTCAGGCGATCGTCACCGTGCTCATCGAGGCGCGCGATGACATCGAGGGTGTTGTTCCATCCCCCGAAGATCAAGATGTAGCCCGACGCGTGATTCTCGCCGTCGCCGAACACCTCGACCTTGAGATCCCCAGTGGCGGTCAGCGCCTTGGCGTCGAACTCGATCCGCACCTTGCGCGGCAGCGGTGTCGCGAGCCACAGCGGGTCGTTCTTGAGCATGCTCCCCGTGACCCAACCATCTTTGATCGCCCACTGCCCGGTGCCGGCCTCGCCGCTTCCGCGGGTCCACGCGTCGCCGATCTCCGCGCGCTCGAAGTCGTCGCTGAACACGAGCGCCCCGATCTCGCCGCCCGTGCCGCCGACTTCGCGCGTGTGACAGCTCGTCAACGCGAGCGCACCGAGCAATCCAAGCACGATCGGGCTAGTGCACCTGGCCAGAAGTCTCGCCCCAACCTCGCCGGTTCCTCGCGACGATCTCATCGCCGTCCTCCTCGACGATGCCGGAGCATCGCCTGCGTCGGACTGCTTCGACCTCGTCGCGCCGCCCTCGCCGAGGGTGGGGCGGGACTTCTGGGCAGGTGCACTAGTTGATTTCCTCGACGTTATCATCGTCGATTTCCAGCTCGAGCGTCGTATCCGGTTTCTTCTTGAGAGGCTTCACGTCACGGGTGCGGGTGTGCTCTTTAGCGTCGAACTCACCCTCGCCGACGACGAGCTTGGTGCGCTTGAGCACCTGGGCCTGAGGGGTCGTCGAGCGCGTGGTCGATTCGCCGCTAATCGGCTTGCCGAGGCCGCCGTTTCGAGCTTCCGACGAGGTCGACTCCCGCCGGCTCTGCGTCGGCGACATCGCCCCGGTGTCGCGATCCATCTGCATCGTCTCGCGCAGCGACTCTTCGTCTTCGAGCAGGTCCGGCGGAATGATGTCATCCCACGCCATCGCTCCGAGACCGCTGTCAGGCACCGTCTTGTCCGGGTCGAGCGTCGCGCGCTGTGCCATGCGCGGCGCGATCGACGAATCCGCGGGCATCGTGCGGGCCTCGCGGCGTTCCGCGGACAGCTCTCCGGCCATCGCGGAGTGGCGCAGCTTGTCTTTGAGCGCCTTCGCCGTCGTCGCGCCCGCCGACCGCACCGTGGCGTCGACGTCCGCTTCCTCGGCCGCTTCGGCGTCATCGCTCGGATCGGACTCCGGGGCGTCGTCCTTGCGGTCATCCGCGAAGGCCAGATTGCCCGACGGGGGCGTCGACTCGTCGATCCCCCGCGGGCGTGAGCGTTGCTGCTCGTAGGAGAACTTGCGCAGTCGGAACGTCCACACTTGCAGGAAGTTCCAGAGCAGCTTCACGGCGAGGCTCTCATCGGAGCGCAGCAGTCCCATGAACCGGTCGCGCCGAATGACGAGGAACTCACAGTCTTCGAGCGCGCGGGCGCCCAACTCCTGGGGCGTCTCGTCGATCATCGCCATCTCGCCGACCACTTCGCCCGGCCCCAGACTGAGGTCCTTCTCGTCGCGCACGAGAGCCACCGTCCCTTCGACGATCAGGTACATGGCGCCGGGGTCCGCCCCCTTCTCGAAGACCCAATCGCCGGCTTCGACGGACTCGCTCTCGGACAGGCTGATGACCTGGACGAGCTCTTTCTGGCTGAGGTAGCGGAAAATCGAGTTCGCGCGCATCACTTCGATTTTCTGCTGCAGGTTGCCGGTGTGCTTCTGCGTCCCCTTCACGCGAATCGCGATCGCGGTGATGTTGTCTTTGCCTCCGCCGCGATTGGCGAAGTCGATGCAATCTTGGGGAATCTTCTTGATGTCTTCCTGGTCGACCAGCGCCACGATCTGCGAGTCGTCCTTGAAGTATCCGCTGAGGCCGTCCGAGCAGAGCAGGAAACAGTCTCCCTTGAAGACGTCGAGTTCCCAGGTCTCCGCGTCGACGAACTCGTTGACGCCGACCGCGCGGGTCACGGCGTTCTTGTGCGGCAGGTTGTGCTCTTCGCCTTTTTTGATCTTGCCGAGGCGAATCATCTCGTTGATGAGCGAGTGGTCCTCGGTGACCTGATGGATCGCGTTCTGCCGGTACAGGTAGATGCGCGAGTCGCCGACGTGGCCGATGAATCCGCGCCCCTGGGCCAACAGCAGCACGCTGCAGGTCGTGCCCATCCCCTTTTTGGCCGGGTCTTCGACCGCGGCATGGAAGATGCGGGCGCACGCTTCGTGGATCGCGTGTTCGACCAGCGTGAGGACGGACTTTCGGTGGGCGAGGCTCTCGGGGTCCTCGTTGAGGCGATCGAAGATCTCGGCATGCTCGCGCAGGACTTCCCGCACGATCTGCACGCTCATCGCGCTGGCGACTTCGCCGGCGGCGTGACCGCCCATGCCATCACACACGACAAACAGCTGCAGCCGCTTGTCGATGAGGAAGTTATCCTCGTTGTGATCTCGGACGCGCCCTACGTCGGTCGTCGCCCAGAATTCGAGATCCATCTCGTTCCTCGACCGTCAGGGAGACGGCTCAAGCCCTTCGGCCTGTGTCCACGCGCGCGTGCGTACAAAATTGAACAGCGTGAGCAGTATGGACGCTGTCGGCACCGCAAGCAATGCCCCAACCAGACCGTACGCGCTCTCACCAGCGAGCAATGCGAAGATGACAATCACCGGATGAATGTGTGCCGAGGAGCCAATGATCTTCGGATTCAGCAAATTGGCCTCGAGCGCGTGAATCCCGAGAATCCATAGGAAGGCCATCAGGCCTTCTGACGCACCCTGCGTCAGCCCGATCAGCACGATCGGAATCGTCGACAGCACCGTACCAAATACAGGGATGAGGCTGAGTATAGCCGCAATGACAGCCAGCAACACCCGAAATTTGATGCCGATGATCAACAGGCCGACGTAGGTCAGTAATCCGTTCACGACACAGATCAAAAGCTGCCCGCGAACCACCCCCGCCAACCCCGCGTCGAGCTGCTCCAGCAGGACATCGTAGCCCAGCCGCATGTGCCGCGGCACGAGGCTGCGCATGTAGGCGAGGACCCGCGGCAGGTCGATCGAGATGAAGCCCGCGACCATCAGCGTGAGCAGCACCCCCACGAACGTGCCCACGACCCCCACGACGAACTTCTGGGCAAACTCGATCACGCTGGCGAGTCGCTCGCTAGAGGTCGACACGAGGTTCTGAATCAGCTCGTCGAGGCGTTCCTCGAGGTCGAACATCTTGTCGATCTCGATCGAGGACGACGAGCTCTTCACCGGGATCGACGCGGCGTCTTTCTGTCGAATGACCCACGCCGAATCGCTGACCTTCTCGACGTCGATCGCGACCTCGTTGAGGTTCAGCCGCAGCGCGCCGCCACCAACGGGCTCCACCAGCAAGCCGCTCATCGCAGCATGGCCGTAGACCCAGCCCCCCGAATGCAGCGCGTCGTCGAGGGTGAAGTGCGTCCGCGGCGGACGCTTGGCGGGCACCAGGACATACGACCCGCCGACCTCGTTCTCCGGCGACGGTTCGGCGTGCCACTCCACCTGGGTACCCGCGGCGAACCGCACACTGCTCTGCACCATCCCGAACGCTGTAGAGCGCGCGGCGGCCACCTTGCGCGCGCTCAGGATCGCGGCCTGGGCGACGGCGAAGTGCTCGCCGGACGCGTCCGCGGAATCGGGCGTCGCCGGCAGATAGTTCCGCAGAAAATCTTGAAGGTTCTCGTTCAACCCCGGCAGTTTTTCGGTCCGGAAGTCCTGCACCAGGTGCGGAACTTCTTCGGCGAATCGCACGATCTCGGCCACAAACGTCGGGACCACGAAGACGACGGACGTCGTGATCACGAGGATGAAGCTGAGGTACACGACGACCGCACCCGCCCATCGCGGCAGTCCACGTGGTCGCCCGGGGCGTCGCGTCACGAGCCGAATCACCGGCTCCATCAGGTACACCAGGGCGCACGCGAGGATGAACGGGAGCAGGACCTGCCGAAACGTGATGAGGATCGTCGCCAGGATGAACAGCGCGCCCAGCGGCATCGCGATGTCGCGGAGCGTGCTCAGCGGTGCTGACGCCGCCGCGACGGGCGGGGGCTCCTCGCCCGCTTCGGACACGGGACCTTCGGCGACGGGCTCTTCGGCGACGGGCTCTTCGGCGACGGGCTCTTCGGCGGCCGGCTCTTCCGCGGCCCCCTCTTCGTGATCCGATTCGCCGTTCGCCTTGACCCCCTCGTCCGGCGCAGCGGGCGACTCCGGCTGGTCATCCCCCTCGTCTTCGCTGGGGGGCTTTTCGTGGCTGGGCTCGTCAGACATGATCAACTTCTAGAGGGATTCACTCAGAACGTCCCGAAATTCGTCGAAAAACGGCGCGGCGTCGTGCGGTCCCGGCCCCGCTTCGGGGTGGTACTGCACCGCGTGGACCGGCAGCGTGCGATGTCGAAACGCCTCGACGGTGTTGTCGTTCAGGTTGTGCTGCGTGACGCTCAGCGTCTCCGGGATCGAGTCGGCGTCCACGGCGTAGCCGTGATTCTGACTCGTGATCAAGACCCGACCCGACGCGCGGTCCAGCACGGGCTGATTGGGCCCGCGATGCCCAAAGGAAAGCTTGAAGGTTCGGGCCCCAAAGGCCTGCGCCAGCAGCTGATGCCCCAGACAGATGCCCCACGTCGGCACCGCTTCGGCCAGTGCGCACAAGCGCTGCGCGGTCTCGGTGAGCAGCGCGGGGTCGCCCGGCCCGTTGGAGACGAGTACCCCGGCGGGTTTCAGCGCCAGCACGTCCGCCACGGTCGCCGTGGGCGGCACCAGCGTCACGGCGAGCCCTCGCTCGAGCAGGTTCCGCAGGATGCTGTACTTGACGCCATAGTCGAGCACGGCGACGCCGGCCGCGGTGTCCGAGGTCGCGCGCGGCCGCATCGACAGGATGCCCGCCTCGTCCATCGTCACCGTGACCATCTCGCGCGCCGCGACCTTGGCGACCCAATCCACGGCGCCATAAGCGGGCTGCGCGTTCAGCTCCGCCAAGACGGCCGGCGCGTCGGCGCGCGTCTTACCGTGTGCGATCGCCGCGGCGAGCACGCCGCCGGACCGCAGCTTTCGCGTCAGCGACCGCGTATCGATCTCGCCGATCGCGCAGACCCCCGATTCGGTCAGCCACGCGTGCAGGCTCTGCTCGGACTGCCAGTTGGACGGTTCGTCACTCAAAGACCGCACCACCAATCCTGCGGCCTTGATGCCGTCGGACTCGAGGTCTCGTGCGTTGGTCCCGTAGTTTCCGACGTGAGGCGTCGTCAGCGTGACGATCTGCCCCGCGTAGGACGGATCGCTGAGGATCTCCTGGTAGCCACACATGCTCGTGTTGAACACCAGCTCGCCGTAGCCGCGCGTGTCCGCCCCGAACGCGACGCCCTCGAACACCGTCCCGTCGGCGAGTACCAAGATCGCAGGCTCGTTCATGCGCGCCCCATCGCGTGAAGGAGCACTGCCTGCCGGCTGGCGACACCGTACGCCGCCTGCCGCAGGATCAAGCTCCGGCTGGAATCCGCGACACGCCCGGACAGCTCCACGCCTCGCATCACGGGACCGGGATGCATGATCCACGCGCCCTGCTTCATCCGCGTCTCCACGACGTTCTCATCGACGCCCCATTCGCGCACGTAGGCGTCAGTATCCACGGCCTCGGAATGGATGCGCTCGCGCTGCACGCGGAGCATGATCACGAAGTCCGCACCATCGAGCGCGGCATCGCGCTCTGTCGCAAAGTCCACGTCCCATGCCGCACGGTCGGTCGGCAGCAGTTGCGCGGGGCCGGCAACAACGACAGAAGCCCCGAGCGTTCGCAGCCCGTAGACATCGCTGCGCGCGACGCGGCTGTGCACGATGTCGCCGATGATCGCCACGCGCACACCCTCGAGGGTCTGGCGTCCTAACGTTCGCTGAATCGTGAGCAGGTCGAGTAATCCTTGCGTGGGGTGCTCGCCGATCCCGTTGCCGGCGTTGAACACGGGCTTGTCGACGGCGTCGGCGACCGTGAACGGCACGCGCCGCTCACTGTGTCGAATCACGAAGCCCTCGACCCCCATCGCCGCGAGGTTCAGGCACGTGTCGACCTCCGACTCGCCCTTCTTCATGCTGCTGGCATCGCTGGTGAAGATCAGCGGGTAGCCGCCGAGGCGCGAGATCGCGAGTTCGAAGCTCGCCCGGGTGCGGGTGCTGGGCTCGAAGAACATCAGCGCGATCGACGCGCCGCGCAGGGCGTCCTGGTAGCGGGTCGGCGTGCATGGCGCATCGTCCTCGCCCACGAACTGCGCGGCGAGTTCGAGGATCGCGAGGATCTCGTCGCGCGACATGTCGGCCAATCCGAGTACGCTCTTCATCATCGCTCCGTCAGTCGTCGTTGATCCGCAGCACCGCGAGGAACGCGTCCTGGGGAAGCTCCACCGAACCGACCATCTTCATACGCTTCTTTCCGGCCTTCTGCTTCTCCAGCAGCTTTCGCTTGCGGCTGATGTCGCCGCCGTAGCACTTCGCCGTGACGTTCTTGCGATACGCGCGGATCGTCTCGCGGGCGATGATTCGCTGCCCGATCGCGGCCTGGATCGGGATCTCGAACATCTGGCGCGGGATGACCTCTTTGAGCTTCTTGATGAGGCCCTTGCCGCGGTGGAACGCGAAGTCGCGGTGCACGATGATGCTCAGCGCATCGACGGCCTCGGCGTTGACGAGCACGTCCATCTTCACCAGATCCCCAGGGCGATACTCGATCGGCTCGTAGTCGAGGCTCGCGTAGCCGCGCGACACGCTCTTGAGCCGGTCGAAGAAGTCGAAGACGACCTCGTTCATCGGCAGTTCGTAGGTCAGGATGATCCGATTCTTGCCGCTGTACTGCAGATCGACCTGCGTGCCGCGGCGCTCTTCGCACAGCGCGAGCACCGGGCCGACATGATCGGGCGGCACGTGGATCGTCGCCTTGATGAACGGCTCGAGGATCCGCGACACCTCCATCATGTCCGGGAGCTTCGCGGGGTTCTCGATCCGCATCGTGGTGTTGTCTTTGAGCTCGACCTCGTAGATCACCGACGGTGCGGTCGTGATCAGGTCCAGCATGTACTCCCGCTCGAGGCGCTCCTGGATGATCTCCATGTGGAGCAGCCCGAGGAACCCGCAGCGGAAGCCGAAGCCCAGTGCCTGGGAGGTCTCCGGCTCGTAGTTGAAGCTGGCATCGTTCAGCACGAGCTTGTCCAGCGCGTCGCGCAGCTCGTCGTAGTCTTTGGTCTCGGTGGGGAAAATCCCGCAGAAGACCATCGGCTGGACGTCCTTGAAGCCGGGCAACGGTTTGTCGGCCGGGCGTTCCGCGAGGGTCACGGTGTCACCGACCTTCGTGAGCCCGAGGTCCTTGACCATCGTGATCACGAACCCGACCTCACCGGCGCCGAGGCTCTTCACCGGGCGAGGTCCGGGGCCGAAGACGCCGAGCTCCGCGACTTCGCTCTTCGCGCCGGACGCCATCCAGACCAGTTCGTCGCCCTTCTCTAACGTGCCTTCGACGACACGCACGAGATTGATCACGCCGCGATACGCATCGAACCAACTGTCGAAGATCAGCGCGCGCAGCGGCGCGCTGCGGTCACCACCCGGCGGTGGGACCTTTTTCACGACGGCCTCGAGCACTTCGTGGATGCCGATGCCGGCCTTCGCGCTGGCGAGCACCGCCTCGCTGGCGTCGAGCCCGATCACATCCTCAATCTCGGCTTTGACGCGCTCGGGGTCCGCGGCCGGCAGGTCGATCTTGTTGATGACCGGGAGAATCTCGAGATCGGCGTCGAGCGCCAGATACACGTTCGCGACGGTCTGCGCCTCGACGCCCTGTGAGGCGTCCACGATCAGCAGCGCGCCTTCGCAACACGCCAGGCTACGCGACACTTCGTAGGAGAAGTCGACGTGGCCGGGGGTGTCGATGAGGTTCAGGATGTAGCTCAGCCCGTCGTCGGCCTTGTAGTCCAGCCGGACGGTCTGCGCCTTGATCGTGATGCCCCGCTCCCGCTCGAGGTCCATCGAGTCCAGGAACTGAGCCTTGCGGTCGCGCTCGGCGAGCGCCCCGGTTTCGTCCAGGATCCGGTCGGCAAGCGTCGACTTGCCGTGGTCGATATGAGCAATGATCGAAAAGTTGCGAATTCGCGACTGGTCGACCGGCTTGTCCTTCGCCATGACCGCATTCCTCGGGAGCTACAGCGGCGCGGACACTAGCACGGCGTCGCGGTAGTTGCCACCCCGTCCTGACGCGCGGATCGCGGTTCGCGAATGCGTGGCGAATCGCTGTGCTGTGCGCGCACTCGAGAATCTGGACGATGGATGCGCCCGGAACGACCTCGGGTTACTGCCCCGCTCTTCGCGCTCTCGCGGACTCGGTGTTGAGCGCAGTCCTCGCCGCGTTCGCTTCCGTGATCGAGCGGAACTTGAGCACCCCGCGCGGCGGCGAGTACCCACTCATCGCGATCGCGGCATCGTGCGCGGCGGCGATCCGGTCTGCCCGCTGCCCGAGCGGGGCCCGTGCGGGCCGCGGGACGTCTTCGACGTGGCGGAAGCGTTGAATGGACATCAGTCCTAGTCCTCTTCGAGATCAAAAGCTCTGGCGAGCAGCTGGGCGTCGGCGGCGTCGATGGGACGCACCGTGTTTTTCTTGAGCCAGTATAGACTACGAGGAGTCGCAACTCGAATCGGCACTCCACGCACGTGCACGACCTCGGCCTCAATGTCCGCGTACGCTGCGAGATCTCCAATGCGCGCGATGATATCGACATAGAGATGCCCCGACGGCGGGCCATATCGCACGATCGGGAAATCCCCGCAGAGGTCCTCTGCTGTGATGTCCTCGATGTCAGGATCGCTCCACACGTCTTGGAGCGCGGTTTTCAGGCGCGACACGTTGTCCGCGGTCGGTGCCACGAAGAGGTCCACGTCCTCGGTCGCACGAACGAACCCATGGACGTTGATCGCGGCCCCGCCAACCAGCACGTAAGCGACGTCACGATCGTTGAGGGCCGCGATCAGCGCCAACAGTTCATTGAGATACTCCATCGGCGCTCCGAAGGTGGGCGATTCGCAAGTGTACGCTCGAGCGGGTACCTGGCAATTCCGTTTCCGAGGGCGTCACTGGGGCGTGTAATCGATGCGGTCGAGCTGGCGATTGTCGATCTTCCACTGTCCGAGCGGCGCTCTAGCGACCGAAGACGATCGTTTCGCGCCGAAGCAGGCGGGTTAGCACGGTGACGCACCCCGCGCTGTAGACCGCGGACGTCGCCCACAGGATCGCAATGTGGTGCCACGGCACGACTTCCCCGCGCAGAATGTCGTTCACGGTCGCGATCTGGCCCATCGCGGGGACGAACATCATCCAGAGCTGGCTCGTGGCGGCGTCGAACATCAAGAACAGCGCGGGCGCGATCGGGAGCAGGCTGAAGAGGCTCAGGTAGGTCTGCGCTTCCTTGAACGTCCGCGCGAAGGTCGCGACGACCATCTGGAGTGCGGCGGCGAGGATCGCCAACGGCGCCAGCGCCGAGAGCGCCCAGAGTGCCTCCGTCACGCCAAACGTCACGGCGGTGCCGAGGCCTTCGGGCGGGGCCAGCGTGACGATCGCGACGAAGCCGGTGAGGCCGAGCGAGAGGACCGCCAACGCGAAAACGGCGGTCGCGAGCCACTTGCCGATCACGATCGAGCCCAGCGTCGCCGGATTGAGCAACAGCGGTTCGAGGGAGCCGCGCTCGCGCTCGCCGGCGGTCGTGTCGATCGCGATGTTCATCCCGCCGATGAACGCGATGAGCACGAGCAACATCGGGATGATCCCGAGCACCTGGGCCGCGGCGCGCTTGGGCGTCGCGAGGTCGCGCTCCCGGACGGCGAGCGGGTGCGCGACTTCGGGGGCGACCCCGCGCAGCACAAGGCGTTGCCCGGTCAGTTGGTCGGCGTACGCAGCCAACAACCCGTTGAGGCGTCGGATCGAGCCATGCGCCTTGGCGTTCGATGCGTCGATCAACAGCTCGACCGGCGCGGCGCGGACCGCCGCGAGCGCGGTCTGGTAGCTCTCGTCGATACGCAGAACGAGCTCCACGTCGCCATCGATCACGGCACGTTCGGGATCGGCGGGCGGTTCGAGGATCTCCGCGCCGGCACCGGCCAGAAACGAGATCAGCTGGGGCGCATGCTGCGCACCAACCACGGGTACCTCGAGCGATCGCTCGGCGCGGCGCTCCGAGATGAGGCCGAACACGAGCAGCAACAACAACGGGCCGATGGCCGGCAACACCAGCGCGCCCAGCACGCTGCGCCGATCGCGCCAGTTGTCCCGAAGTTCCTTTCGCAACACGACCCGGATCATGGCCGGACCACCGCGCCAACGAGGCTCACGAACGCGCTCTCGAGGCTCGCCTCGCCCGTCTGCTCCAGCAGCTCGTCCGGTGACCCGTCGGCGACGATCTCCCCGTCGCTGAACACGACGATACGGTCGCTGAGCGACGCGACCTCCTGCATGACATGGCTCGAAAACAAGACGCAGACATCGTCGGCGGCGAGCAGGCGCACGACCTCGCGAACGCCCCGGGCACTCATGACGTCGAGCCCGTTGGTCGCCTCGTCGAGCACGACGTTGCGCGGGCTGTGGATGATCGCGCGGCCGATCGCGACCTTGGTGCGCTCGCCCTGCGAAAATCCTTCGACGCGCCGATCGAGCAGCGCCTGCATCCCGAGCATCCCGGCGAGCTCCGCCGTTCGCGCCTCGATGCGCGACAGTGACATCCCCTGCAGCTCGCCGAAGTAGACGAGATGCTCGCGCGCCGTGAGGCGCGGGTAGAGCCCGCGGCTGTCCGGCAGCACGCCGAGGCGTCCCAACGCCTCACGCGGGCGCCGGTGCACGTCCACGTCGTCGACGAACGCCTGACCGGAATCGGGCGTGATCAACGTCGAGAGCATCCGAAGCGTCGTCGTCTTGCCGGCGCCGTTGGGGCCGAGAATCCCGGTCACCTGCCCGTCCTGAGCGCTGAAACTCACGTCGCGCACCGCGTGGATCGCGCCGAACGATTTGCTCAGGCCTTCGACCCGGATCACGGAAAGCTCCCGGCGAAGTTCACAAAGAGTCCGGACCGGTCGTCGTGCTCGCAATCCAGCTCGAGCTTCGACGGATCGGCGAGGTCGAGGAACTTCGAGATTGCCGACGAGATGCAGGCGCGTGGCGTCACACCATGCGCGGCGCCGGCGACGACGACGTGGCGCGCGTTGGGCAATCGGCTGGCGATGAGGTCACCCCAGCTGGGCGGCACGATCGGGTCCAACATCCCCGACAACACCAGCGTCGGATGCGCGGCCGTGATGGGTTCGAAGTAGGCCTCCGGCAGCGTGGCCGCCGGCCACACCGCGCACGTCTCGGTGAGCAGGCGGACCGGGATGTCGCCCACGAAGTTGTGTCGAAGCGCCTCGCGCTCGGCGGCGGTGATGCGTGGGATGTCTTCGGCGCAGACCACCGACAAGAACATCCCGTCGGCGAGGTCGTCCTCCATGCCGCCCGAGATCGTGACGAGGCCCGCCATCAGCGGTCCCCAATCGCCCTGCGTCGCCCGCTGGATCGACATCGGCAGCAACGCCGCGAGGTGGGGCACGTACAGGATCGCGCGCACCGCGGCGGCCAGTGCGTCGCGGGTGATCGTCACGGCCTGCAGCTCGCCGGTCCGTGGGTGCGGGAGCCGCGTGTGGTGCGGCGCGGCCTCGAGGCCCGCCAGCAGATCCCCGAACACGCGACGGAGATCACCGAACTCCGCGGAGCACGCCGTCTCACGCTGGCAGCGGTCGAACAACAGGTCGAGTGCCCGCTGCGCGTCGCGCCCGGCATGCACGGTCAGTTTCACGTCCGTCGGCGCCGGCCCGTCCAGCACGACACGTCGCGTGTGCTCAGGGTGCCGACGCATGTAGACCAACGCGGCGCGGGTGCCGTAGCTGCCACCCCACAGGTTGATCGTCTCGTAGCCGAGCGCCGCTCGGACGTCGTCGAGATCGTCCATCGCGACGGGCGTCGTATAGTGCCGAGGGTCGGCGTCGAGACCCGCGGCACAGTCGCGCACGCCGTCGAGATCGAGCGTGACGTCGAGCATCTTCTGCAGCGACCGGCCGCCCGGGCTATCGCAGCGCAACGGATTGGACTGGCCGGTCCCGCGCTGATCCACGAGCACGATCTCGCGATGATTCCGCACCCCTCGCAGCAGCGCAGCGACCATCGCGCCCGACTTCGTCGCGGATTGTCCGGGACCTCCGACGAGCACGAACAGCGGGTCCGACAATGGGTCGGGGTTCAGCGCCTGAACGACAGCGATGTTCAGCGCGATCGTGCGCCCTGCCCTCGCCTCGCGGTCTTCGAAGACGGTGAGCTTGCCGCACATCGCTTCCAGCGGCACGCCCTCCAGTTCACACGGTTGGAGTTGGAGTCGGGGCTGCTCTTGCGGGCGAGAACATCCGCACAGCGCGCAGGCCACGACGATCCACAGCAAGTAGGACTTCACGGCGTGTGCAGGGCGATCAGCGGCGTTGCCAGGTGTCCGCGCGGCCATCGCCGTCGAGATCTCGACCGATCCGATCGAGCACACCCTGCTCGTAGAACTCCCAGTAGTCGACCTTCGCGTCGCTATTGGTGTCCTGCTCGACGCGCTGAAGCGCGCCGTCGTAGTAGAAGCGGCTCGTCAACACGGTCCCGGACTCTTGCTCGAGCAGGTCTTTGCGGACGAGGTTCCCGTTGTCGATGTGGTTGGTGACGTCCATCCGCCCGTCGAGGTCCGTGTCGACCTCCTCCAGCATCAACGCGCCAAGCTCGTTGTACGTGCGGCGCATGTTGATCTTGCCGTCGGAGTTCACGTCGACCTCCTTCTTGATCATGCGCGACTGCGTCACGCTGGGGTCATCCGGATCGGGGAACTCCTTGAACGTCTTCGTGACGTCCGGCTTCGCATCGCCGTCGATGTCGAACTTGCGCACCAGGTTGCCGTCGGCGTCGCGCTCGAAGGTCGGCCCCGAGATCGTGAAGTCGTCCTTCGTGTTCTTCTTCGAGCACGCCGCAAGACCCATCGCGACGAGACCTACCAAGAGTAGTTGCGACAGCCGCATAGATTCTCCAACACACATTGAACTGCGCCCAATTTGACCGCTCGGGCCCGCGGAAGTCAACGACCGGTTCTGTCGAGCGCTCCGGCCAACCCCGTGCTGACGCCTCGCGCCATCCGCACCGTGGCGCCCACCGCACGCAAGCGGTGCACGATGCGGCCTCGCTCCTCGGCTTCTGCGGACGTGAACAATTCTCGGACGATCTCGTATTTGGCCCCCAGCGCGGCGGTATCGTAGAACCACGGCGTGAACGGGACGACGAATTCGATGGAGTGACCGCCCGCGCGAACGAGGTTGACGCCGCGCACGAGCGCCTCGGTGTTCATGACCGCGCAGAGATCGGTGACGACGATCACGCGATGACGCGCCTTGGTCTGCCGTACGACGTGTTCCAGCGTCGCGACGAGACCGCGCTCCTTCATGCCGAGGCGCGCCTCGACACGGTATGGAATCGTGACCCCGCGATAGCGCAGGAACTGGCGGAGCGGCGAGATTTCCGTGTCCAGCAGCCCCTCGCGAAGGACCCCCGAATCCAGCGCGGCGCGCGTGTCGGGCAGGACTGATGCGATCCAGCGGTCCAACAGCCGGCGATTCACGCCTGACGCCGACCCGTCTGCGCCGCGGCGGAAGTCGAGGCGCTCCTGCACCAACAGGTAGTCCGCGGCGAGGCGCTCCAGCTCGGTTTCATCGAGCTCCGTGAGGTCCTCGTCAACGATCGCGCTGAGCCCCACCAGGTGGTGGATGATGCGTTGCAGCTGCCGCGAGGAGTTCGCAGGCGCGACGTCCCCGACGAGCTTCTCGTCGAACGTGACGATACCGACGCGGTCGCGCTTGTCGAGGAGCTGCGAGCACAGCTCGACGGTGTGATGAATCGCCCAGTCGAGCTTCTGTCCCGGCCAGCTCCCGCCTCTCATCGAACTCGAGACGTCGAGCGCGATGTAGATGTTTGCGGTCACCTCGCGTTCGAACTCGCGCGACACGAGCCGCCGCGCGCGCATGGAGGCCTTCCACGCGATGTCGCGCAGAGAGTCACCGGCCCGAAAGTCGCGCAACTGTCGGACCTCCGTGCCAGCCCCGATGTTGTCCACCAGGTGCTGCCCACCACCGTACTCGCTCTGCGGGCGACGAATCCCGCCGCGCTTGGCGAGCTTGCCGGCTGCCGGATAGAACTCGAACGCGTGCACGCTGGGCAGATAGTCGCGGGTCTGCACGAATCCCAGCGGGTCGGTGACGCTGACATCGAAGCCTTGCAGCACCCAGCGGCCGCTGGTGCCGGCGGTGACGTCAAACGCCGCCGTGGCCTGTGAACCGCCCAGCAACTGCGACGCGACGGCGACTTCGGCTGCCTCGAGTTCGTCGGACCCGAACGGTAGCGCCCGCAGGTTGTGCAGCGGCTGATCGGAGCTGTTCGTGACCGCGAGGTCCACACTCACCGAGGTGCCGATGACGTGTCCCGTCACAGCATCGAGCGACTCCCCGGCTTCGACGCGCATCCCGATGAGGCGGCGATCGAGCGCCAACGCGGCTGGCGCGATCAGCAGAAACGAGACCCCGAGGACGACGATCTGCACCTGCCCCAGCAGGACCAACGCGACGTTCGTCGTCGCGATGCCCGTGATCAGGAAGACCACGGCTCCGAAGAGCACCAGGCGGCCGGTGGGTGACAGGTACGGATTCACTTCGCGTATCGCACGCGCTGCAGTGCCTGCTTCACGACGTCGGCGGCCGTGAGACCCCCGAGCTCCGCCTCGGGATGAAGCAGAATGCGGTGCGAGAACACTTGTTCGGCGAGTTGGCGGACATCGTCGGGCAGCACGAAGTCGCGGTCGTGGACCACGGCCCGCGCCATCGAGGCGCGCAGCAGGGCGAGCGCCGCGCGCGGCGACGCCCCCAGCTCGGCCTGCGGGTGCTCCCGCGTGAACCGCGCGAGCTTCACGATGTACTCGGTGAGCTCATCGGCCACGTGCACGTCGTCGACGATGCGGCGCACCAGCGCGACGTCAGCCGCCGACATCTGCGCGTGCACCGGCGCATGCTCCCGATGGTGCGTTCGCAGCACCTCGACCTCCTGCTCCGCGGTGGGGTAGCCGATCTCGACCTTGAGCAGGAAGCGGTCGAGCTGCGCCTCGGGCAGCTCGTACACCCCTTCCTGTTCGATCGGGTTCTGGGTGGCCAGGACCAGAAACGGGTCCGGTAGCGTGTGCGTCTCCCCCTCGATCGTGACCTGGGACTCCTGCATCGCCTCGAGCAGCGCGGCCTGCGTCTTCGCCGGGGCGCGGTTGATCTCGTCGCCCAGAATCACGTTGGCGAAGATCGGCCCTTTGCGCAGCTGAAACTGGTTCGTCTGCAGATTGGGGATGTAGACCCCGGTGATGTCGCTCGGCAGCAGGTCCGGCGTAAACTGAATGCGCTTGAACGACGCATCGAGCGTCTGCGCGAACGTGCGCACGAGCGTCGTCTTCGCGACGCCCGGCACGCCCTCCAGCAGCACGTGGCCCTTCGCAAACAGCGCGATCAGCAGGGATTCGATCACCGCCTCGGGCCCGATGAAGACGCTGGCGACAGCGGCCTTCACGTTGTCGACGGCGGCGCGATGCCTGCCGAGCGCCCCACCCTCAGGTGGAGCGACAGGCTCAGACATTGCCTCGGGTGCGTCGTTGATACTCATCGGCGAGTCCCATGATCTTCAGTACGTGTATGGCGCGTCTATGATGTTCCAACAAGTCTGCTTCGCCAAAGTGCGTGTCGTTGTCGAGGAACACACGGGGGCGAGGCGGGATCTGTGCAAAGGTGGCAAGTAGTCGTACGACGTCCGCTTTGGCGGCGTTTCGGTCGTCTTGGGTGCGGCCCACGAGGTATCGATCCGCGAAGAGTTCACCGAGCGCCTGCACGTCGGGGCGCTCCTGCGCGCGCGACGGCCAGTGCCCCAACGCGTCGAGAAACAGCTCCTCGAAGATCTCCTTCAAGATCGCCATCGGCAACGCGTAGTTCATCGTACGTGAGCCTCGGCCGAAGCGCGATACGTTCCAGTCGAACTCACTCTGCGGGGACGGGATCGCGCCCAAGAAGTCGCTGACGTACGCGCTGTACGGCCGTGTCTTGCGGATCGGAAACACCGTCCCCAGGTACACGGCGAGCCCGAGGCCGAGCAGCAGCGACATCCAGTAGAGGAACTCGCCGTCGGGCAGTGCGTCGAGGATCTGCTTCAGCGCCTCATTGATCGCGTCGACGCTGCGGCCGTCCCCCAGATCGAGCATCGAGTCGCGGTACGAGCCGACCTGGGCGAAGCGCTTCGTCAGCAGCCGCGGTGCACATGATGGGTTGTCGCGGCAGATGTATCGCAACGCATTTGCCGCAAACACCTCGTTGTCCGCTTCCCCGAGCATGCGGTTGATGAACAAGCTCGCGTCCGCGACGACGACCACTTTCCCGTCGCCGAGGTTCATGTCGTACACGAAGCCCCCGCCGGAGTCGTAGCGCAGCACCGGGCCGCCGACGTTGGTGATCACCGACGGATGGTTCGCCACGACGTGGCCCACGCCCTCCAGCAGGTCGTGGCGACCACGAGCCGTGATGATCGGCAGCGCGACGTTGCCCCCGGCGTACGTTGTGTGCGGAAGGTTGCCCGGATCGGTCAGCACGCGCTGAATCTCGAGCCGGTCGAGCAGCGCCTCGCTCTCGCCGAAGTCGTCGGCGAGCAGGATGCGGCCACCATCGGACACGAACCGGATGAGGTTCGGCACATCGAGCGGCTCCTGCGGGTACAAGATCACGAGCGGTTGCTCGGGATCGAGATCGCGAAAATCGAGCGTCTGGGTCGGCGTGAGCGTCACCCCGACGGTTCGGCCGGCATCGATGAACCGAGACAAGCCCGTCCAGTCCGGACTGTCGGGGTCGTAGTCGAGCAGGTCCGCCCCGGCCAGCGCAGGCATCGCCGTCAGCAGGAACAACAGAAGCGTGGCGTAACGCATCACGGGCCCTCCTGCGCTTGCGCGTCGCGTCGGGCACGCAGCTCCAGCGCCAGCGCGCGTGCGAACAGAAACGCGTCCTCGCCGTACTCACGCCCGCTGAAGTAGCTCTCCTCGACGACTTCGGTGAGGGCGGCCAACACCGCGACGGTGTCCGTCGTTTGGCCCTGCAACCGCGCGGCGACGGCTTCGCGGACCTGTCGGCGGTCGAGGTCGCCGTCCGCCGGCCAGATCGCGTCCAAGCGCGTCTCGATCTCGCGCGGCGAGAGCTGTCCCCACAGATCTTCGCCGACGCTGTGCTCCAACACCGAGCCATAGAGGCGACGAATCTTGAGCGGCACCGCGACGAGGTCGACGCGAAAGTGACTCATCCGGCCGTCATGGGGGAGATGGATCTCGAGCAGGCCGCGAATAAAGCCGAAGCGCTGCACCTCCAGATGCCACGTCCCGGGCGCGAGATCGGCGAATCTGAAGCGTCCCGCCGCATCCGACGTGCCGCTGCGGATGCTGTTGTCCGCGGCGGCGCGCATCTGAATCGCGGCGCCGGCCACGGGCGTCTTCTGCCAGACGTCCCACACCATCCCGCCCACGTCGTGGCGCGAGATCTCGACCGACGACCCGGCGTCGGTCGACAGGAATACCGGAACGATCGTCTCGACCTCCTCCAGCGCCGCCACCTGCCGGGCGAACTTCTCGCGTTTGGCCCGCCACTGCATGAATCGCGCGACGAACGTGCGCCCCACCCGCGCGAGCAACAGCGCCAGCCCCAACAGCAGCGCCATGATCCCGAACCCGTTGACCGCCACGCGATAGAATCGCGTGTCGATCTCGACGGAACCCGCGTCGAACACCACGCGGTCGCCCAGCGGCGGGACGAACTCGGCCCGACCACGCCACATGCCGTCGTCGAGTTTCGTGGCCGGGACAAAGGCGACGAACCGCCCCTTGTCGTCGGTGGTGGTCGATGCCGTGAACCCCACCGAGCGCGCGGCCGGATCGTAGAGCGCCAGCGGTTCGATGCGGCCCGCCATGCGCACGCCGGGCAGCGGCCCCGCCGCGTCGCGCACAGTGCCACTGACGGCGAGGCCGCGCTGCAGCCGCTCGAGGCGCTCGTCGAGTGAGGCCTCGATGATCACCTTGTCGGCGAAACGCATCGTCACCGTCGCGATCGACTCGTCGCGGTACGCGCTGCCTGGCGTTCGGACGCGAATCTCGTTGTTGCCGACGGCAAGGTGAGAGCTGACGTCGAACGTCCCACGGCCCGACGCATCGAGCGTCAATCGCCCGACCGGTTCGCCAGCCACGGACACTTCTGCCCAGCCCTGGTAGGGCGTTTGGCCCGCGTTGGCGCGCGCTGACAGCCACGCGGGGTTCTTGCGCCCGTAGACGAACGCCGGCGCGTAGGCGCGAATGTCCACCGGCGCCGGGTCCAGGCGCAGGCTCTTCGAATCAGCGCTCCCGTCGAGATGGTCGGTCTTGTCGAACCGGACGATCACCTCGTAGTCGCCGGGTGGCAACTCCTCCTGGACGCCGAAACGTCCGCGCGCGTCCGTGCTGACCTTTCGCGCGATAAGGGTCTGCCCGGTCTGACGCGCCTCGATCTGGACGAGCACCTCGCGCTGCGGAAGCCCGCGATTCAAGTCATCGCGCAACGCGCCCGCGACCTGGGCCACGGTCCCGGCGCCCGTTACACTCACTTCCAGACGCGCCGCCGCCGTGATTCGGATTTCGAGCGCCGCAGCGTTCGACATCGCCGCAACGATGAAGACGATCCCCGCGGCGATACTCAACAGTCGGATCATTCGAGTTGACGCCGCGCCCAGGCGGACGACGCACCTTGAGGGTCGAGCTCGATCACGCGCTGCAGATGCGAGCGGGCGTTGTCCTTGTCACCGACACGAAGCTTGAGCTTCGCGGCGGCGAGATGGGCGTCAGCCATGCGGGGGTTCAGCCGGATCGCGCGCGTGTACAACTCACCAGCGGGTCCCCATTCTTCCCGTGCCACGTGATAGTTTGCGCGCTCCACGAGGATCGCCGCGGACTCCGTGGACATCACCGCCGTCGCGGCATCGAGCGCCTCCAGCCCTGCCGGTTCGCCGGAGCGCACCCCGCGCGCGATCGCGAGCGCCACGAGAAGCTCGCGCTGGACGGCTCCGCTGGCCTTCTGAGCGCCCGAGAGGAGCGCCGCGATCTTCGAGTCCGCGGCCTTGCCGCCGATCTCGTTGATCGCCAGCGCCAGCTGCCGCGCCGCGAGGCTGCTCGCGGGATTGATCGCGAACCCTCGTGCGAGCAGATCCTCGGCCTGCTTCGGTCGGCCGAACTCCAACGCGAGGACACCTCGCTCGACGAGCAACCCTGCGGACTCGAGCGACCGGCCCGAGCGCTCGAAGCACGCCGCCGCATCCTCATCACGATTTCGCGCGAAGCCCGCGAGGCCGCAGATCCACGCCGCCTCACGTTCTTGTGGTTCGAGCTTCCGCGCACGCTCCAGCCAAGCTTCTGCGTCCGCGAAATCACCCTGATACAGCGCGGCATCCGCGAGATCGAGGCGCCGGAGAATCGATGTCGGCATCGGATCGGACAGCGCGGCGCGGAGTTCGACATACTCTGCGTTCTTACGCCCCATGCGCGCCAGCGCTCGCAGGTGCAGGCCGCGCAACCGGGTGCGGTGCACGCGTCCGACCGCCGGGTTGTCCAGCAGCGCGAGCGCTTCGGCCGGCGCCCCCAACGCGAGGTAACTCGTCACCTGCAGATGCATCGCGATCGGCGCCCACCACGCCGGCGAGTCCGCGATCAGCAACTGCGTCACCGCGGCGTGGCGGCCCGCCCACCAATCGTTCATCGCCGCGACGAGCGCATCGGACTCCGACCCGCTCGCGGCGCCCTCACCCAGCGCGGTCCGCACGCTTAGCCAGTGCCGCACCGCCTGCGCGCGACCGGGCGCGATGTTGCGCGACCGCAGCTCGTCCAGCAGCGCCCTCGCCAGCGCGGCATCGCCGTTCGCGGCGTGCAACTCGACCCGCGCGTACAGAGCCTCGGCGGCCCAGGGGACCGCGCCGAGATCGGTCAGCGCAGACTTTCGCAGCGTCTCGGGGCGATCGGCGCCCACCTCGTCGTCGAAACGGTCATCGACCCCCTCCCCGCGTAGCTTCGGGAACGGCGTCGAGAACGGCGCGGCGAGGTCCGGGCGCCCCGCCCCGACCAGCGCATACGTCGCGCCAGCTTGTATCAACACCCGCAACGGCGCCGAGTGCGCATCGGCCGCCGCCACCTTGAACTCGACGACCGCACCTTCGAGGTCCCCCATCTCCGCGAGCGCGGCCGCTAACACGAGCCGAGCCGGCACGAAGCGGGCATCGAACGCCAGCGCCGCGCGAGCCTCGGCCGCCGCCGACGCACTGTCTGCCGCTTCCGCGGAGCGCCGGTACGCTGCGCACGCCCCGAGGAACGGGTCGTCGGATTCCTCGTCGACCAACGCACCGGTTGGCGCGACCCGTGGCCCGAGCAACACGTCGCGCGGGTGCGGCAGCGGCGGCATCGCACCGTAGGGATGATCCGGTGAACGCGTCTTGAGGCTGCCGATCGCGGCGTCCATGGCGTCGAACTCGAGCTGACGCGCGGCGAGCCGAATCAACACTTCGTGGCCCGGCGCGAAGCGCGGGTACTTGTCCAAGACGCGCGTCGCCGCCGCGCGTGCCTCCTCGAAGTTGCCGCGGCGCTCCTCGAGCAACGCGCGCCCGATGTCTGCGGCGAGTCCGCCGGGCTGGGTGCGCTCCGCCTTCGTCACGATCGCGAGCGCGCTCTCGAGGTCGTCGGCTCGCAGCGCCGAGATCGCCGACGCGGCGAGGCCCCAGGCCGTCTGCCACCCATCGAGGCGCACCTCGACACGCTCGCCGGCCAGCGCCGACGCGAACGTCACGCGCTCCGAAAAGCTCGGCTCCGCACGCGAGGCAGAGGCGCTCGTCACCGCGTCCAGCGCCGCGGGATCGAACCGATCGAAGGACTGCAGCGCCGTGTCGAGGTCCGTCAGCGCACTTCCGCGCCTCGCGGCGCCGACTCCGTAGACACCCACGACCGCGAGTCCGACGACGACCGCGACGACGACCGCGATCATCATGCGACGTCGACGAGTCGCGGCGCGCTCCGCAGCACGTTCCGCGGCCGCCAGACGCTGCCGCTTGGTCTGCTTCGGTGCCGACTTGGGCTTGTTCACACCGCTTGATTTTCGACTCACGACGGCGTCGCCAGTTGGCTCCTCGCTCGCCTCTGAGGCCAGGGTCACCTCAGACGAGTCACTCGCGTCACTCGGATCGCCGGACGACTCTGGCTCCGGGCGCGCGATCGCCGGTTCCGAATCTTCCAGCTCGTCGTCGGAGTTCTCCCCGGCGGGAGGAACGACACGAAGCCCGCGCTTCTCCCCCTCGGACAGCAGCCGATCGGCGATGCGGTCGTGCTCACGCTCCTGAAGACCGAGGACCATCTCGCCCAGCAGACGCTCCGCGTCACGCTGCGGCACCAGGACCTGAATGATTTCGTGTTCGATGCC
>JBFIHF010000007.1:0-56929 GCA_041601915.1 Bradymonadaceae bacterium
GCGCTTCGCGCCGGGGGAGGGGCGCTTCGCGCCGGGGGAGGGGCGCTTCGCGCCGGGGAAGGAGGGGGGCGCTTCGCGCCGGGAAGGAGGGGCGCTTCGCGCCGGGGAAGGAGGGGGCGCTTCGCGCCGGGGAGAGGGCGCTTCGCGCCGAGCGGCGCTTGCAGAATGAATTGCGATTCATTATTGTGGCGGCGCGCGGGATTTGGCCAATAAAAACAGCGGTGTCAGATCGGTTGTGAGCAAGGCGCAATGCCCCCGACAACGATGTCGGCGGTACCCCAAGATCTAGTTGACAATGCTTCGGGCAACGTGGGATATGGGCACCGCGCGCGCCCGGAGCGCGGTTCACCTCGGAGTAGTCGGGTATGAACGCACGCCTTCTCAGTATCCTTGGAATCAGCACGGCATTTCTCGTGGTGATTTTCGCCGCCTGCGTGAACCCTCGAAAGGGGTATCGCCCGAGCCAACCCATTCCGTTCAGCCACCAGCTGCACGCGGGGGTCAATCAGATCCCGTGTCAGTACTGTCACGTCAGCCCCGGTGAGGGGCCTCACGCGTCGGTGCCCGGCTTGAACACGTGCATGAACTGCCACAGTCAGGTGGCGATTCAGAAGCCCGAGATCCAGAAGATCCACAACGCGTGGAAATCTGGGGAGCCCATCAAATGGGTGAAGGTTCATGACATGCCCGATTACGTCCGGTTCAACCACCAGCCGCATATCAACCGGGGACTCGACTGTACCGAGTGCCACGGAGAGGTGGCCCAGATGGACGTCGTGTCGACGCAGAATCGCTTCACGATGGGATGGTGCCTCGAGTGCCATCGCCAGCCGGAGAACGAGGCGGCGTCCACGGACTGCGTGACCTGCCATTACTGAGTTTGCCGTACCGTGGGCGTCGAGCCCCGCAATAGAGTGACCACCATGAGCAAGCAGCGAACCGAAGAGGGCTTCCCCCACAGCCCCGACCCCATCCGTGGCGTCGATGCCGTCATCCGGCAGGACGGCGAAACGGGCGACGTGACGGTGTCTTTCGGTGACGGCTCGGACGACCTGAAGGTCGACCGACGCGAATTCATGCGCATCGGAGGTGTCGCCGCCGCGGCCGCCGCGATGGCAGGCAGCGCGTGTCGCAATCCGATCGAGACGATCGTCCCCTACGTGGACCGTCCCGAAGAGTCGCGCGTCGGCATGCCGAACTACTATGCCTCGGTGTGTACGGGGTGTGCGGCGAACTGCGGCGCACTGGTCCAGGCCCGCGCCGGCCGACCGATCAAGATGGAAGGCAATCCGCGCCACCCCGCGTCTCAAGGCGCGCTCTGTGCGCGTGGGCAGAGTTCGTACCTCGACCTCTACGACCCCGATCGCGCCCGCGGCCCCAAGAGTGGCGGCGCGGACGTGGCGTGGGCCGACTTCGACAAGACCGTGGCCGCCGCGATTGGCTCAGCCAAGAGCGTCCGGCTGCTGACCGGCACCGTGAACGGAGCAGCGCGACTGGCGCTCATCAATGCGGTGCGCGCATCGGCGCCAGGCTTTCAGCATCATCAGTTCGACGCGCTCAACAATGACGCGATGCTCGCCGCGAACCAGGCGAGCTACGGCGTCCCGCACGTCCCGCACTACCGCTTCGACGAGGCCGACATCGTCGTCTCGTTCGGGTCGGACTTCCTCGGGACGTGGTTGTCGCCGGTCGAGTTCACCAAGCAGTACTCCAAGCGGCGCAATCCCGACGGCAAGATGAACCGCCTCGTGGCCTTCGAAGGCGCAATGTCGTTGACCGGCATGAACGCCGACGACCGCTACCGCGTGCGACCGAGCGATTTGCATCTCGTCGCGCTGGCGCTGGCGAACATCGTCATCACGTCGAAGAAAGAAGGCGCTTTGGCCCGCGATCCCGGTATCGCCGCCGCGCTCGCGAAATTCACGCCTGCCGAGGTCGCGAAACGGACCGGACTCGAAGTATCGGTCCTCGAGGACCTCGCCACCGAGCTCGTCGCCCACGCGGGCCATTGCCTGCTCGTGGCAGGTGGCCAGGCGAGCGCTCAGCCGAACGGCATCGCGCTCGAAGCGGCGATCAACCTGCTCAATGCCGCGCTCGGCTCCGACGGGGTGACGATCGAGCGTGATCGGCCGTCGTGGCAGTCACGCGGACGCACGGCGGACCTCACCGCGCTCGTCGCCGATATGGCCGCCGGCAAGGTCGACGTCCTGATCATCTCGGGCACCAACCCCGTCTACTCCGCACCCAACAGCGGCTTCGAAGCGGCGCTGGCGAAAGTGGGCACCGTGATTGCGGTCGCGGACCGCCCGGACGAGACCGCCTCGAAGGCGAAGCACCTCGCGGCCGCCAACCACTCCTTGGAGTCGTGGGGCGATTCGCAGTTCCGCGCCGGCGTTCACGCCCTGCAGCAGCCGACGATTCAGCCGCTGTACGATACACGCGACCTCGAGACGTGCCTGATTCACTGGTTCGCCGCGCGCAACCCGGCACTGGCTGCCGCGGCCGTGACCCCGGAGCTGCTGCCGGGCAACCGCCCCGGCGCGAACTACCCGACCGATCCGGGCGCCTGGTACCGCTTCCTCCGGTCGCACTGGCAGACTTCGGTGTTCCCGCGCGCACGCTCGCTCGCGACGTTCGACCAGTTCTGGGACGACACGCTGCGCACCGGGCTGTTCGTCGATCCGACCCCCGCGCCGGCGCCGACATTTAACGCCGTCGCCACGGTCCAAGCATTGCCCAAAGAACTGGGCGCCGCACGCGCGTCGACGACCGCCGGCGACCTCGGCAGCAAAGAGCTCCAGCTCGTCGCGACCGTGCAACTGTACGACGGCGCGCAGGCGAACAACGGACACCTTCAGGAACTGCCGGACCCGATCACGAAGCACGTGTGGGGGTCGTACATCGCCGTATCGCCGAAGACGTTCCGCGAGGCTGGCTTCGCAGAGACCGGCTTCGCGCAGGCGCTGTTCGAAAGCACCCGATGGATGCAGGGCCAACACATCATGGTCACTGTGGGCGACGCGTCGCTGCAGTTCCCTGTGATCATGCAGCCCGGCCTGCACGACGACGTCATCGCCGTCCCGCTGGGCTACGGCCGGACGGGCGCCGGCGTGGTGGGTAACGATGTCGGCGTCAACGCGTTCAAGTTCGCATCGATGAAGGACGGCGTGGCGCAGTACAGCGGGATCGCCGCGTCGGCCAAGTCGACCGGGACTCGCGAGGCGATCGCCATCGTACAGGGCGCTCAGGTGCTCGACACCGTGCGCCGCCCGATCCTGTCGCAAACCGACCTCGGGTCCTATCGCGAGAGCCCCGACGCCGGGATCAACTCGCACCCGTTGCTGCCCGATATGTGGGCATCGCACGACTACCCCGAGACGAAATGGGGCATGTCCGTCGACCTCACGAAGTGCACGGGCTGCAGTGCCTGCGTCACCGCGTGTATGGAGGAGAACAACGTGTCCGTCGTCGGCCACCGCGGGATCCTCGAAGGTCGCGAGATGCACTGGATGCGCATCGACCGCTACTACCTGCTCGGCCCCGAGGCCGCAGAGGTTCAGAAGTCGTGGTACGCCGATCCAAACCTCGGGCCTGGCGTGCCGGTCTTTGGCGCCGCCGGCGAGCCCGTCGTCGGATTCGGCGAGTTCCTCGATAATCCGCGCGTCGTCTCGCAGCCGATGATGTGTCAACACTGCGAGCACGCCCCGTGCGAGACGGTCTGCCCGGTCTCCGCGACGATGCACAGCGCCGACGGCCTCAACCAGATGGCCTACAATCGCTGTGTCGGCACCCGGTACTGCTCCAACAACTGCCCGTACAAGGTGCGACGCTTCAACTGGTACAACTACGCGACGACGGGCGATTGGAGCCCTCTCGCGATGTTCTTCCCGGAAGAGAAGCTCGAGCTCCACGGGCGCCTGAACAACACCGATCCGTTGCCCAAGGGCTTCAACCCCGATGTCACGATTCGATCGCGTGGCGTGATGGAGAAGTGCACGTTCTGCGTGCAACGAATCCGTCGCGCCGGCGTGCAGCGGCGCAAAGAGGGCCGTAGCAAGGTCATGGACGGTGAAGTCGTGCCGGCATGTCAGCAGACCTGCCCCGCCGATGCGATCGTCTTTGGCAACCTCGCCGACGCGAACAGCGCGGTGGCGAAGAAACACAGCGAAAAACGAGCACTCTCCGCGCTCGCTGAGCTCGGCGTCCACCCTTCGGTCGCCTACCTCACCAGCGTGAACAATACGAAAGCCAAGAGTCACGCCGCCGCGCACGACGCGAACGCCGCCGAACATTAGGACGAGACTATGAGCACGGCTGTACAGAGAGGACTGACCGGCCATCCCGAGGTCCTGGAAAAACAGGGCCCGCTCGGAGGCGGACGCGGTGTTCGTCAACCGCTGGTCGACGGGAACAAGAGCTACGCCGACGTCGCGCATGACGTCTCGAGGCACACCGAGCAGAAGCCCACCTGGATGTGGTGGGCTTGCTTTCTGCTCTCGGCGTCCATCGCGGGGCTCTTCTTCTTCTCGCTCATCGCGGAAGCGACGATCGGCGTCGGCACGACCGGCATCAATCACCCCGTCGGCTGGGGCGTGTTCATCATCAACTTCGTGTTCTGGATTGGTATCGGGCACGCGGGCACGCTGATCTCGGCGATCCTGTTTCTGTTCCGCCAGAACTGGCGAACCGCGATCAACCGCTCCGCGGAGGCGATGACGATCTTCGCCGTCGTGACGGCCCTGGTGTTCCCGCTCATGCACACCGGGCGGCCGTGGTACGCGTTCTACTGGCTGCTGCCGCTGCCCAACGCGCGCGGCCCACTGTGGATCAACTTCAACTCCCCACTCATCTGGGACGTGTTCGCGGTCTCCACCTACGGCACGATCTCGATCGTGTTCTGGTACGTCGGCCTCGTCCCGGATCTCGCGACGATTCGCGACCGCGCCATCCACCCGATTCGCAAGAAGATCTACGGTCTGCTGTCGCTCGGTTGGACCGGTGGTAACCGTGGCTGGCGCCACTACGAGTCCGCGTACCTGATGCTCGCGGGACTCGCGACGCCGCTGGTGCTCTCCGTGCACACGATCGTTTCGTTCGACTTCGCCGTCTCGGTCATCCCGGGCTGGCACACGACGATCTTCCCCCCGTACTTCGTCGCTGGCGCCATCTTCTCCGGCTTCGGCATGGTGCTGACGCTCACGATCATCATGCGCAAGGTCTTCGAACTCGAAGACTACATCACGATCAACCACCTCGAATCGATGGCCAAGGTCGTGCTGCTCACGTCGTTCGTCGTCGGCACCGCCTACACGACCGAGTTCGCGATGGCCTACCTGTCCGGCGTCGAGGGCGAGCGCTTCCACTTCTCCAACCGAATGTTCGGTCCGTACTGGTGGGCGGCGTTGCTGATGTACGGCAACAACATGGTCGTCCCGCAAATCCTGTGGTTCAAGAAGGCCCGGCGCTCGGTGCCGTTGCTCTTCGTGCTGTCGATATGCGTGAACGTAGGCATGTGGTTCGAGCGCTATGTCATCGTCGTGTCGTCACTGCAGCGCGACTTCCTGCCCAGCTCCTGGGGCATGTACCACTTCAAGTTCGTGGATTGGGGCCTCACCATCGGCTCGTTCGGCTTCTTCATGACCGCATTTCTCCTGTTCTGCCGCCTCCTGCCCACGATCTGCATGTTCGAGGTCAAGGCGGTCATGGACCCGGACAAAGCGTCACGGTTCGCGCAGCAGGGAGGTAAGTCATGAGTGACGACAAGAAAGACATCGTCGAAGACGACAAAGACGAACAAGCTCCCGAAGAAGAGGCCGTAAGCTCCTCGCCCGAAGAGAGTGATGCGTCCGACGCGGACGAGTCGAAGGACGAGGCTGCGTCGAGCGAAGAGGAAGAGAAAGAGGAAGACGAAGACGAAGAGGAAGAGAAAGAGGAAGAGGAAGACGAAGAGGAAGAGAAAGAGGAAGAGAAAGAGGAAGAGGAAGACGAAGAGGAAGAGAAAGAGGAAGAGGAAGAGGAAGAGGAAGACGAAGACGAAGACGAAGACGAAGAGGAAGACGAAGAGGAAGAGGAAGAGGAAGAGGAAGAGGAAGAGGAAGAGGAAGAGGAAGAGGAAGAGGAAGAGAGCCATGACGATCACGGCCACGGCCATGACGATCACGGCCATGGCGATCCAAGCGTGCTCGGCGTCGCCGCGTTCTTCGACCACCCCGACCACCTGATCTACGCCGCGGCGCAAGCACGCGACGCGGAGTTTGAGGTGTTCGACGCGTTCTCGCCCTTCCCGATCCACGGCATGGACGACGCGATGGGGCTCGGTCGGAGCTGGATCCCCTGGGTCACGTTCCTCGCGGGCGCGACGGGCTTCACGATCGCAAACGGAATGGAGTTCGGCATCATGGCCTACGACTGGCCAATGATCTTCGGCGGCAAGCCATACGCGGCCTGGCCGAGCTTCGTGCCGATCATGTTCGAGCTGACCGTTCTGCTCGCCGGTGTGACGACGGCGCTGGTGATGCTCTATGCGGCGGGCTGTTTCCGCCGACCACTGATTATCGATCCCCAGATCACGACCGACCGCTTCGTGCTCTGGATTTCATCGGCCGACGACCGCTTCGACCGCGACGCGGTCATCACGTTCATGAAGGGTCTCAATCCGATGGAGATTCGCACCGTTCGCAAACAAGGCGGGTCCTGATGAACACGAAAGTACGCGCGATAACGCTGCTGTGTGCGGCGATGATGATGACGGGCTGCCTGGAGTGGTGGCCGGAATTCGGCATCCCGGCCGGTGAGCAGCCGTGGGGCGAGCTCAACCCCGGCCAGCTGATCTGGTACGCGATGCACGACTCCCCGGCCCTCACGGACCAGCACGACGGCCAGACCTACCCGGCCCCGAAATCGCTGCCCGTGGGCTTCAGCCGCTACCCCCTCGACCCCAGCGACGCCAGCGCGTCCGCCGCGATCAAGAACCCGATCGCGCCGACCGCCGACAACCTGCGGTACGGCAAACAGATGTTCGAGACGACCTGCGTCGTGTGCCACGGCGCGGAGGGCACCGGAAAAGGCTACGTCGTGCCGCCCTACCCTCAACCGCCCGACCTCACCGCGCAGCGCGTGCGGAACTGGTCTGATGGCCAGATTTACCACGTCATCACCGCCGGCCAGGGCCGGATGTGGTCCTACAAGAGCCAGCTCTCGCAGATGGAGCGCTGGGCCGTCGTCAACTATGTCCGCGCCTTGCAGCGCGCGCAGTATCCAGAGCCGCAAGATCTGGAACGCACGTCCGAATAGAGGCTGACTCATGGCGCATGAACACGATCACAAAATCGCTCCACCGAAAGACTTCGTGGTCCCGGCGACGTTCCGCAAAGCGTGTATCGCGCTGGTGCTGATCGGCGGGGCCGCGTTCGGAATCACGGCGATGTCGGACCACCCGCACGCGGCGTGGAATGGCTACCTCATCGGCTTCTGGTTCACCCTCTCGCTGGCGCTTGCCGGCCCGTTCATCGTGGCGACGCAGCACCTCACGCTCGCCGGTTGGAGCACCAGCGTGCGCCGCGTCCCGCTCGCGTTCGGCGCGTTCGTCGTGCCGGCGTTCGCCCTCGCCCTGATCGGCGTGTTCGGCGGGCAGAATCTCTACGAATGGTACGACCATGACCTCGTGGCCGCTGACCACATCCTGCACAAGAAGGAAGCGTTCCTGAACACCACGTCATTCGCCGTCGCGACCGTGTTCAGCTTCGTTTCGTGGATCGTGACGATCTTCATGATGAAGAAGCGCTCGCGGCAACAGGACGAGGACGGCAAGTATGAGCACACCTACGCGCTGCAGAAGATCAGTGCCGGATTCGTGCTCTGCTTCATCATCGGGTTCTCGTTGATGTCCTGGTACTGGATCATGGGGCTGCAGCCGCACTGGTTCAGCACGATGTTCAACGTCTACTGCTTCGCAGGCCTCTTCCAGTCCGGCTGGGCGCTCACGATCGTGACGACGCTGTGGCTGCACGACCGGGGCTACTTCGGCGACTTCTACGGCGAGGATCAAATCCACTCGCTGGGCAAGATGCTGTTCGCGTTCACGGTGTTCTACGCCTACATCGGCTTCTCGCAGTTCATGCTGATCTGGTACGCCAACATCCCCGAAGAGGCGATCTGGTTCGTGACGCGCGGCACCCCCGCGGACATCGAGACGGGCTGGGACAACATCACGATCTTCCTGCCGATCGCGAAGTTCGTGATCCCGTTCTTCATCTTGCTGCCGCAGGCGATCAAGAAAAACAAAGGCAACATCCTGCGCTACGTCGCGTACGGCATCCTGGCGATGCAGCTCTTCGAAGTGTGGTTCTGGGTCGCGCCGACGCCCGGCCACGGTGCCGAAGGATATGCGGCCGCGGTGAGCTTCCCGTTCGTCGAGCTTCTCGTGGTGGGCGCATTCCTCGGGATGTTTGGCTACTACGTCTCCAACGAGCTCGCTAAAGCGCCGATCATGCCGCTCAAGGATCCGTTCCTGCACGAGGCGATGGCGCACCACAATCACGGAACTAAACCTCCGCTCCCCGCGGAAATCGCGATTTCCTGAGGGCCGCAGGGTACTGACCATGAAGTTACACGGACTACATCGAACACTGACGCTCACCGCCGCCGCTGCGGCCGTGTGCGTGCTCACGCCCACGGCGTTCAGTCAGGGGATCGGCGAGCTCAATCTCGACGATCTGATGACCTCGACGCCCCAGAAGCTGGAGCGCGGGTCCAAGATCTGGGCGCAGAACTGCGTCTCGTGTCACGGAACGACCGGAGCCGGCGACGGCCCGAGCGCGAGCTACTTCCCGAACGGGGTGTCGAACCTCGCGACCGGCGCGTATCGGCATGGCGGCGGCCCGCTGCAGCTTCACAACACGATCAGCCGCGGCGACAACGGTCACCCGTTGTTCGAACACCTGCCGTACCAGGACCTGTGGGCCGTGACGCACTTTGCGCGCTCGCTGGGTCCGGCCTCGACGGTCGCCGATCCGCCCGAAGTGCTGAAGCAGGCCAAGTTCGAAGCCCGCGAGGGCGTCTGCAACCCCGCCGTGAAGTCCGGAATCGACGGCAAGATGAAGTTCCTCGGCGATGCGCAGCTCAAGCAGGCCGAGGCGGTCTACGCCTCGAACTGTTCAAGCTGTCATGGTGCCGAGGGCAAGGGTGATGGGTCTGGCGCGGCCGCGCTGAAACCGGCTCCGCGAAACTTCACCTCCGGCGACGGTTGGACCAACGGCACGAGCGCGCTCGCGGTCTTCAATACCCTCGCCAACGGTATCGAGGGCACCTCGATGGCGGCGTTCAAGCACCTGTCCGAATCGGACCGCTGGGCACTGACGCACCTCGTGCGCGAGAAGTGGCTGCCGGCCGCGGCGCGGGCCGAAGCGACTCCCGAGCAGGTCGACGCGGTCTGCCGCTCGTTGTCGGGCGGCGGTTCGCTCGCCACGATCGCGATCGACGACGCGATGAAGCTCGTCGCGGCCGATGTCGTCGAGCACCGCATCATTCGAATGAAGCAGTACGGGACGGCATGGGTGGAGGCCGGCACGAACACCACGCGCGGCCAACGCGTGTTCGAACAGAACTGTCAGAGCTGTCACGGCCCGCGCGGCGTGGGCTCGACGATGGGTCCGTACGGCGCCCACCCGCCCTACCTGGTCGTGAAGGTGAATCGCCTCGATCCAGGGCTCGCCGGCGGCACGTTCAAAGAGTTCGCCTTGCGTTCGATCGGTGGTGCTCACACCGCGATCCCCGACGCGACCGGCGCGTCGCACATCTCCGAGAACGATTGGCGTTCGCTGCACGCGTATGTCACCTCGTTCGAGGGCGACGGCGACGTGCGACCTGCGGCGGAGAAGCCCACCATTCAACCGACGCTCGCGCCGCTCGAGACGCCCACCGACGTGGTGCCCGCCCCGACCGGAGCGACGCCGCCAACCCCCGCGATGGCCCCGAAGGCCGCTGCGAAAAAACCCGCCGCAGCCCCTGTAGCCGCACCTGTCGAGAAGCCGGCAGCGGCTGCGAATGAATAGTGTTCGCCAGCAGGCTCGAGCCTACATCGAGCTGACGAAGCCCGGGATCCTGCAGCTGCTGGTGTTGACGACGATCTGCGCGATGTTCGTGGCCCAACGCGGCATTCCAGATCTCGGCCTGATGGTGTGGACGCTGCTCGGCACGATTCTGGTGTGCGGCAGCGCCAACAGTTTCAACATGGTGTGGGACCGCGACATCGATCAAATCATGACGCGGACTGCGCATCGCCCGTTGGTGACAGGGCGCGTGACGGTCCACGGGGCTCTGATCTGGGCGACGACGATCGGCGTCCTGGGTCTCGCGGTGCTGTACACCCTTGCGAATCCCCTCGCCGCCCTGATGGGCCTGTGCGGCCACCTCTTCTACGTGATCATCTACACGATGATCCTGAAGCGGCGCACGTCGCAGAACATCGTCATCGGCGGCGCTGCGGGCGCATTCCCGCCGCTCATCGGGTACGCGGCGGTCGCCGGCACGCTGGACCTCGCCGCGTGGATCATCTTCGGGATCATCTTCCTGTGGACCCCTCCGCACTTCTGGGCGCTGGCGATCTACAAGAAGCTCGATTATGGCGCCGCCAACGTGCCGATGATGCCTGTCGTCCACGGCACCCGCTCCACGAAGTGGCAGATGTTGTTCTATATGGTGCTGTTGCTGGTGTGCACGGCGGGGCTGACGGTATGGGGCACGATGGGGCTCATCTACTCGATCTCGGCGGTCGTGCTGGGGGCTGGCTTCACTTACTGCTGCGTGCGCACGCTCATGGAGCGTGGCGACCTGTGGGCGAAGCGCACGTTCGCGTTCTCGATCGTGTACCTGGGCCTTCTGTTCGGCGCGATGTCGGCCGACGCTATCTTTGCCGAGCCGCTGTGGGACAATACGGCCATCGCTGCCGAGCTCGCTCCGTCGGACGTCGTGAAGTCCGGCGCCCCCGCGGAGCTCGCCAAGCTCCGCTGATCCGATGACGAATCCTCCCGCAGCAACACCCCGACCCGCGATGCGAGCGCTCGCGCTGGCGATTCTTGCCGTGTGCCTGCTGCTCCTGGGGACTCTGGGAACCTGGCAGGCGAGCCGCTTCATCGAACGGCGCGCGATATTCGCGCAGATGGAGGTGAGTCAGGCGCTGCCGGTGGCCGAGTTGACCTCGGCGCAACAACTCACCGAGGCGTTCGACTATCGCAACGTGCGGCTCGCCGGCGGCAAACTGCTCATGGAGAAGACCGCCTTGGTGGCGCGGCGGTTCCACAAGCACCTGCCCGGCAATTGGACCATCACGCCCTATCAGTTTTCGGACGGCAGCGTCGTGATCGTTCACACGGGCTGGCTGCCGGACGCCCGGCCGACGGACCCCCGGACCCCGCCGGCGGAGCTCACGGGGATCGTGGTGACACCGACGAAGGTGAAGACCGATGACGTGGCGCGCACAGACCGCGCATTCTCGCTCGACGGGCTACCGTTCCTCGGCGCGCTCGACACCGAGTTCCTGTACACGACCCTCGCCCTCCCCGCGCCGCCGCGCCCGAACACCCTCGTCGTGCTGACGGGCGACGAGCAGCCGAACGTCTATCCCGCCCCCTCGCATGCTCACATTACGAACCCCTACCTCACGCCGGCGGTGCACTTCGGGTACGCGACGCTGTGGTACGGGGCCGGGCTGTTGATGATCTGGTTGTTCTGGGCCGGCTGGACGGGTCGCCTCGACCCCAGCGCCCGCTGACGTGAAGTACGCGCGTCTCGAGCTGGAACGGCGGTTCCTCTTGGCCGCGCGGCCGGACCGCCTCACCTCGCCCCGCACCATCACCGACCACTATCTCGAGGGGCTGCGCCTCCGCCTGCGACGGATCGACCACGTCGATGGACGAACCCAGTTCAAACTCGGGCAAAAGTTCACGCTCGACGAACCGTGGTGCCGCCAGATGACGACGCTGTACGTCTCCGAAGCCGAGTACGAGACCCTGCGCGCGCGCCTTGCCGCTGGCGTCCGCCCGTTTCAGAAGCGGCGATTTGACTGGGGGGTCGATGACCTCCGATGGGTCGTCGACGAGATCACAACGCCGAGCGGCGTCGCGTGGATCGCCGAAATCGAGGAACAGACCCCGGAGCGCCTACTCGCGGTCACCGCACCGGTCGGTGCGTTGCGAGAGGTCACGAATCTGATGGAGTGGGATTGCTCGGTGCTCGCGCGCGACTACGGGGCGCAGACGCCGTAGTCATTGCCCCAGGAGTTGCGCACGTACGTCGCAACCGCCGCGGCATCCTCGGCGGAGATGTTCGGCGTGGGAGGCATCGGCATCGTGTACACGGTGTCGCCGATCGTAATCGGAGCCGACATCCCGCCTTTGATGATGCCCAGCGTCGTCGCACAGTCGCCCATGTGGTCTTTCTGGCCCACGAGCGGTGGGAACGCCGCGTGACCGGCGCCGTTGGTTCTGTGGCACGTGACGCACGCGGTGGCGACGTAGACGTCCTCGCCGCGCTTCATGAGCCACGCCTTCTTCTCGGCATCGGTCTTCATGTCCGTGAACTTCTTGGGTGCGACTACGACCGCCGGCTCACGAACCACCGGCTTTGGCACCTCGTGGGTTGTGGTGTGCTCGCCGTGCGCGCCGTGCTCGCCGCCGGCGGCGAGTTCGGCTTCGTGCGCGGCCATGCCACGGGCGATCTCGGCCTTGGCGGCGAGGTTCGTCCAGTTTGCGCCGTCGTGATTGTGCACATCGGGCGCGACCCCCGCGAAAAACAACACGAGGAACATCAGGCAGATCAGCAGGATGTACCCCGCGATCGGCTTCTCGGCCGGCAGATGCATGAAGTGCTTGATGACGAGCCATGCCTTCACGAACGCGATTCCGAACGCCGTGATGAGCATCACGTAGAGCCCCGCTGCGCCCATATGCGAGCTGACCTCCGGACCCACGATACTGACCGCGAGCAGAACAAGCAGCCCGACGTAGACCTTGACGTAATGACGCGGGGAATGCGCGTCGTGGTCGTGGTCGTGTCCGTCGGTATGTGCGTGTGATTGCGCCATGTCGTGACCTACTTCGCGATGTAGAGCAGCGGGAACAGAAAGATCCAGACGAGGTCGACGAAGTGCCAGTACAGGCCGACGAACTCGACGCGCTGAAGTTCCTTACCGTGCCATGCCGCGTGCGCTACGAAACCCATGCAGATCGCGCCGCCGATGACGTGCGAAGCGTGGATCCCCGCCGCGGTGTAGTAAAACGCCCAGAAGCCGTTCGCCGTGATCGTGTAGCCGTGCGAGATCTCGATCGACCACTCGACCGTCTTGACGCACAGGAACGCGATCGCGCCGAAGATCGTGGCGATGAGCCACTTCGCGGCCAACTTGCCATCGCCGCGCTCGGCGGCCGCATGGGCCAGCACGGCGAAAAGGCTCGAGGTGAGGAGGATGAACGTGTTCGTACCACCAGCGATGATGTTGGTGTGAACCGAGTAGTTCGCCCACTCCGGATGCGCCAACCGGTGCATGAGGTAAGGGACGAGCACGCCACCGAAGATTACGATTTCCGACGCGAGCAGCCACCAGATTGCCAACCTGCCGGTCGGCATCCCGGTAACGGAGCGCGTTGTTGCTATGGGCCGAAATGCCATGGTGCGCAGCCGTTCAGGAGGTTGGGGGTTTGTCTTGAGGCCAGTAATCCAGTTCGCTGTCCGGATGGCTGTACTCGTAGGGACCGCGGTACACATTCGGCAGGCCTTCGGGCCAGTTGCCGTGCGGCGGCGGTGACTCCGTCGTCCACTCCAGCGTGCCGGATTTCCACGGATTCTTGCCTGCTTTCTCGCCCCGGATCATGCTTCCGAAGAAGTTCGCCAGGAAGATGAACTGCGCGATCAGCATGAACACCAGCGCGCTGGTGGCAACGACCCGCAGATCCTGGTGCCAACCGCCCGCGATCTCGGGGAAGTTCTCATAGCTCCAGATCCGGCGATGCTGTCCCGCCGCGCCCAGAACAAACAGCGGCATGAAGATCACGTTGAACGGAATGATCGTGAGCCAGAAGTGAATCTTGCCCCACTTCTCGTTCATCATCCGTCCAAACATCTTCGGGAACCAGAACGTCAGCCCGCAGAACGTGCCGATGATCGCGATCGGGAAGAACGTGTAGTGGAAGTGCGCGAGGACGAAGTAGGTGTCGTGGAAGTAGATGTCCGCACCGCTGGCGCCGAGGAAGATCCCGGTCACGCCGCCGATGAGAAACATCACGATGAACGACAGCGCCCAGAGCATCGGCGTCGTGAAGGTAATCGAGCTGCGATACAGCGTCGCGATGTACAGGAACAGCATCTCTGCGATCGGGATCGAGATCAGCACCGTCGTGATCGTGAAGACGTTCGCCATGCGCGGGTCGATCCCGGCCACGAACTGGTGGTGCGCCCACACGAAGAACGACAGCACGCCGGTCGCGATCGCCGTGTACAGGATGAGCCGATAGGCAAAGAGCTTCTTGCGTGCGAAGACGCAGATCACATCGGCGACGATCCCGATCGCGGGCAGCAGCACGACGTAGACTTCGGGGTGACCGAAGAACCAGAACAGGTGTTGCCACAAGATCGGGTCACCGCCGCCGCGCGGGTCGAAGAACATCGTGCCGAGCTGCTGGTCGAACAGAAGCATGATCGCACCCGCGATCAGGGGTCCGACCGAGCACATGAACAGGATCGAGGCGATGCAGATCATCCACACCACCATCGGAACGTCCGTCCACTTCATCCCCGGCGCGCGCGAGTTCATCGCGGTCGTGATGAAGTTGATGCCGCCGATGAGGAACGCCACGAACTCCACCGCCACGGCGATCAGCCACAGCGAGGAGCCCAACGGGGTCATGTTGTACAGACCGTCCGAAGACAGAGGCGGATACGCCGTCCATGCCCCGCCGAAGCCGCCACCCGGGACGAAGAACGATGAGATCAGGATCAAAACACTGAGCAAGAACAGCTGATACGACAGACGGTTCAGGCGCGGAAACGCCATATCGTCACAGCCGATCATGAGCGGGATACAGAAGTTGCCGAACGCCGCGATCAGCACCGGCATCGCGACCCAGAAGATCATGATCGAACCGTGGTTCGTCACGAGGGCGTTGTATTCGTGCGGGGACACGTTGCCCCACAAGAAGATCGACTCCCCGGGGAAGGCGAGCTGCATGCGGAAGACGTAGACGAAGAACGCACCGATGACGGCCATGAACATCCCCGTGAGGAGATACTGCATGGCGATCATCTTGTGATCGGTCGAGAAGACATACTTCGACCAGAACGTCTCTTCGTGATGATGGTCGTGTTCGTGAGCCATGATTACTTCCTCTCCGCGCTCATGGTCTTCGTCCATTCCGCGTAGCCTTCGGCGCTGTGAATATACAGCTTCGCGACCATGAGTCCGTGGCCGATGCCACAGATCTCGGCACACTGAATGTCGAACTCACCCGTCTGATTCGCCTCGAACCATCCCGTGATTTCACGCCCCGGGATCGCGTCGTGCTTCAGGCGGAACACCGGGACGGAGAAGTCGTGCAGGACGTCTTTGGACTGAAGTTTGTAGTGGTAGAGCTTGCCGACCTCGATGTGTAGCTCGTCGACAGTGCGGATATCGTCGGCGGTCCCGAGTTCGCCGTCCGGGCCCTCGTGTTCGAACGTCCAGGCCCACTGCTGGCCGATGACACGAACCACCGCTTCCGGTTCCGGTAGGTCCTGTTTGATCTTGTGCCAGACATAGATCGCGCCGGCGATCACGAACAGGTCGAGGAAGATGATCACGTAGTGCGGGCGCGTGACCCACATCTTGACGTGCTTCTCATCGCCCACCAGGTACTCGGCCTTGGCCCCCTGGCTGGCACGGCTCTCCCAGATGAGTTTGAACATCACGGCGAGCGTGCCGAAGAACCCGATCCCCGTCAGGACTGTGACGAACAGGATCAGGTTGTCGATATCGGCGGCGTAGGTCGAAACCTGAGGCAGGAAGAAATCGATCATCGCGTCACCAATTCGGCAAGATCATGGTGAACACGATGGCCGCGAACAGCGCCGCGCCTCCCATCGTGATCACGAAGACCTTGCGTGCGACGACGTGCGAATCGTTGGTTGGCTCACTCACTTCTAAGCTCCTCGACACGGCTACTTCTTCAGCTTCTGGATGTATGCGACCACGTCCATCATCGCCTGCTCATCGGGCAATGCGTTAATCATCGCCGCCATCTGGGCTCCGTAGACGTCACCCTCGGTGCGACCGCGAACCCCGTTCTTGAACTTCTTGAGCTGGGCCAACTGATACCAGTCTTGGGTCGCGGTGAGGCCCGGCGCATTCAGCGCCTGCAAGCCCGCACCTTCGGCGCCGTGACAGGCCACACACGTCTTGTAGTAATCGGCCCCCCGACCCGGGTCGCCCTTGGCGATCGTCTTGGGTGCCTTCTGAATCTGGGGCAGACTCGCGACATATTCGGCGACGGACTTCAGGTCCGCGTCGTTTCGCAGCGTCTTCGACAGCGGACCCATGCGCATGCCTTCGTCGTCGTCGACATGCTTGCCGCGGTAGCCCATCTGGAAGTTCTTGAGCTGCGTTTCGACGTACCACGCGTCGAGCCCCGCGATCGCGGGGGCCTTGTACTCCGGACGCCCATGGGCGTCGGGGCCGTGGCAGGCTTCGCAGTTGTGATACACCTGCTCGCCGCGTTCCACACCGCCCGCAGCCAGCGGTTGGCAGCCGAGGAGGCCGGCGGCGAGCAACAGGAGAAAGGCCATCAATGTTGACTGTGGATGCATTATCTTAGCGGCGAGGGCATCGAACTTCTTCATCGGCGTCCTCCGCGCGGTGGGCTTTGATGGCCAAGCCATCGAACCGACCGGGAATTCCGATTCTTTCAAGTAATCCTGAAGACTGTGATGGATCACGCTCCAACCTCGCCTTCTCCAAGCTGCGTGCGGCCGAGCGGACTACCGGAACTGCGAACTCCGGGCGGCCACCGCGGGCGGAGAGTCGCATAGCTCCGCAACGTTGTCTAGCAAGAATTCGGGCTGCCAGCCCCTGAACTTGCGCCCTACGCGCCGTTTCGATCCGGTGCGCGGTTGACTCGCGGCTCCGCAATCATCATAAAGATGCACGGCCCAAGGTGCTCACGATGCCGAACCCCCAGATCCAGACTCAGCCGGCCGCCCGGCAGCCCGTTCTGCCGAACGCCGTCGTCGCCGTGATCACGCTCATCATGACCGAGGCGATGTTCTTCGCGGGCATGATCAGCGCGTTCGTCATCGCCCGTGCGGGCTCGCCCGCCGGCCTGTGGCCGCCTCCTGATCAGCCCCGTCTGCCGGTCGAAGCGACCGCGTTCAACACGTTCCTGCTGCTGCTGAGCGGTGCGCTGCTCGTGGTTTCGAACCGCAAGTTCAGCGAGGCGCCGGCCCGGGCGACCAACACGCTGCTGGTGGCGGTGATCCTCGGCGGAGCCTTTCTGGTCGGCCAAGGCTGGGAGTGGGTGCAGCTGATTGGCGAGGGCCTCACGCTGCAATCCAGCAACCACGGCTCCTTCTTCTACTTCATCGTCGGATCGCACGGCGTACACGTCCTGGCGGGAGTCACGGCGCTCGCGGGCCTCTACTTCCGACAACGCGCCGGCGAGCTCACACAAGAAGTGCTGTGGGCGGGCTCGTTGTTCTGGTACTTCGTCGTCGGCGTTTGGCCCGTGATCTACTGGCAGGTGTACCTGTGAAAGCCATCCATATCCTGCTGCTCGTCGTCGTTCTGATGTTCGTCGCCGAACCCGCGTTCGCATGCGCGGTGTGCTTCGACGCCAACGACGAGTCTCGCGGTGCGTTTCTGGGCACCACGATCCTGTTGTCGCTGATGCCTCTCGCCATGATCGGAGGGCTGGTCTACTGGGTGTGGCGCAGGTCCAAGGCCCAAGACAAGAACCTCCCGTCACCCGGCTAACCGGATGGATTTCGAGTTTCGACCGCGGGTCGGCGTCACCGTGATTGCGGTGTTCGCCGCGCTCGTGCTCACCGCGCTCGCGACCTGGCAAATCGCCCGGTTCCTCGAGAAAAGCGAGCTGGAGGACGAATGGAATCGGCGTCAGGCCGAGGCACCGGTTCAGCTTCGCGACCTCGCCGATTTCGACGCGAACGCGTTGGACTTCCGCCGCGCCGTCGCACACGGCGCCCTCGATGAGTCGCGGGTCGCCGTGTTCGACAACCACCGGTTCCGAGCCGAGCCGGGCTGCCTGATCGCGAGCCCGCTGGCGCTGACCGGCGGCGGCACGGTGATCGTGATTCGCGGCTTCGTCCCGCATACCCGCCAACAACGCTGCACCGAGGCGACGATCAGCCCGGCCGGCCATGGGCCATGGAACGCACTGGTTCACACGGTGCGACCGAACCTCGCCGACACCCCACATCGCGACCAACGAGGTGCCTCTCAGCAGTGGGACACCCTCGATATCGACGGCGCCTATGCGGCGTGGGAGATCCACGATGGTCCTGGCACCTCCACGGTGCTCGTGCTCGACGAAGACCACGTCGGTGACCCGTTCCCGCTCGCCTCGTTCGAGCACGTGTCGGCGCCGTATCTGACGTCGATGCGGCACCTGAACTACGCGGGCACGTGGCTGATCTCGCTGCTGCTGCTGGCCGGGCTGTGGGGTGGCATGAGCATGCGTCGCGTGCCCACGGCTTAACCCGGCTTCACCACGCGCAACAACGTATCCACGAACCAGCCGCGGCGATCCCGGAAGCGCTCGGTGATCTCGTAGCCGGTGGCGGCGGCGAGTTCATCGATGTCCGATTCGAGGTACTTGTAGGAGTACTCGGTGTGGATCGGCTCCCAGGACTCGAACTCGAACGTCTGCCCGATCTCGGCGATGTGCACCTGCTGGGCGCGCAGGCTCACGAGGTAGCTCTCCATCGCACCCGAGAAGACGTTGTAGGTGCCGAAGTGGCGCCACGAATCGACGTGGAAGTCCGCGCCGAGTTCGCCATTGATGCGGTGCAGCAGGTTGAGGTTGAACTCCGAGGTGACGCCCATCGGGTCGTTGTAAGCCGACAGCAGCAGATCGATATCCTTCTTGAGGTCGAAGCCGATCAGAACGAAATCGCCGGGCGACAGCACCGTCCACAGGCGCCGCAGAAAGCCGCGCGCTTGCGCCTTGTTGAAGTTGCCGATGTTGGATCCCAGAAAGAGCACGAGCTTGGGTCGGTCGGAGTTGGCGCGCAGCCAGTGCAGCCCGTCGCTGTACTCCGAGACGAGTCCGCTGACCTCGAGATCTGGCATCTCGGCCAGCAGTCGCGTCGCCAGCGCTTCGATCGCCTGCTCGGAGATGTCGATCGGCACGTAGCGCACGTCGGTCTGTGAGCCGACGATCTCCTCGAGGAGGATCTGCGTCTTGCGCCCATCGCCGGCCCCGAGATCCACGAGGTCAAACGCGTCGCCGCCGAATGTGCGCCCGATCTCGGCGCCGTAGCGTTCGAGGATCTCGCGTTCGCAGTCCGTCAGGTAGTACTGCGGCACATCCATGATCTTGGCGAACAGCTCGCTGCCGCGCTTGTCGTAGAACCAGCGCGCGCTGAGCCGCTTGGGGCGCTCGGACAGCCCTTCGAGCACGTCGAGCGCAAACTCCCGACGTTCGTCGCGCAGCTTTCCGGCCTCGACCGCGTCGAGCACTTCCCAATGAGAACCCAAGTGAACCCCTTGTGGCGATGAGCGTTTGAGATGTCGCACATTGCCCGAAGTTTCAACCCTGCCACCCGACAAATCGTGGCTCGGCAGAACTTTTCGCGCCCGTCGACGTTGAACGCAGCACCCTGACGCCGGACACCGCATGACCCGCCACCACCGCGACCTTCTCCGTTGGCTCTCGGCCCACTTCCTCGCGATCCTCGCCTTTGCGGTCGCGGGCAGCATCGGCGCTGAGGTGCTCGGACTGCACCTCGACGCCGTCTGGGGCCCTCAATTTCGCCGCGAACTGCTCATGACGAGTGGCGCCTGGGGCAGTTGGATGTTCCTCGCCGAGGCGCGAACCGTCGCGTTTCGGCGCCTCGCCCGGTTCACGATCCTTGTTCCCGGCCTCGCGATGCTGTCGATGACCGCGTGGGCGTATGGTCAGGGTTACTCACCGGATCGCTGGGTACAGTGGCTGCTCGCGGGCGCTCTCGCGTTGAGCCTCGCGTGGTCCCACGCGCCCATGAAGCGCGGCGTGGCGAGCCATCCCTGGCGATTCGCGATCGGCATCGTCGTCGCGTCGGCAGGTTGGTGTCTGTGGGTGGACGGGGCTCAGACGGTGCACGACCCGACGCTGGGCTTGTGGTGGGGAGCGCCCGTCGTCGCCGTGGTGACGTCGACCTGGCTACCGCGCCTCATCGCCGGTCAGATGTTCGAGGCTTCGACGGTCCAGGTCTGACGCAGCAGCGGGACCAGCTGTTCGGCGAACGACGCGACAGCCTCGTCCAGCGACAGGCTGTTGAGGTCCACGGAGACATCTGCCGGCTCGCCGGACAGATTCGCCACGAGCTGCACCGCGTCGGACTCGCCCAACATGCGCTCGAGCTCCGTCGCCGGGCGCACCCCACCGATGGTGGTGATCGCGACGTTGCCGGCCAGGGCCAGCGCAGCCGCGATCGGCGCCGAGTGATCCGTGCCCACGACGGACCCATCGAGGATCACAGGATGGAGCCCCTGATTGAAGAGGCGCCGCTCCAGCGCCGCAGCAAACCGCAAGCCGTCCTCGTGCTCGGTGAGCCAGACGACGGCGCCCCTGTGACCGTTGCGGCGGAAGCGCTCCCACGGCGCGACCGAGCGCACGTCGATCCGGGTGTCGCGGTCGGTGCGCGGCAGAACCGACGTGATGATCCCGCCGCCGGCGAGGTCGAACCCGTCGACGATGACGAAGCGCCCCATCGGCATGATGCGGTTGTGCAGGTCGATCGCGATCGCGCTCTGGGTCTCCAGCACGACTTCGGCGACGTCGTCGCGGCGGAGCACGCCGTCACGATCCACCTCCTCGAGGGTCGACGCATCGATGACGCGATCGAACGACGCCACGCGGACCCCGATCTCTTGGGTCGCGAGCTTGATCTTGTAGTTCTTGCCTTTCTCGAGCGACGTCCGCCCCATCCAGAACAGGTTGGCGCGGAACTGGTTCGAGACCTCGGGCTGGTCCGCACGGTGCGACCCGACGTGCCCACGTTCGACGAAGATCTGCTCGGTCAGCGTGACACCCACCGACTCGCCGGCCGTCGCTTCGCTGTCCGACGGTGCGCTCCAGCGCTGGATCGACTCGACGATGCCGACCTTATCGAACGGCTGGAACACGATCTCGTCGCCTACGTCGATGCGACCCGACTCGACGCGACCGGCGATGATGCGACGGTTGTCGAACCGGTAGACGTCCTGAACCGGAAAGCGCAGTGGCAGCTCGGTGTCGAATCGCGGCATCTCGAAGCGGTCGAGCGCCTCGACGATCGTGGGGCCGTCGTACCAGTCCATCGTGTCGGGCCGCGTCGCGACGTTGTCGCCGTCGCGCGCGCTGACCGGGATGAAGCGGATCGGGTCGAGGCCGATGTCACCGAGGAACTCACGGTACTCGCGCTCGATGTTGTCGAAGACATCCTGGCTGTAGTCGACGAGGTCCATCTTGTTGACGAGCACCACGACCTGCCGAATCCCGAGCAGGCTCAGCATGTAACCGTGACGACGTGACTGTTCGCGCACCCCTTCGTTGGCCGCGATGAGCAGAAAGGCCGCATCGGCGCTTGCCGCGCCGGTGATCATGTTCTTGAGGAACTCGCGGTGCCCCGGGGCGTCGATAATGACGTAAGGGCGGGTCTCAGTCTGGAACCAGATCTGAGACGTGTCGATCGTGATGTTCTGGTCGCGCTCGGCCTGCAGCGCGTCCATCAAGAACGCCCACTCGAACGGCACCCCGCGGCGCACGCACGTCGCCTGGATCTGTTCGAGCTTGCCGTCCGGCAGCGATCCCGTGTCGTGAAACAGTCGCCCGACAAGCGTGGACTTGCCGTGATCGACGTGCCCGACGAACACGATACGGAGGGGATTTTGAGCCTGGTTCACGCCAGACTCACATGTACCCGGAAGCGCGGAGGCGCTCGAACGCGTCTTCGGCTTCCTGGTCTTGGGCCCGGGTGCTGCGTTCGGCGATGTTGGTCGTGCGGAGTTCGGTGATGATCTCGGGGACCGTCGCGGCCTTCGAATCCACACCGCTGGTGCACGGCGCGCAGCCCAACGAGCGGTAGCGGCGATTGTTCTCGTCGGCAAAGTACAGCGGCACCACCGGGATGCGCTCGCGGTCGATGTACTCCCAGATGTTCGCCTCGGTCCAGTGCAGCAGCGGGTGGATGCGCAGGTGCGTGCCGGGCTCGAAATCGGTCTTGAACTGGTCCCACAGCTCCGGCGGTTGGTCCTTGAAATCCCACTCGAAGTCTTTGGTGCGCGGGGAGAAGTAGCGCTCTTTGGCGCGGGTTCCCTCCTCGTCGCGGCGGATGCCGAGGATCACGGCCTCGAAACCGTTGTCGGCGATGACGTCCTGCAGCGCATCGCGCTTGAGCAGCGAGCAGCACTCGACGCGCGTCGCTTTGCCGTTGGGGAACGTCGTCCCGGCGGCCAGCGCTTCGGCGTTGCCGCCCGTGCGCAGGTCGAGGTCCCATTGATCGGCGAGCTTGTCGCGGAACTCGATCATCTGGGGGATCTTGTAGCTGGTATCGACATGCACGCAGGGGAACGGGACGTGCCCGAAGAACGCCTTGCGCGCGAGCCACAGCATCACGCTCGAATCCTTGCCGATCGACCACAACATCGCGAGGTTGTTGAACTTGTTGAACGCCTCTCGCAGGATGAAGATGCTCTGATTCTCGAGCTCGTCGAGGTGCGAGTAGTCGGGCATCGCGTCACGCGGGGAGTAGCGCGTGGGGTCCAACAGACCCTCGGTGCCCGCTTCGTCGCGATCCCAGAAATTGTCGAGCGTTGCTGCTGCCTGACTCATCATTACCTCGTCATCCACACTTCATTACTTGTGCAGTCCGCACTCTTTGTCGTCCGGCTTTTCCCACCACCAGCGGCCGGCCCGTTCGTCCTCGCCCGGCTTTACCGCGCGCGTGCACGGAGCGCAACCGATCGATGGGAAGCCGCGGTCTGACAGGGCGTGCCGAGGCAGTCCGCGCGCTTCGATGTGGCCGCGAATGTCGGCCGCCGACCAGTCTACGAGCGGGTTGAGTTTGAGCAAACCGCCATTGAGCATGTCCAATTCGACGGGGCGCAGGCCCGTTCGGGTCACCGACTGCTCGCGACGCATCCCCGTCACCCATGCATCCGCGCTCGACAGCGCCCGTCTCAACGGCGCGACCTTGCGGATCGTGCAGCACTCCTTCCGGTTCTCCACCGACTCGAAGAAACTGTTCGGTCCCTTGGCCGATACAAGTTGCTCAACGGCGGTCTGGCTGGGGAGGAACGTCTCGATGTCGATCCCGAAGTGCGACCGCACCGCGGCAATCGCTTCGTGTGTCTCCTGATGCAGCCGTCCGGTATCCAGCGTGAAGACCCGTACCGCGGGGTCGATCTGCACGGCGAGGTCGATCAGCACGATGTCTTCGGGCGAGAAGCTGGACGCGACGAGCAGCCGACGCCCGAATGTGTCGAGCCCCCACTTCAGGACCTCCCGTGCCGGGAGACCGTCGAATCGAGTCGCAAGCTCTGCGACGTCTTTGAAGGAGAACCGAGTCGGTTCAGCGGTTTTGGCGAGTGCAGTCACAACCAATCCTCATGCGGGTCTCCCCGAGAACGTCCGAACGTTATCCTATAATCCCTACCTGTTCAATAGGGATTACCCGCCCGTGTTGGCGCCTATCGATGCGCACGTTGTAGTATGCGCTCTTCGCGACCCCAGGCGACTGATGGCCCGCTTCCCGAGCGCCGGCGAACAATTCGAGGGCTACCAGCTGACCGGCGTCCTCGGTGAGGGCGGGTTTGGCGTGGTCTTCGCCGCCCTCGACGCGAGCGGGCGCAAGGCGGCCGTGAAGGTGCTCATCCCCGGTCGTTCATCATCGACCCCGGCGCGGTTTGCCCGTGAGGCCGCGGCGCTCGCCAAGCTGCAAAGCGCACACACGGTGCAACTCCTCGGCTCTGGGGTGTCGGTGGACGGATTCGCCTACCTGGCCTTCGAGTTCATCGAGGGCGAGACACTCGAAGCGCTGCTGGGCCGTGAGGGAATCCTCTCCGAGGACGAGGCGACCGCCGTGCTGCGTCAGGTGTTATCGTCGCTGCAAGAGGCGCACGGCCACGGACTGCTCCATCGCGACATCAAGCCCGCCAACGTGCAGGTCCGGCACAGATCGCCGATGGAGTGCGTCGTGTTGGACTTCGGCGTCGTGAAGCCCGTCGACGATCGGGCGCCGATCACGGGCACCGGCGAGTCCGTCGGGACGATTGCCTATGCGGCGCCCGAACAGCTGACCACCACCGAACTCTCTGCCGCAGCCGATCTCTTCAGCGTGGGTGCGCTGGGGTGGGCGATGCTCTGCGGCCCGATCCGCGCGCCGCTGTGGTTGCGGCCCCCCGGTTCGACGCCCGAATTCCAGCGGCCCGTCAGCCCGAACCTCGCCGACTTGATCGAGTCCCTGCTCCACCGTGACCCAACGCGCCGCCCCCAGAGCGCGACGGAGGCGCTGGCGGTGCTGGACCAGCAGACGCGAACGCGAGAGCTGAATCCCGCTCTGCACGACCGCGCGCCTCGACCCAGCGAAGTCGACGTCCGGATGTTGTGGACGCGAGCGGCGGGAGCAGGACTGCTGGTCGCGATCCTCGCGTTCGCGTGGTTCGTTCAGGACATGCCCGTGCCAGACCCCGTGCCGAACCCTGTGGAAGCGCGGCGCCGCGTGCTCCCCGCCCCCGCACCGCCGCAACTCCCGTCGGCCAGAGATTCGGGCTCTGATGCGCCGCTGGCCGGGTGCGCTCCGCGACCGACTGGGTTTCGCAAGCTGTCGATGTTGCGAGGTCTCGCGCAGGTCGAATGGGACGTCTACGTTCCGCCCGACCTCGTCGACCAGCCCGTACCGCTCCTCGTGATGCTGCACCAGTTCGGCGACGCGCCACTGGATTTCGTGCGCTACAGCGGAATGGTCGCACTCGCCGATCAGAAGCGATTTGTCGTCGCGGCGCCCACGAGCCGCTTTTCGGACCCATGGCTGCGCGATGGCGACGCGGACGGGGTCGTCGAGATCATCGAGCACACGCGCGCCGAGCTTTGCGTCGATCCCGACCAGGTCTTCGCCCTCGGCAACGGGTACGGGGGCGCCGTGGTCGAGGAGCTGCCCTGCAAGACCCCACTGGCTGGGATCGCGACGACCAACTTTCGCAGTGACCAGCGAGCCACGCCGTGCGTGCCCGAGGCGCCCGTCCCCTATATCCATCTCGCATCGCTGAAGGACGGCTACAATCCGGTGGGGGGAGGTCGCGGCTGCAGCGGCGTCCATGTGATCTCGCTCGCCGAAAAGGAACGCCGCTGGCGCGAGCGAAACGGATGCGACGGAAAGCCGACTCAGAGCGCGCAACGCGATGGGGTCTGTTTCACCTGGTCGTGTGGCGCGCCATTGCGCGTCTGCCACGTCGACGGCGGCCACAACTGGCCCGGCCTACCTGACCGTAGGGCGGACTATCGCAACTGCGACGGCGCCCCCGCGAGGTTCGAGTTCCGCGATACGATCTGGCGCTTCTTCGAGGACCAGCTCCCCGGCTGATGGACTCAGTCCGTCGAGCGCTTGTGCCGCTGGAAGAAGCCCCAGATCGCGGACTGGTAGTCGAATTCGTTCGGCGACCGGCGCCACTCGGCTCCTTGGTCGTAGCCCGGCCAGTGGCGCCCGCCCGGCACGGTGCAGCTGACCAGTTCGTGTTCGCATGGCCACGTCCGACAGCTGACGCCCTCGATCTCGACCGCTGCGACCTGATCTTGGCAGTAGTTCTTCTGCCGCAGTTTCTCTTCGTGGGCGGCGAGGGGCAGCACACGGCGACGGCACCCGACCAGACATCCCTCGATCGGATCTGCACTGTCCCGCTCGGGGGCGAGGAACAACACCGGTACGGCTGCGCTGGGCATGCAGACGAACTCGTCGGGCTTCAACCGGTGGGACGAGATCGCGGCGGCTGCAAAGCCCCCTCCCTTGCAGATGAGCTGCTCCACGCCGTAGCCGCCCCCCGCGTGCCCGATTAGATAGACCCGCTCAAGATCGATACATAGCGACCGCTTGACGCTGTCGACCTGACGCAACGTCTCGTCGAGATCCGTCCAGTCCTCGAACAGCGGGCGGTCCCCGGCGGGGGCCGCCACGATGAACTCTCCCCGCTCCACCCACGGCTCAAAGCGCAGCTCGTCGAGGAACTGATCCGGGGTCTGGCTGTTTTCGTGAAGCGCCACGATCAGCGGGTACTCGCGATCGGGATCGTAGTCTGGCGGGAGCAACACGCGAACGCTGTTGCCTCCCCATCCCGCGGTCGTCCGACCGCCACGGTGTGCTCGGCCGCAACCCGGACTCCCGGTCACCGGCGCCTCGGCGGGCGGCGGTGCGACCACCTCATCAGGGACCGAGATCGCTGGTTCATCGACTTTCACGATCGCCGGCGATATGGGGCGCGTCCCGCGGACCGGCGGCGCCGGTGTGCCGGGATCCGGCAGCGCGATCCACGCGAGCAGCCCCAGGGCGGCGAGCAGAGCCAGCACGAAGCCGATCACGACCTTGACGCTCGTTGCTGTGCTCGGCGCCTCGTGGCTCTTCGGTTCGTGAAGCCGACCGAACTCCGCGACGACAAACTCCGCGCTAGGTCTCGTGGCGGGATCCTTCGAGAGCATGCGGGAAACCAGCGCGACGAGACGCTCCGGATGGGACGCGCGCAGGGATGGCGCCGGGGCCTGCAGGTGTTGCATCGCGACCTCGAGCGCGCTGTCGCCCTCGAACACCGGACGCCCCTCCAACAGAAGGTACGCGAGCGCGCCGAGGCAGTAGATGTCCGTCGCGCTGCCGATGGTCTTCAGCCCACGAAGCTGTTCGGGGCTCATGAACCCCAGCGTTCCCAGCACCTCCCCCGTCGCGGTGATGCCGTGCTGGCGATCGTCGCTCATCTTGGCGAGCCCGAAATCGAGCACCGTCACATGCCCGCTGCGGGAGACCATGACGTTGGCGGGCTTGAGATCTCGATGCACGACGCCCACGGCATGCGCCGCGACGAGCGCCGCGGCGATCTGGCGCATCACCTCGACGGTCGTATCGAGGGGACGGGGCTCCCGGGCCCACTCCAGCAGGAGTCGACCGTCGAGAAACTCGGTGACGAGATACGCGGGATTACTCGGTGACCGCCGCACGAACTCGTGCAGTGCGACGCAGTGGTGGTTCTTCAGGCGTTTGAGTGCGTGCGATTCGCGCTCAAAGCGGCGCACGGCCGTATCGTCGAAGTTGGAGTGCAGGAATTTGATCGCGACGGCGACGCCGTCCGCGACACGCGTCGCGCGCCATACCGTGCCGAACCCACCGCGCCCGACCTGAGCGTCCAGTCGATACGCCCCAATGATCTGGTGGGGGACGAGCTCCACCGGCTACACGCCGTCAGCGGCCAACAGTCGCTGGCTCTGAATCAACCGGTGATACACGCCGTTCGTCCCGATGAGCTCGGCATGCGTGCCCGATTCGACGACCTTGCCGCGCTCCAGCACGACGACCTTGTCCGCGTTCGCCACCGTCGACAAGCGATGCGCGATGATGAGAGTCGTGCGCCCCTCCATGAGGTTCTCGAGCGCCGCCTGCACCAGCGACTCGCTCTCCACGTCGAGCGCCGAGGTCGCCTCGTCCAAGATCAGTAGCTTTGGATCCTTGAGCAACGCGCGGGCGATCGCGACGCGCTGCTTCTGGCCACCGGACAGGCGCACGCCGCGCTCGCCGATCACCGTCTCGAGCTTGTCGGGGAACCCCTCGACGAACTCCCAAGCGTTCGCCGCCTGAAGCGCCTCGATCACCTCCTGTTCGGTGGCATCGGGGCGCCCGTAGCGCACGTTGTCGCGCACCGTGCCGGAAAACAGCACCGGCTCCTGGGAGACGACGCCGATCTGGTCACGCAAGCGATCGGGGTTCAAAGCGCGCAGGTCCGCCCCGTCGATGCGGATCGCGCCCTCGGCCGGGTCGTAGAACCTGAGCAGCAAGTTCGCGATCGTCGACTTCCCCGACCCCGACGGGCCGACCAGCGCGACCTTCTCGCCGGGACGCACCCGGAAGCTGACGTCGGACATTGCGTCGGTCTCGGGGCGCGTCGGGTACGCGAACGTGACGTGGTCAAACCGCACGTCGCCCTCGATCGCAAACGTGTCGTCGGCATCCTCGCCGCCGACCACGACGGGAGTCCGGTCCAGCAGCTCGAACACGCGCTCCGCGGAGCCCGTCGCCTTCATGAAATCGGCCCACAGACCCGACATGCCGCCCAACGCGAACGCGACCATGAACGTGTACAGCAGGAACGCCGTCAGCTCGCCGGAGGTCATCTCGCCCTCCATGACCAGCGAACCGCCGTAGTACAGGATGACGGCCACGACGCCGTAGCCAAGGAAGCTCACAAACCCGCTGAACACGGCGCCGACGCGAGCACGCGACCGCGCCGCGGAGAACGACGCCTCGACCGCGTCGCCGTAACGCGTCTCCTCCTGCGGCTCGCGCGCGAAGCTGCGGACCGTACGCACCCCGGCGATCGTCTCCTCCGCCACCGCGGTCGAATCGGCGAGGCGATCCTGGACCAGCTTCGACAGCTTGCGCACCTTGCGGCCGTAGAACACGGCGAGGCCGACGACCGTCGGCACGGCGATGATCATGACGGTCGCGAGCTCCGGCGACGTCACGAACAGCACTGCGACGCCTCCGATGGCCTGAATCGCGAAGCGCAGCGCCATCGACAGGTTCGAGGTCACCGTGTTCTGCAACACCGAGGTGTCCGACGCGAGCCGGCTCGTGAGCTCCCCGGTCTTGGTCGCGTCGAAGAAGCCGATCTCCTGGGCGAGGATCGCGCCGTACAGTCGCGCGCGCAGGTCGGTGACGATGCGGTCGCCGACCACCGTGAACAGGTAGTAGCGCACCGAGACAAACAGCGACTGCATCGCGAAGAGGACCAACACCACCAGCGCGACGGCCCGCAAGTCGTAGCCGCTGCTCTGGCTGAACACATCGTCGATCGTGATGCGCGCGGCCTGTGGATACAGCAGGCTGAGGCCGGACCCGATGAACAGTGCCACCGTCGCGACCCCCAGCGGCGCAATGTGCGGCCGGGCCAGCGCGATCAGGCGCGAAAAGCTGACCGTCGTGTCTTTGGTTTCGGCAGGCAAGATGGCGTCCACATCACGGTGCTACTGAAACACGTCGTCGCCGAAGGCGGCACGCATCGCATCGACGATGACGGAAGCACCGTCAAAAGTCATCCCTGAGCCGGCCTCGCGCACCTCGTCGGCGTTCGCGGACGGCGCGAGCGCACGTTCGAACCCCAGCTTGCGCGCCTCCTGCATCCGAGCCGCAGCCTGCGACACGGCGCGGAGTTCACCGGTCAGGCCGAGCTCACCGTACACCACCGTGTTGGTCTGAATCACGCGATCGAGAAAGCTCGACACGATCGCCAGCGCGATGCCGAGGTCCGCGGCGGGCTCGGCCACCTTGACGCCACCGGCGACGTTGACGAACACGTCCATGCCCGAGATCTTGAGCCCCGTGCGCTTCTCCAGGACGTTGAGCACCATCAGCACGCGGCTGGAGTCCACACCAACGGCATTGATGCGTGGCGGCCCGTAGGACGTCGTGCTCACGAGTGCCTGAACCTCGACGAGCAACGGACGCGTGCCCTCGAGCACCGGCACGACGACGCTGCCCGAGGCGCCCTGAGCGCGACCGGACAGAAACACCGCGGACGGATTCGAGACCTCGACCAGTCCGTCGGCCCGCATCTCGAACACGCCAATCTCGTTCGTCGATCCGAAGCGGTTCTTCACGGCGCGCAGGATGCGATAGTTCGAGCCCGCCTGGGCCTCGAAATACAGGACCGTGTCGACCATGTGCTCGAGGATCTTGGGCCCCGCAATGGCGCCGTCTTTGGTCACGTGGCCGATGAGGATCGTCGGGATACCGCGCCCCTTGGCGAGCTGGGTGAGCGAGCCCGTGACTTCGCGAAGCTGCGCCACGCTGCCGGGCGACGACGTCAGCCGGTCCGTTGCCATCGTCTGGATCGAGTCCACCACCAGCAGGTCGGGCTTGTGCTCGCCGAGCAGCTTCTCCGCGCGCTCGAGCACCGTTTCCAGCACGACCCAGAGGTCGCTCGCATCGACGCCGAGCCGATCGGCGCGCATCCGCAGTTGGGCGAGGCTCTCCTCACCCGAGATGTACAGCACCCGACGGTCGGTCTCCGCGAATCGTCCCGCGATCTGTAGCGCGAGCGTCGACTTGCCGATTCCGGGGTCTCCGCCGAGGATCACCACGCCGCCGGCAACGAAACCGCCACCGAGTACGCGGTCGAGCTCGCTCATCCCGCCCGAGATGCGCACGGTGTCATCGGCGGCGATGTCCGCGAGTCGCACGGGCGCGCCGCCCGATACGCCGTAGCCGGCACGAAGAGCGCCGGCTGCGGCCCCAGGAGCGGGCGCATCAGCGGTCCGCACTTCTTCGACGAATGAATTCCAAGCGTCACAGCCCGGGCACTTTCCCACCCAGCGTGCGGATTCGTGGCCGCACTTCTGGCAGACGTGCAGGGAGCGCGGCTTTGCCATCGATCGGCCTACTGCTTGACGATCGTGAACTCGACTCGCCGATTGAAGCCCTGATTGCGGCGCGACGTGTTGGGCAGGATCGGCCGCGTTTCGCCGAAGCCTTTGGCGATCATGCGGCTGCGGCTGATGCCGGCCTCCATCAGGTAGGCGCGGACCGATTCGGCGCGCAGCTGCGACAGCTCGAGGTTCAGCTCGTCGGCACCGACATCATCGGTATGCCCTTCGATCTGAATGGTCTTGATCTGGGGGTTCTCGCTGAGGAGCGACGCGACTTGATCGAGGACCCAGAACGACTTCCGCAGGATCGTCGCCTTACCGGTCTCGAAGAAGATCTTCTCTTGAATCTCGATCTTGTCCTCGCGCAGCGTGACAACGGTCTCCTTCGGCGCCGGCTTGAGCACGATGATGAGCCCGAGCTTGGCGTCGGGGTTCACGGAGACGTCTTGGCCGCGGGTCAGGAACCCAGGCGCGGAGACGGCGACCGTGTACGCCCCTGCGGCGACGGTCTCTTCGAACGTTCCGTCGGAGTTCGCGAGCGGCTCGTAGATCTGCGGCCCGCTCATCTTGACGCGGATGTTCGGGACCGGTTGGCCCTTCTCATCCTCGACGCGGCCGCTGATCGTCGCCAGCTTGACTGCGGGTACGAGCTCGATCGTCGCTTCCTGCTCGCCCTCCCCCGTCTCCAACGTCACATCGAGTTCCAGTTTTTCGTAGTCGGGGTGCTCGAACGACAACGCCAGCGCAGACGCGGGAACGAAGCCGTAGGAGCGGAACGAACCGTCGGTGTCGGTGGCCTGCGGCGTCTCCGTACCGCCGTAACGCACCACGGCGCCGGCGATCGGCTGTTTGGTCTCTTTGTCGAGGACGGAGCCGACGATGAAACGCTGCGGCTGGGCCACGGGTGTGGTCGACTCCACTTCGACGTACTCGACCTTGGGCTTCGGATCGATCGTCCAGGCGACACCGAACACCATCGTGTACGGCGGCGTGACGGGCAGACCCGCAGCATCTTGTGAGGTCAGGCCGAGGTCGATGCCGAGGTGCAAACCGAGGTGGTCCACCGGCTCCGCTTTGACGCCCAGCGAGATCACGTTGGGGAACGATGCGAATCCAGCGTCCGCCACGCACGGCAGGTTCGCTTGGCCGCACGTCCCGTCTTCGGCCGCGACGGGCGCCGACAGGTTCCAGGCGAGGAATGGCGACACGTAGGGTAGGTCGTACATGAACCCGAGCCCGATCTCGACGAAGTCGTAGGCGCTCAGTTCGTACGCGAAGCGCTCGATCCGCGTCACCTCGACGCCGTCCGGGATCAGCTTTGGCGTGTTGTCGGCGCGATAGCCGAGGTTCACGTGGCCCTTCAACGGAATCTTCGCGTCGAGCCCGCTGCCGTCGAACGAAAACAGGATGCGCGGACGCACGCTCGTCGCCGCGAAACGCACGCCGGAGCCGCCGAAGTCGGTCGGAAAATCGAGCGTCAAGTCGCCGCCGAGCCACAGCCCATCGCCCAACGGATACGATCCCTTGAGGCCCAGCAGTACGTCGCCCTGGGTCAGCATCGACTGCGGGCGACCGAACGTGTTGACGTTGTTGCGGGTTTGAAGTCGCAGGTTCGCCGAGAAGTATTCGATCGGACTGCCCTGAATGACCAGGTCGCCGATGAACAATGTATTGGTGTCGTTGAAGCGGACGGCGTTGCGGCCGGAGTAGACCTCGCCGAGCAGCGCGACCTGCAGTGTCATGGGCGTTCCACCCCACGCGGCCGCCATGCGCTGCATCCCGACACTGCCCTCGGTGTTGAGTCCCGGCGACACCAGACGGGGATCCCCCTCGTCTTCTGCCGGTGGCTCGGACTTCTTCATCGACTTTTTGGCCGACGCATCGGTCCCGGTTGGGGCTGCTGCGGGCGCAGCGACGGCCGCCGGTGCCGCCGGATTGTCGGGGTCCGTCGCGGGTGCTTCCTCCGGCTCGGGCTCCGGATCCGGCTCGACTTCGGTCAGGTCAGCCGGTGGCACACTCGACGTGCCGAGCGGGGGCAGATCCTGGGCGTACAGCGCGGTGGAAGTGAGGAGGAGCAGCGCGAGCACGGACGCGTTGAGACAAAATCGCATCGGGGCACCTTCAAAGGGACCGGTCTCTCATCCCAGTAACTCAGATGGGTGTCAAGATTCCGGTGAGTTCGCCAGCGAGGCGCGCTGCGCCGAACAGGCCCAGAAACACCAGCGCGCCGACCCACACCGGCCGCTCGATGCGCCGCCAGAGGCGCAGCGCGGCGTAGTCCAGTGGGCGGCCGCGCACGAGCTGCGCCCCGTGATGCAGGGCCGTCGCCGCAAAGCCGAGCAGGAACACCGGACCGAACGGGTGGTACTGGAACGCGGCGAGCAGGTCCCCATGCAGAAAGTGCGCGGTGGAACGGGTCATTCCGCAGCCAAAGCAGCTCAGCCCACTCAGCGCACGGAACGGACAGCCAATCACCGCCGCGTTCGGATAGGCATGCGAGACGACCAGGTAGCCGATCATCAGCAGAAACGCCGCGAGGATCGCGGTGCTCTGAACACGCTCGGACCGACTCAGCGACTGGGAGGGCTCGTCCATCACCGCCATCGTGGCAGTCCTTGGAGCAAGAACGCAAGAAGGCCCGCTCGAGAGCGGGCCTTCTTCATTCATCGACACGATCGAGTCCGGGGACTCACATCGCGGTGCCGTACCCGCCGGCGCCGCCCGGGGTACCGTTCTCCCAGGCGTTGTTCAGGCTCTTCTGCATGAAGAGCGGGCCGACGTACACGAAGTTCAGCACGAACAGGATCGTGGGCTCCATCTCCGGCTCCACGCCCCACGCTTTCTGCAGTTCGACGACCGCGTTGCACAGACGCCACTGGAACCACAGTCCCCACATGCCGCAGGTCACGATCGTGAGCCCGATCTCTTTCATCGCGTTGAACTCTTCGCGACCGAGACCTTTGTTGATGTCGTCGATGACTGCGAACATCCAGATGAGGCCGTAGATGCCGCAAGTGACGTAGATGAGCAGGAGAACTGTGACTGGGTTACGAACTTCGCCGCGTTGCATGGTTTCCTCGTGTGTATCCCTGCGGCCCCGCGTGGCGTGACCCGGATGGTTTTAACTGCTGAATTCGAAATTTATGCGCCGACTGTACGCATCCGTGGTCGCCTCCGTCAAGTCGGCGGCCGATGCCAGTGTGGTGTATCGCGCCGCGGTCGGCACCCAAACCGAAACAACCTGAAAGATCGAATCAGCCGGCTTCAGGCTAGCGAACCGATGCCGGTTTAGAAACAGGTGTACTCGACGACCTCGAATGTCGCGTTGCGGGCCGGGGTGCCCGGATCGGTGAGCCAGAGAATCTCCGTGACGTCGGCCGATAGCTGGCGGCCCGTCAGCAGATGCCCCGTCGCCAGCGGATCGGTGATCGCCTGAACGTACAAGGTCCCTGCACCGGAGGGCCCGACCCGCGCGAACTTCTCGTCGACCCCGTCCAGGAACCAGGCCTGACCCAGCGGTCCGCCGACGAAGACGTTCCGGCTCAGAAACTCCTGCGCCTCGACGGCCGTGGCGTAGGGCAGTGTGCCAAGGCGCGAGTAGCTCGGGGTCGCCGAGATCAGTCTCAGCTCCCACGCGTTGATCGTGCCGGCGTTGCGCAACCCAAACCACGTGTCACCGGCCAGGGTGTTCATCGCGAAGTCGGACCGATTCACGGAACTCGAAATCCCCATCGCGGGAACCGCCGTCGCGAGGTCACCCACGTTGAGCTCATGGACATTGATGTTGAAGAAGTTGCTCACGTACAGCAGGTCACGGGTGCCGGGGTGAATGCCGAACTCCGGAAACGTGCCGTTGAGCCCCACGGTGTTCGGGATCGCCCCCGCGTCGGTCGAGTTGAAATTCTCCCGGACCGTGGTGTACCTCGCCGCGCTGCCGCTGGTCGTTGAGTACCCCACAACCCACATCCCGCGCGCAAACGTGAGCGTCGCGTCCCAGCTCGGCACGATGTGGGCGATGCCGTCGGACACGATGCGATTGTTCGCATCGCTGGCGAATCCCGCCGTCCACGCGTAGATGCGCGCGTCGAGCGTCGCGTCCCCATCCTCCTCGATCACGAGCGAGCCGCAACGCGCCCCGCTCCACTCGATGTCGGCGACGCGGCTCTCACCGGCGGTCGCGTCCGTCTGCGCGCTCAGCATCGCCGTGGCTGGCATGAACGTTCCACGCGTCACGGTCCGCGCCCCCTGGGCGCCACCGGTCATGTGGAAGCAGTACCCGGTGTTGGTCGCGATCGCCTGGATGGGCGAGGTCGCGAGGTCGCTCGCGGCATAGTCGGAGACCGTGAAGGACTGTGAGCTGCGGCGCTTGATCTCGTCGATACCGTCCGCGCAGTCGTTGTCCTTGCCATCGCAGAGTCCCGGCGCCCCGGGGTAGACCTCGGGGTCGTTGTCGACGCAGTCGCCGCCGCCGTTCGGACAGGTCGCGTCGCCGCCCGGCGAGACCACCGTGAAGAGCGCATCGCACGAGCCGTCGCCATCGTCGTCGCAGAACTCGTCGGCGTCTCCGTCGCAGTCATTGTCGAGGCCGTCGCACGTGACCTCGACGGCCTCCGGTGGCTCCGGGGGCACCGCGTCGCAGACGGTCCCGACGCCCTCCGGCCCACAGACCACCACGCCAGCGGTCTCACACAGTCCGAGCCCGTTGGTACACGCCGACCCGAGGTCGTCGAAGCCCTCGTCGACCTCGCCGTCGCAGTCGTTGTCGAGCTGATCGCCGCAAAGCTCGTCGCCTGCTGGTTCAGGGGCCACGGCGTCGCATTCGACGCCGTCTGCGGCGACGTTACAGACCGTGGATCCGGCCATCTCACAGACGCCAAGGCCCGCCGTGCAATCGAGGCCGACGTCGAAGCCTTCGTCGATCTCCCCATCGCAGTCGTTGTCTAACGCGTCGCACACTTCATCGGACGGTTCGCACGCCGTGGTGTTGTTGCTGGCGGTGTCGTTGTTTGTCGTGGTGGTCGCGTTGTTCGTCGGCTCATCGACAGGCGCGGTGCCCGGATCCGAGAAGCACCCTGCGCTGAACGCGAGCAGTCCGGCCATCATCCAATGGGGAGTCCCCATCACATCCCCTCGTCTCGTTGGCGTGCGATCTGAGGTTCGTCGAGCCCCCATCGGATTGCAAGCCGTGGACGCTATTCGGCGGCGTTCGAGTCGTCGCCGCCCAGCTCCTCGACGACGTCGGACTGCTCAAGCTCGGCGTCGGAGGCGGTCAGGTCGATCCCCGCATCGTCGGCAAACTCCTGCAGCAGTTCTCGCTGACGCTCGCTGAGCTCGCGCGGGATTTCGACGAAGAAATGGATGAAGAGGTTGCCGCGGGCGCCGCGATTGACCCGCGGTACGCCGCGCTCACGCATCACGATCTGGTCGCCCGTCTGCGTGCCCGGGGGGACCGTGGCGACCTCCGTCCCCTCCAACGTGGGGATCGTGAGTTGACACCCCAGCGCGGCCTGAACGAACGAAATCGGGGCGCGGAAGTGCAGATCGCTGCCTTCGCGCTCGAAGCGATCGCTGGGGCGCACGCGCAAAAACACATACAGATCACCGCGCGCTCCGCCGCCCTGCGAGGATTCGCCCTCCCCGCGCAGCCGCAGGCGTGTCCCATCGTCCACACCGGCCGGAATCGCCACGTGCACCGAGCGCTCCTCGCGTACGAGCCCCGCGCCCGAACAAGTGGGACATGGCGTCTCGACGATGCTGCCGCGACCCTGACACTTCGGACACGTCGACGTCAGGGTGAAGAACCCTTGCGCGTGGTGAACCTGGCCGCGGCCGTGGCACGTGTGGCACGGCACACGCGACGTGCCTGGAGCCGCGCCACTGCCCTCGCAGTCCCCGCAGCCGACGTGGCGAGGGACCACGATGTCCCGCGACGTGCCAAACACCGCTTCTTCGAACTCCAGCTCGAGGTCCATCCGCAGGTCGACGCCGCGTGCGGCGCGATTCCCGCCGCCGCCACCGCCGAACCCAAAGAAGTCTCCGAAGATGTCGCCGAATTGTTCGAAGATCTCGTCCACAGAGCGATACGACGCCGAGCCCGCGCCGGAGCGCAATCCTTCGTGCCCAAAACGGTCGTAGGTCGCGCGCTTGTCGTCGTCCGCGAGCACCTCGTAGGCCTCAGCGGCATCCTTGAAGTTCGCTTCCGCGACATCGTCACCCGGGTTGCGATCGGGGTGATACTGCATCGCAAGTTTACGATACGCCGTCTTGATATCCTTGGCCGACGCGTCCCGCGCCACTTCCAGAACTTCGTAGTAATCTCGCTTACTCATTGAGCATTCGGTGCAAATCCATCGTATTGGGACCCTGAACAGGGTAGGCACAAACCGCGATTGAGCAACAAGAATGCGGTCTAGACAGGATGGAGCGTAATCTCGACCCCAGCGGCGTCCAGCGATTCGGCTACTCGTGGTTCGTGCGGTAGACCGGCAGACGCCCATCGGCGGCGGTCTGGTAGGTGACGCTGAAGTCCGCGAAGCCGCGGACGAGATCGTCGGCCTGCTTGTCGGCACGCACCTCGAAGGCGTCGAACCCGCACCGCTGCAGGTAGAACATCTGATCACGTAGCACGTCGCCGATCGCGCGCAGTTCGCCGGCATACCCGTACTTTTCGCGCAGCAGCCTCGCCGTGGAGTAGGCGCGACCATCGGCGAAGGCAGGGAACTCGAGGGCGACGCGACCCACGTCGGGCAACCACGCGCTCACGTCCTCGGCCGTCTGTGTGGACAGCACGCGCAGACCCACATCACCACGGGCCACGAGCACGTCGCGTTCGGCCGCGAAGCGCGCGAGCGAGACGGTCACCGGCCCCGCCGGCGGGATCGCTTCGTCGTCGCCGAGGTGCCGCACGGCGCTATCGACGATCGTTCCGTTCTCAATCGCTTTCATACACAGCCTCCTTGAAGGGTTCGCGGCCAATCCGGCGGTAGACGTCGAGCAGCCGCTCGTCGTCCTTCCGCTGGCTGATGTACACGTCCACGATCTTTTCGACCGCATCGCACACGTCGCTCTGCGCGATCGCGGGACCGATCCACTTACCCAACGACGCGTCATCCGCCGCCGAGCCCCCGAGCATGATCTGGTAGTACTCCTCGCCGTTCTTATTGATGCCGAGGATGCCGATGTGCCCCACATGGTGGTGGCCGCAGGCGTTGATGCAGCCCGACATCTTGAGCTTGAGTTCGCCAAGGTCGTACTGGCGGTCGAGATCCTCGAAACGCTCCGTAAGCTGCTTGGCGACCGAGATCGAGCCGGCGTTGGCGAGGGCACAGAAGTCCAGGCCCGGGCAACAGATCATGTCGGTGATCTTGCCGATGTTCGGGGTCGCGAGCTCCGCGCCGTCGAGCCGTTGCCACAGCTCAAACAGCTCGGACTGCTTCACGTCGGCGAGTACGAGGTTCTGTTCGTGCGTCGTGCGAACCTCGCCGAGCGAGTACCGGTCGGCGAGCTCGGCGACGAGGTCGAGTTGATCGGCCGTAATGTCGCCCGGCGGACGTGCGGCGTGCTTCAGCGAGATGTGTGCGACCGCGTAGCCGGGCGCCTTGTGCCCGCTGACGTTGTGCTCCAGCCAACGCGCGAACGCCGGGCTCGACGCGGCCTGCGATTGCGGCCCCGCCTCGGCGGCGGCGTTCGCATCGTATTCGGGAGGTGCGAAGAACGAGGCGACGCGCGCGATCTCTTCGGGAGTGACCTTCAGCACGCTATCCTTGATGCGCTCCCACTCCTCCTCCACGCGCCGCGTGAACTCCTCCGGGCCCAGTGTCTTCACCAGAATCTTGATCCGGGCCTTGAACTTGTTCTCGCGATCTCCGCTCAGGTTGTAGATGCGAAGAATGGCTTCGCAGTACGACAGCAGGTGCTCCTTGGGCAGGAACTCGCGAATCACGACCCCGATGATCGGCGTGCGACCCAGTCCACCACCCACGATGATCTGAAACCCTCGCTCGCCGGCGTCGTTCTCGACGATGCGAATGCCAATGTCGTGAACCAGTACCGCGGCGCGGTCCGTCGTGGCGCCCGTAAACGCGATCTTGAACTTGCGCGGCAGGTACGAAAACTCGGGGTGAAACGTCGACCACTGCCGTGTGATCTCGGCGTAGGGCCGGGGGTCTTCGATCTCGTCGGCCGCGACGCCTGCGAGCTGATCGCTGGAAATGTTTCGGATACAGTTCCCGCTCGTCTGGATCGCGTGCATTTCGACGCTCGCCAAATCCGCCAACAAATCCGGCACTTCGGCGAGCTTCGGCCAGTTGTATTGGATGTTCTGCCGGGTCGTAATGTGGCCGTAGCCGCGGTCGTACTTGCGCGCGATATGGCCCAGCATGCGGACCTGAGCGCTGCTCAGCAGCCCGTAGGGGATCGCGACGCGCAGCATGTACGCGTGACGTTGCAGGTAGAGGCCGTTCATCAGCCGCAGCGGGCGAAACTCGTCCTCGGTGAGCTCCCCAGCGAGTCGGCGTTCGACCTGGCCCCGAAACTGGGCGACCCGTTCATCGACGATGCGTTGATCGACTTCGTTGTATGCGTACATGTCTTCCTCTCATCCCACCGTTTCCAGCGCTCGCAGCGCCGGCCATTCCAGCCGCCCGCCGAGCTGCCGACGCAACGCCACGACCTCACCCACGACGAGCACCGCCGGCGAGCCAATCCCAAGCTCCGCGGCGCACTCCGCGATCGTGGCGATCGTGGCCTCGACCGTGAGTTCACGGTCCGTCGTTCCTTCTTGGACCAGCGCCGCAGGCGTCGTCGCTGCGCGGCCGCCAGCGATCAATGCCGCAGCGATCTCCGCGAGTTGTCCAACCCCCATCAACACGACGATCGTGCCGCCGGTCGCGCCGAGCGCGCGCCACGTCTCGATCGGAGGTCCGCCCGTGCCCATGCCCGTGACGACCGTGAAATGGGTCGACACGCCGCGATGCGTGACCGGGATCCCCGCGCGCGCCGGCACCCCGACGGCGCTCGAAATCCCCGGCACGACCTCGAACGGCACGTCGTGTTCCTGCAGGTACGCAGCCTCCTCGCCGCCGCGCCCGAACACGAAGGGGTCGCCGCCCTTCAGACGCACCACGAAGTTGCCGCCGCGTGCCTCTTTGACCATCAGATGGTTGATCACCGCTTGCGAGGTGCGTTTGCCGGCGGGGTCCTTCCCTACGTCCAGTACCCGGGCGCGCTCCGGACAGATCTCCAGGACTTCGGGGTTCACGAGCCGATCGCACAGCACCACATCGGCGCGCGCCAACAATCGGTGCGCCCGCAGCGTCATCAGCTCGGGGTCGCCGGGGCCCGCGCCCACGATCGCGACGCGCCCGGCCAGGTTGTGTAGGTCTAGTTTCACGGCACCTCCGGGATCGAGCCAAATCCGCGCTCGACCGCATGGCAGCACGGTGCCAGATAATCCATATCAAATCAATAGGGTTTGTCGGGATAGGCGCGGCGCGGCGGGGTCAGTCCCCGAGGTAGCCTTCCAGCGTCGCGCGCAGAAACAGGCGCGCGCGGTGCAATCGAGACTTCACCGCCGGAACGGAGAGGTCCATCACGCTGCCGATCTCCTCAAGGCTCAGCCCTTCGACTTCCTTGAGCAGGAACACCGTTTGGTACTTCGGTTCGAGCTCGTCGACGGCCGCGACAATCTGGTCGCGCAGCTCCTGGTTCAGCGCCGCCTGATCACCGCGCATCGACCACTGCGAGACCGTGACCGCATGGTGCCCGTCGTCGAGGAACGTCGGGCCCAGGGCATCGAGCGCCACTTCGGCGCGGCGCTTCTTCTTGCGCAGCTTCATCAGCGCCGCGTTCACGATCACGCGGTAGATCCAGCTGGAGAACTTGGAGTTACCTTGAAACGTATCCAACTTCCGGAACACGTTCAGGAAGGCGTCCTGCACGACATCCGCGGCGAGGTCGTCGTCTTTCACCATCGACCACGCGAGGCGGTAGGCCTTGTCCTCGTACCGCGACACGATCTTCTCGAACGCGTCGTAGTTCCCCTGCACGGCGAGGTCGACCAATCGAAGGTCTTCGTCGTCGCCTGCGGAGAATGTGGAATTGTCGTCGGTGCCGGACATCAGGCCACTACTTCAGGGCATCTCTGATTTTTGCCTCGGAGATATCGGCGTCTCGAGCCTGTCGAGCGAGCCTCTCCGCGGCCGATTGCTGGCTTGCCGCACGCAGCGTCCGGATCGCCGGCAGGAGTATCGCCTCCGCATCGCTCGGGCGCAATACCGCAAGTGCGCTCCAGCCCGACACCGCGGCTTCGGGGCGGTTCAGCCTCAGTGCGACTGCGATCAGCGCCTCATGGGACCTCGAATCCATCGGATTGATGTCGATCCACCGACGTGCGGCGACCAACGCGTCCTCGTCATTGCCGGCCTTGTTCATCGATTCCGTGCGCTGGCGGGCGATCCGCGCGTCGTTCTGATCGAGCATGAAGAGTCGCTCTTCGGCAGTCTGGGCGAGCTCGACATCGTCGTTCGCCCGCGCAATCTTGGACAGTCCTTCCCATGCCTCGGCCCCGTCGTGCCACAGTGTCGTGGCAGCGCGCAGATGCACCTCGGCCGAGGTGGCGTCCTGGAGCTTGACCGCGGCGCTACCCAGCAGCAATCGAAGGTCGTAACTGTCGCGCCCCGCATCGAGCACCGCCAAACCGTGCTTGTAGGCGTCCTTGATGCGCCCTCGATCGTAGAAGTACAGGGTCGCGATGGCGTTCACGTCGGGATCGCCCGCCCCGTGCGTCGTCGCCTGCAGCATCGCTTCGTCGGCGTGGGGGACATCGCCGGTGCGGTACCGCGCGATGCTGAGCTCCGCCCAGCGGCGAGCATTCGCGGGCTCCGCCTGCACCTGGCTCTCCAGCTCGGCGACCGTGGGCAACCCCGCGAGATCCACCGTCAGCTGCCGTTTGAAGTTCAGGTATCGACGCGACAGCCATTGGGCGAACTGCGTGTCGAATTGCTCCGGGGTGAGCTCGAGAATCGTCCCGATCACTTCCTCGGTGCGCTTGTACGCCCCCCACGTGCGAAGCATCGCCGGGAGCTTGTCGTAGCCGAACGTCTCCGCGATGAAGTGAATGACGAGGCTGGACTGGTGATAGGCACGCAGGATCTCCTCGAAGCTCTTCGCGTGCGTGAATCCCTCAGACAGCTCGAGCACACCGCGCAGCGACTTCGCGTTCAGCGCACGCGCGAGCTCCCGGTCATGGTGGCGCTGCCACCCGGGGTCCTTGACGTTCGTCTCGTACTCGGCGAGGCCCTCGGTGAACCAGCGCGGAACGCGCGAATTGGACAACTGGATGTGATAGACGTGCGCGAGTTCGTGCCAAATGACCTGACGCCAGTTGAAGTTCCCTTCGCTGGGGCTGCGGCTGACGACCACTTTGCCAAAGCAGATGCCGTGCGGACTCACGTTGGGCAGTCCGACACTGCGCACCGCGAACGTGGTCGGGTTGGGGAAGATCTCGACCGACAGGTGGTCCCGCGCGGGCTGGAAGCCGTACTGCGCATCGAACTCTGTCAGCGCCTCGTCGACCACCGGCGCGACCAGCGCGTTGATCACGTCGTTCTCGCTGCGGTGCGCGCGCAGCAGATACCGTCCATGGTCCGTGAACAGGTAGTCCTTCATCTGGGTCTCGTACAACTCGACCATGTTGTAGGCGCGGACATTGTACCCATCGACCTCGAACGCGCGGCGCAGCATCTGTAACGCCTCGTCTTCCTTGCCGATCCGGGACATGCCGATCCCGAGGCCCAGTAGCGACGGCCCGTGATCGGGCTTGAGTTCCAGCGCTTGACGATCGAGCTCCGCGGCCTCGGCGTATCGGTGCACCCGCACGGCATAGCGTGAAGTCTCGCTCAGCACATCGGCGTACGTCGGGTTGAGGGCCAACACCTTCTTCTTGGACTTCTCAAACGCGACCTTGTCGTCGTCGAGGTAGTCACAGGCGGCGAGGAACGTCAGCGCCTCCAATTGGCGCGGCCGGTGGGAGAGCACGTTGTTCGCATACCCCCGCGCCGCGGTGCAGTTGGTGTCGTAGATCGCGAGTTCGGCGCGCGTCAGCAGCATCCCCACGTGGTGGGGGGCGATGACCTCCACTTTGTGCAACAGGTCCCGAATCTTGGAGTAGTCGTTGGTGAGCTGAAGCTCGACTCTCGCCTTTCCGACCAGCGCATCCACGTTCGAGGGATTCAGACCCAGTGCCTCGTCGAACGTCACTTCGGCGTCCGCCGTGTTGTACTTCTGCAGCAGCAGATTGCCCCAATGCACCAGGGCGATCGTGTTGCGGGGGTTCTTCTCGACCGCGCGTTCCATCGCGTAGTTTGCGTCGTCGAACGAGCCGATCGCCGCCATCGCCTGGCTGAGAACGGTGAGGTCGTCGGAGGTCTTGAGGACGTTGTTGTTGAAGAAGTTCGACAGCGCACCGAGCACCACCTCGGCCTCGCCGGAGGCGCCGCGCGCGAGGAGCAGCAGCCCGAGTTCGAGGCGTGCGCGATGCGACAGTGGATGGGCGCTCAGCTGCGTGCGCAGAACCTCTTCGGCCTGATCGACCTGACCGAGCTCGAACAGCGCGCGCGCGAGCAACGACGTCGCCATGTCGACGTCGCGGGCGAGCACGGCGCGCTCCTTCGCCATCGCCGCGAAACGGCGCGCGGACTCGAGGTCCGCGTCGAGCAGCGCGAGCTCCGCACGGGCCGACAGCGCCTCGGAATCGTCGCTCGCCGTGGCGAGCTCACGCAGGCGCGCGGTGTCGCCGAGCGCGCGCATGTACTCGATCTTGGAGCGTACTTCGGGGTCCGCGACGCCGGGCGGCGTCGAGGGCGGAAGTTGGGCGGTGGCCGGGCTGCACAGGACCGACAGCGCGACGAGCACAACCGCGCCGAGGGACCGTGAACCGGCTCGAACGCGAGATGATGGAGTCATGGAGTTGAGGGGCGGAATCGAACGGTGGCTACGCAATGAAACTCACAACCCGGACACGATCTTCCATTCCCCGTCCTCGTCTTCGAGTTCGAGGCGATTGACGTCCAGCCCCGCGTCCCATGTCGGCGACTCCCCGACTTTGTACTGATAGGAGTACCGGTACTCGTAGTCGACCCACGCGACGCGGTCCTTGATCTCGACCCGCTTCAGCAGCACGTCGTACTTGATCTGGTCTGTGCTCTGCGCCATCAGCTCGAACAAGTCCGCCAGCTGGTCACTCCCGTAGTCGTCCGCGGTCGTGTCGGTCGTTGCGCCGTTGTCGTAATAGCGCTCGCTGATGAGGCGCTTCAAGGTCCCGACGTCCTTCTTCACCATCGCGCGGCGGTACTGCAGGAGCACATCGATCACCTTGCGATGTTCGGTCGTGTCCCGGATCTCGGCTTCTTTGTCGATCCGGAAGCCGGTCTCCTCTTTGTAGTGCGCCTCGCTGCGCAGGTAGTTCTGGCCGCATCCTACGAGCACGAAGAACAGGGTCAAGATGGCGCACGTGCGAACTTTCATGGTGAACTCAAGGTGATCGGGGGCAATCGTCGACAGCATATCTGGGCGGGACCGAGGCCCCAAGAAACTTCGGGGTGCGCGTTCAACGCCGCTGGCCGTCTACCGTATTCCGCTGGCTGTGCCAATCAAGGCGTCGCGTCCACTCCTCGGCGGCGGCGGCATACGGGCGCGATGTCGGCCGCCACTGCGCCAGTGTCGTCTGGGCGTCGGCGCCACGTCCGAGAAAGTGAAGGGTCTGCACCAGCATGAGGTTGGCCTCGTCACGCAGCGGCCCCGCTGCGACGGCGAGGCTGCGACGCAAGTACGGCTCCGCCCAGACCCACTGTCGGGCCGACCAGAGTCGCCGGCCGAGCAGATAGCCGGCGAGCGGTTCGTCCGGATGCTGTTTGGCCCACTCCGCGGGAAAGAAGGCGCGAACGTCATCCGCGACGGTCTGGTCGAGCAGATAGTGATAGGCGAACGCCTGGGCGCTCGCACCGCCTTGAAGCGCGTGATGCTTGACGAGGAGCAGCCGACGCTCGTCCAGCGGCACCGCCGCCTCGAGGCATTCGGCGTACTTCTGGGCGGCGCCGGACCCGTCGCCGGCGCGCCACATCGCGTCGCCGAGCAGCGCGCGGACTCGCGCGCGCTGGGCGTCGTCGAGGTCCGCGGTCAACATGTCACGCAGCAGGGCCTGCGCGGCGTCCAAGTCATCGATCTCGATGAGCAACTGGGCGTACTCGACGCGGTAATCCGGGTTCTGGGGATCGAACGAGAGGATCTGCTCCATCAGCGCACGCGCCGCTCGCCCGTCCCGGGCGCGTGCGCGATCGGCGGCGTGAATCCGCAGCTCTGCGATCGTGCGCGCACACACCTTCTGGAAGATCGACTGGCGATCGTAGAAGTACCTCGCAAGCTCGATCTCCTCGTCGTCGAGCGCGAGGGCATCGACGAACTTGGCCCATGACGCCACGAGCTCGTGCTCCGGGACCCCGTAGACCCGCGCAAACTCGCCGTGGCCGTACGCGTCGCGGAACTTCGCGATCCCATGCTCGTCGATCAGCCACTGCACGAACGAGCCCATCAGGGTGTAGGCGCGACCGGACGACTGCGTCCAGAAGCCCGACGCCCCGACGAGGTCCGTGATATCGGGCGCCTTCTGAAGGCGTCGCAGCGCGGCGCTCGCGCGATGGGGGTCGAGGCTGTCCGCGTCCCAGTCCGCCGCCGTGGCGACGCCCTCGACGAGGCCCATGTTCGTCAGCGCCCAGAAGCGGGTCGACAAACGCAGCGGCCCGGTGCCGAACGGCTCCGTGAACACGTGCGCGAGCTCGTGGGCCAGCATGTGGTCGCCGTAATACCGCCACATGATGTGCATCTCCCGGAGCCAGATCTTCGCAACGAGCGTGCGGCGCGCTCCGGTCAGGGCGCCCTTCTGGTCCGGCCCCGCATACACGAAGCTGTGGACCTTCTCCCCCCGCAGCGCCACCGGATCGGTACCGAAGTACGCCTTCATCTCGGCATAGCGGAATTCGTGGTCCTCCACGAGTCGCGCCACGTCCTGGCTCAAGGGCGGTCGCGACGGGTAGTAGATCACGAAGTGTTCGCTCTCCACGCGGCCGCCGAGTTGCTCGACGATATAGGCGCGGTCGAGGTCGATCCCGTAGCTCTGACGGTCTGCGAACCCCGACACCCCCATCGCTGCGGCAGCGAACGCCAGTGCGCCGGTCAGCCGCTTGCGATCGCTCCACCACGTCAGTGCGAGCACGACCGCGGCAATCGCGGCGAAGTGGATGAGTCGATACGCCACGAGCGACCCTGGCACGGCGAGGGCTTCGTCGTAGATCGAGCCGCTGAAGTACCCGAGGAACCACTGGTGACCGACGATGGGCGGCTCGAAGGCGAGGCGAAGACCAAAGTCAGCGACCGAGGCGAGCGACAGCACCGCGATCGCGGCGTGCCCCTTGCGCCGACTTGCGATCAGCGTTCGCACCGCCCACCCCACGGTCGTCGCGACCGCGATCGAGCCGACGACGATCAGCAGCCAGAACTGGACCCCCATGAGGTACGCACAGTTCTTTACGAACAGCGCATTGAGGCTGAGCACCGCGAACGGCGTTGCCGCTAATGCCAGGCGTTCGGCGAGACCGCGCGCCCACCCTCGCCATCCAAGCTCGTCAAACGCGAGGTAGCCCACGGCGAGGCCGTACATCACCCCGTAGAACGCGGCGGACTCATAGCCGATGAGATTGAAGAGCGGCACGAACGCCAACACGATCGCGCTGAGGGCACCGAGAATGCCGAGCACCCGCCACGCCTTGCTTCGCCGCCCGAGCCAAGCCTTCACCGCTTACTCACTCGGCGACAGATCGTCGGGCACGCCATCGAGCACCATCTTGGTGCCGGGCCGAATCCCGAGCTCGGCGACACGCCCCGCGACGAGCTCCAACACGTAGCGCGCGGGGTGGCCCGTCTGGCGCGGGGTGAGGGTCAGCGGCTCGACGTTCTCGATCACGCCGACGACGAGCCCCCGTGAATTGATGTGCACCATGTCCAGCGAGATCAGCGTGTTCTTCATCCAGAACGAGCGCTCTTCGTCCTCGTCGAAGATGAACAGCATGCCGAAGTCTCGATGCATCTGCCGGCGGTACATGAGGCCGCGCATCTGCTCGGCCTTCTCGTCGGCGACCTCGAGCATCACTTTGCCCAGCTCGGTCTCGCCGTCCAGGAACCTCGCCGAGGCCATGCCCTCGACGATCCGGCCGTCGACCGCCGGCGGTACGACACATCGGCCAGCTTCGCACCGGTGGTAGCCGGTGCAGGCTTCGTCGTCGCTGCACGTGCCGGCATGAGCCAGTGCATCGGGCGCGGCCTCGTCCGGCGCGCCGGCCGACCCGACGTCCTCAGCGGGCTGAACGACCGGTGCGATGGTCGTAGCCACGGGCTCGGGCTTCGACTTCGGTCGACACCCGGCGCATAGAGCTGCGGCGAGCATGACCGTCAGTAGAGTCCTCACAGCTTCTTGAGGGTCGACTGGGTGAGTGACTTGAGGCTCGCGTCCTTCTCGTTGTCGAGGTGCTTCTGCAGCGCGACCTTGGCCTTGAGGCGACCGAGGGCCAGGATCGCCGCTTCGCGAACCGCGTGACTCTGGTCCAGCAATCGGTCGGCGACGACCGGAGCGGCGCTGGGATTCTTGGTGTTGGCGAGCGCCTCGATCGCGACGATTCGAATGCGCTCCTCATCGGCTCCAGCCTGCAGAGAAATCGCGGTGACGGCCTTGTCGATCCCGAAGGTACCGAGCGCCACGATCGCGGCCTCTCGGACCCGAAGGTCGCTGTCGGTCACCGCGCCGGACAGTTTGGAAACCACCTCGTTCACCCCCTGGGAATCATCGCGTGAGACGAGCTTCGCCATCGCGGTCATCGACGCGGCGCGAGCAGCGGCGGAGCTCGAGCCGGCCAACGCCTTGATCTTGTTCCACGGGCCCGCTTCGCCACGCTTCGCCAGAGCGAGCATCGCTTCGGCCTGCACGTCGCTGTCCTTGTCGTCGAGCATCTTTTCGAGCTCGGCAGAGAGCACGCCTTCCTTCAGGTGCCCGATCCCGTGCGCCACGTCGGCGCGGACCGGGCCGCTCTTGTCATCGACCATGTCTTTGAGGATTCGCTCGGCGTCCTTGTTCGCGAAGGTGCCGATCGCGCGCGCCGCGGCGCCGCGCACCAGAGGGTCGCGAGACTTCACGCCGGACTCCAGCGCGCTGAACGCTTTCGCCCCGCCGTTCTCCTTCTGCGCCCGCTCGCCGGCCGCGCGGTAGGCCATGCGTTGCACGAGGGGGTCCGAATCCTTGGTCTTACCGAGGATCGAGGACAGGGATTGGCCGAGCATGATGCGGTAGCCGCCATCTTCCATCTCGCGAGCGTTCTTTCCCGCTTTGACCGCACGGGCAATCGCCGAGATCGAGTCCGCCGAACCGCCGGCCTCCAACACGGCGAGTGCGCCTAGACGCATCGCCTCTTTGGAGGAGCCGAGGAACTCTTCGATCGCTTTGCGAGCGTCGTCGTCCTTCTTCTTGCCGAGTCCCTGCAGCGCGTCCAAAGCCTCATGATCAGGGCCGTTCTCCGCGACATAGGTCAGGCCCGCGATCGCGGGGCCGGACGTGCGGTCGCCGCTGAGGTCGCGTGCGATGTCGAGGCGAATCGCGGCCGACACTTTGGAGTTCTTCAGCGCTTTGACCTGTGCGGCGTCCGCGCCAATCGAGGCGAGCGACGCGGCCGCGGCGGCGGCCACTTTCTCGTTCTTGTCCACGAGCAGCGGCTCGAGATGCTCGACGGTGCGCTTGTCCTTGTTCAGCCCCAGCGCCTTCGTCGCCGCGATCTGCTCCTTATCGCTGCCGTGCTTCAGCAAGTAGTACTGCTCGAGCACGCTGTAGGAACTATTCGACGACTTGCCGAGGAACTCCGCGGCGGCGCGCGCGATCTTGGCGTCCTTCTCTTTCTCCAGCATCTTGGCGACGCCGCTCAGCACGGCGCTGTCGTCGCGGTCCGCCGCGAGGACCTCCAGCGCGGTGGTGCGCACGCCGTCGGACTTGTGGTCCAGCAGGTCCGCGACCTGAGAGGTGTATGGGATCTTGAGACTCGGCAGCAGCTTCGCCACCGTCTGCACCGTGTAGCTGTCGCTGGCCTTGAGGTACTCGTACACGGCGTTGCGCAGCCCGCTGTCGTTGGACTTCCACTTCTTCGCGATCGATGAGCTCGGCTCGAGGTCGCCGTTGGGCATCCGCACCTGCACGAATTCACTGTCGAACCGGCCGACGGCCTTCCACAACGGAACCGTCAACGTGTACGACGCGAAGGGAATGTCTTCGCGACCGATCGCGCCCGTGGCGTGGCCCGGAAACGAGACTTTGTCGACGCCGAGTTCGGTGAGCGTGTAGACCGTTTCGGCCATCACGATCAGGGCGTAGCGAGCGACCTTGTCGTCGATGTTGACGGTGACTTTGGCCTTCGGTGGAGCGCCGGTGACGGTGATTGTCGACGCGCCGTAGGACGCGCGCTTGTCCTTTCGAAGCAGCTCGAACGCCGTCTTGAGCGTCGTGGCGCTGACCTTGCCGCCGAGACCGTTGATGCCGATCGGGACGAGCACCCATTCGGTGGTGCCGTCGAGGTCGACTTTTTCGTACGAGTAGCGCACGCCGCCGCCGTGGGCGAAAGCGGTCATCGGCAGCGCGAGCATCAGCGCGAGAAGCGCGCCAGGCAGCGCACGAACAAGTAGATTCGTCATCGTAGATCCTCCGTTCTGCGGACCCTGCATACCACGTCGTGCGGGCGCAAAAAAAGAACCCGCAGAGGTCTGCGGGTTCAGGGAACGTTCGGGGAGGCGAGCATCCCGCTCAGAGCGTCAGCGCTCCGGCCGCAGCCCCAGCCGTGGTGACCAGCGAGTTGCACGAGCCGTTCTGGCACAGCCAGAACATCCCACTCGGCCCGCTGACCCGGATCAATTTCGAAATCTGCATCTCGCCTTCACACACCGGGCACGCCTTCGCGTTGGCTTTGCCCTTCTTTGCGGATGCGATTTTTGCTGGTCTACGTGCCGCCATTTTCTTCTCCTGAACTGGGGGGCCGCTCTCCCGACCCGTGCCAAACTAACAGTAGCCCGTACGGGATTCGAACCCGTGTTACCGCCGTGAGAGGGCGGCGTCCTAGGCCTCTAGACGAACGGGCCACATTCGGGGACTAGGATTCGAACCTAGATTCACGGCACCAGAAACCGTTGTCCTGCCGTTAGACGATCCCCGATCGCTGGCGCTTCCAACGCCTTCCCCGAGATCGACTATTCCTGATCAAGCGATCGCGGGCCGCGTTCTTTAGCCAATCGCGAAAACCTTGTCAACATTCGGCGCCATGCGGGCGAGCCGTACCGACTCGCGAGACGGTTTGACATCAGGGGTCGCGCGGCTTAGCGTTACCGCAGCTGTCGGCTCTGATGTGCTCCATGCTCATACCTCACCTCCCCGAATCTGCCGAACGTCTGCGTTACCGCGGCGGGGCCTGCGCGTGGCCGATCCGACGGCTCGACTCCATCTCAGATGCTCACAGGAGGGCACCATGAACAACCCCACGTCCGCTTCCCAGGAATCGCTCGACGAGCTTCGCGTCGAGCACGGTCTTCTGGACGCCCGGCTGCAGCGGCTCGACCGGCGGCGGTCGCATTCTCCAGAGGAGAAGTACGAGATCCAGGTGATCAAGAAGCGCAAACTGGCGCTCAAGGACATCATCCGGCAGCTCGAGGCGGGCTGAACAGCTCACCCTGCGTTACTTCTTTTTGGATGGCATCGGCGGCGGCGACGACTTCTCGTTGCCGAGATCGCCCGGCAGCTCGTCAGTGCGGCGCATTTCCCCGCTGGCTTGAGCGAGCACCTCATCATAGTTGTCGACCTCGAAGTCGTCCCACATCCCCGCGATGTCGATCTCGATCGAGGGCTCTTTCTTCTTCTTGCCCTTGCCCTTGGACGACTTCATCGCGCGCTTGAGCATTTGCGCGGCCGATCCGGGCGTCATCGTCGGAGTCACAACCGCCTCATCCTCGACGAGGATATCCTGGGTGTGAATGCGGATGCCGTCGTCGGAGGCCTCGACGGCCGTCGGTTCGTCGACGGCATCGACCGCGGCCATCGGGCGAGGCGACACCGCCGTGAACTCGGGTACCGCCGGCTCGACGATCACTTTGGCGGCGCCGGCGCGCTCCGACGAGAGGTTCTTTGCGCGGTCCGCGATCGCGCGTGCCTTCTGCAGCGGCTTGGCGTCGAGCGTCGGCCCCTGCGCGTCAGTGAAGATCTCCGGCGGGGAGTCGAACAAGTCCGCATCGACGCGTGGCGCGCCGGCGAGCGGTTCGGCCGGCCGAGCGGGTAGCGGGGTCGGGTTACGCGGTGCAGGCGCCGCGGCGCGCGCGGGTGTGGGCGCCGAACGGTCTTCGGGGGCGATGAACGCCATCGCACTCGCCGAGGCCAGCACGTCCAGCGAGATCGTGCGGTACTGACGAATCAAGTCCCGCACCGGTTGTGCATCGGAGCTGTCGCGGAAATCGAAAAACGCCTCGAGCATCGGCCACAACTCGATGTCCTCGAGCTGCTTGGCCGGCAGCAGTCGGCGCTCGCCTTCATCCTCCTCCACGACTTCGAGGGCCCCGATGCGAGCGAGTTCGTCCACGACGGTGCGTACGACGACTTCGGGGTATCCGGTGATCGCGACGAGCTCCACGTCCGACAGCCGGCCATCCCCGCTCTTGAACGCGCGCGCGATCGGCGCGTACAGCTCGAGCCCAATCGTGGGGTTGAAGACGTACTCTCCCACGCGCCCCGGACCGCGCCGAGCGGCGTTCTCCACTCGCACCAGCGTCTGTAGATTTTGCGAGGTGTAGGCGAGTTCGGCGCCGAAGAGCACGATGAGCCAGATCACGTAGAGCCAGACCAGAAACAGCGGGAACAAGCCCAGCGCGCCGTACACTTGGTTGTAGGGGACCAGCACCAGCTCGGTGACGTACAAGTTGAAGCCATACTTGCCGAGCTCGAACGCGCCGGCGGTAAACAGGCCCGCCATCACCGAGTACCCGACCCGCACGCGTGCGGTGGGCAAGAAGTGATTCATCGCGGTGAAGACCGCGAACGCGAGCAGGACTGGCACCAGCGCGAGGACCACGCCAAAGTTGACATTGAACTGCTCGAGGCGAATCGTCGCGTAGGCGCTGAGGCCAAATGACAGGCTCAGAAACACCGGGCCAAACGTCATGATCAGCATGAACGCGCCGATCTGCTGCGCGACCGGACGCTTGCGATGCGATGCCCAGATGATGTTGAACGCGCGCTCGATCGAGACGAACAGGAAGAACGCGATCACATAGAACGTCAGCGCACCGATCCCTGCGACCTCGCTGGCGCTGGTGCGCGCGAATTCGGAGAGGTACGCGACGATGCCGCTGGCGGCGGCCGGGAACAGCTGCTGGATGTAGGGCTCGAGCGACGTCCCGTCGTCGATGCCGCCGAGGGTCAGGAGCACCCACAGCGCGACCGACAGCAGCGGGACGACCGACAGTGCGGTGGCGAACGCGAGGCTCGCCGTCAACACCGTGCCGCGGTTGGCAACGAGACCGCGGATCGAGAACCAGATGACATAGAAGAAGGCCAGTGGACCGAACTCCCAACCGCGGAGCTTCGACCAATCGCCGTCGAAGAACATTGCCTTCACGCCCTTTCGTTCTGTCACCATCGCCTCGTAGACTTATCAGAGAAGGCCCGCCACCGGAACAAAACGGTGACGCTAGTGTATCTGCGATACCATGCGCGCTGGCGACCACGCGAGTGTGGCGGGCACGGAACAAACACCGATTATCGCGCGGTTTGTGACGCACGGAGCCCCGCGTGTTAGTCTCCATGCGACTTGGACCGGTACAGGTACGGAGCCGTGCAATCCGCGACGATCACACCCCGCCCCAGCCCTAGATGACCTTCGATCGACACAACCTGGCGCTGGCAGTCGGCTTCTCTACGTTCGTCGCGATCACCGGTATTGTGCCGACCCTGACGGCCGAGCGACCGCGCACGTTGGAGTACGGTGTGCGGACGATGCCGATCGACGCCGCCGACGTGCTGCTGATCGACGGCATGCTTCGCACCCCGGGCGTTGCAACCGTCGCCCACGCGTCCGTTTTGGACGCATTGTCGTTGGCGAAAGTCGTCGCGACCGCGCACGGTGAGGACGAGGCGCTGATGCGCGCCCACGACGCATTGCTGATGGGCGACTTCCGCCGCGCCGAGGCGATCGTCACGACCCTCATCGATCAGGTCGAGATCGACGCGCAGTCGGTCCCGGTGGGCAAGGAAGCCGAGCTTCAGCGGCTCACCAAGATTCGCAACCAGAGCCTGTTGCTACGCGCCAACGTGCTGATGCAGAGCGGGCGCGCCGAAGAGGCGACCCGCGTCCTCAGTGAGATCTCACCCGACACCCCCGTCAACGACTACGTGCTCTACCTACTGGGCGAGAGCTTCGAGGAGATCGGCGATCACGAGAAGGCCGCGGAGTTCTTCGGCCAGGTCGCCCGGATCGACGGTACGCCACTGAAGCACCGCGCGCTCACGCGTCGCGGGCATGCGCTGTTCCAGGCCGGGGACCTCCCGCAGGCCGTCAAAGAGCTCACCCACATCATCGATGTCTACCCCATCTATCCCCGGCGCGGATTGGCGATGTTCCAGCGCGGGGTTGCACTGGAGAAGCTCGAGAAACTGCCGGCCGCCGCGCAGGCCTTTCAAGACACGTGGTTCGAGTTCCCGTACAAGAAGATCGGCCGCGAAGCGCGCGCGGAGCTCACGCGGCTCGCAACGCAAGGCGTCACGCCGCCAAAGATGCCCACCACGTCGGCGCGGTACGCCAACTACCGACAGTTGCGCATCGACAAGCACTGGGACCTCGCGCGCTCGCTGTTTACCGAGTTGAAGGCCGAGCACGCGACGCCGAACGGACACTCCGAGTTCGAGCATGACGTCGACTTCCAACTCTCGCTGAACGCCTACGCCCAACGCGAATTCGGCGAAGCGAAACGCCGTCTCGAGGCGCTGCAAACCGCGTACAATGCGGGCGAGCGGCGCGGCATCAGCCGCTACCTGCTGTTCAAGTATCTGTCGTCGACCTACCAACGGCTCGGCGACACGACCGCCGCGATGGCCGCGCTGGAGAAGATGAGCGAGGGCTACGGCGCGAGCAGCGCCAAACGCGCGAAGGCGGAGTTCTACGAAGAGATCGGCGAATCGGCCAAGGCGCTGGCCATCTACGACGAGCTCTACTCGAAGTACCAGGAGCGGGGCTGGCACTACACCTGGCTGCTGTACAAGAGCGGCAAGTTCGAGCCCGCCTACGAGAACTTCGCGCGTCTCGCGGAGCGGTCCTCGGGCAGCCGGCGTGCCAAGTACTTGTACTGGGCCGCGCGCACCCTGGAACGCGCCGGCAAGCACGCCGAAGCGCGCGCGGTGTTCGTCGAGATCGCCGAAAAGTACGACTACGACTACTACGCGCTGCAGGCGCGGAACCGCGCGATGGATATCGAGCAGCGCACCTCCGTGGCGGGCCAGCTCGCCAACACGGCCGAGACCGTGGCCAATTCCGCAGACGCGGTACTCGACGCCCTCGACGAAGCCGCGGACAACGTGTCCGCGGACGCGACGGTCGGTGCGGACCCTCGCACCCAGCCGCGCAATGCGCTCTGGGGCGCCGACGAACTCCCCGAAAAGTGGGAGTCGACCAAGAAGTGCGACCCCAAGGACAAGCGCACCGCGAAGTACTGCAAGGCGGAAAAGATCGCCAAACGCGCCGCCGAGAAGAAGCTCGCGACGCTCGAAGAGGACGACAAAACCCTCATCGATGACGATCCGGAACCCACGTCGGGGCTCGACGCGCGCGCCAAAGGCGATGCGACGGTCCCGAAGAAGAAGCTGCGCTTCGACAAGAAACCCGTGCCGCGGATCGAGTACTCGACGGCCGCCCGCATCTACTGGGACGGCCGCATGGGCTCCGGCCTCGCCTTTGCGCGGGCGCGTCAGGGTGAGCTGATTGGGCCGGTGCCCAAGGACCTCGTGGCGTACGATGAACCCTCGTACCTCGGTGGGCTCGAGCGCGCGGCCAGCGAACACGGGGCGCTCTTCCCCGAGCTCGTGCGCGCGTACTGGTTGTACGTCGCGGGATTCGAGAAAGGCGCGCGCTGGGCCGCCCGCGACGTCGCGATCGAGTTTCGCGAGTTGCGCAAACGAACCAAGCCGCGCAGCAAGCCGCACGAAATCGACGTGAAGCGCTGGTCGTACTTCATCGACAACCGTCGCAGCGGCAAGTCCGGATTCTGGGGACTCGAATCCGACGAGCTCCGCTTTCCGGTGCCGACGGACAAGAAGGCCAAACAGGCGCTGTTCGACCGACAGACCCAGATCCACGCCGACCGCCAAAAGATCGAAGACGGCCTCGTCGACGCGTTCAAGGAAGTCGGGGACCACTACATGGTCCGCAAGCTCACGCTGGCCAAGAAAGGCTGGTACCGACAGGACCTGCGCGGCGAAGGCCGCAAAGACTGGATGCAGGCCTACCCGCGCGCGTTCCCGCGCCTCGTGATGGCGCACGCACAGCGCAACGGCGTCAACCCCTACCTGTTGTGGGCGCTGATGACCGTGGAGAGCTCCTACAACCCCGACTCCCTGTCGACGGCCGACGCCCTCGGGTTGCTGCAAGTCATCCCACGAACCGGTCTCAAGACCGCGATCATGCTGGGCGACGAGGACTTCGGTCCCTTCGATCTGCTGGAGGCCGACAACGCCATCGAGCACGGCGCGTTCTACTTCTCGCGGCTCGTGCGCAAGTTCCGCGGCCAGGAGCTGTTCGCGATCGCCGGCTACAACGGCGGACCCCACCGTGTCGGTGACTGGATCGAAGATCGCGGACACACGATGCCGATGGACGAGTTCGTCGAGGAGATCCCGTTCAATCAGGCACGCCTGTACGTCAAGAAGGTCCTGCGCTTCCTGACGATGTACCTCGCGATCTACGAAGGTCGAGATTCGCTGTACGTAGGCCAGAACGTCCGCACCGACTACCGCCCGGACCCCAACTTCTAGTGGCCCGTGGGCGGCGCCGCTGGTCCGCTGGTCCGCTGGTCCGCTGGTCCGCTGGTCCGCTGGTCCGCTGGTCCGCTGGTCCGCTGGTCCGCTGGTCGCCGGTCAAACTCAAACTAAGACCCACACACCAACTAGAGAACCACCACGCGAAGCGCCCGAGGCACTCGCGCTTACGGGGAGGCCGCGGTTCACCAGCAGGCGCGAGGTTGCTCGACGCTTCGCGTGGTGGCTCCATGAACCGAGTGTCGGTCCTAGTTTGAAATTGACCAGCGGACCAGCGGACCAGCGGACCAGCGGATTCTCTGGCAGTTCGAGTGATCTGAGTGGCCCCTAGTCGGTCCAGCCGAAGCGGTGCAGCAGGTCGTCGACGAACTCGTCGGGGACGTCCATCAGCACCCCGAGACGGCGCGCAAACAACCCCTCGTGCTGCCCGTTGTCGTTCGTCGCCATCAGCACCACGACGGCTTCCAGTGCGTGGCTGAGGTCCAACGCCCCACCCAACCGCGCCAGCAGCTCTTCGAGGTAGGAGTCGCCCTCGGCCTTGTAACGAGCATAGACATCATCCACGTGGTCGACCGCCGTCGCGGTGTCGAACTCCAGCGTGCCGTCCAACCCCGGCAACGACCGCAACGCGTGCGCGAGCTCCACCCGCTCCTCATGCGTAAACAGGTCATCGATCAACGCCCCCACCAGCAACAAGTCGCGCAGCGCATCCTGCCGATCCAAGCTCAGCGCCTCCACAAACTCGCGATGCGCCGGACTCTCCCAAAAATCACTATGCATTCACAACCTCCCTAATCATCCCGTTGTAGATTCTCCCAACAGATCCGACAACCCCGGCGCGAAGCGCCCCCGGCGCGAAGCGCCCCCGGCGCGAAGCGCCCCCCGCGCGAAGCGCCCCCCACGCGAAGCGCCCCCGGCGCGAAGCGCCCCTCCCCGGCGCGAAGCGCCC
>JBFIHF010000008.1:0-52945 GCA_041601915.1 Bradymonadaceae bacterium
GATCACTCGCGCGACGTCGATGCCGTATTTGTCGAGATTTGTGCCCATCAGCTTCCCCATGAGTTGCCCACCAAGTCGAGAGACGTGTCTGGTACTTCGATGCACCCACGCTGCGGCGGAGCAGCGGCTCGCGCGACACAAACCATGACGAGTCGCTCGCCCAGGAACTGAGTGAGCCGCTGGTCGGCGATCTGGGGCGAGTGGAGGCGCATCGGCGCGACAGTAGTTCGGGGTTTCGGGACGGTCAAGGCCGAGACAGGGCCCCCGAAAGTTGTAAAAACCGGCGATGTCGCGCACGCTGTGTAGTGACCAGGGACCGATATGAAACATCTTATCTTGATCGCGACGTTCGCGCTGTTCGGCGCGTGCGCAACCGACACGGCCGGCGATACTGCGCAGGTGCTCGACTCCGGCGAGGACGCCTCCACGTCGACGGACAGCGGGCGCGTCGTCGTCGACATGGGTTCTCCCAACGAGGATCTGGGGCAGGGGCCGGATGTCTTGGCGGACCTCGGACCGGACATCCCGTGGGAGTACTGCGTGCTCGAGACCGAGGATCCGTGGGGCGATTGTGTGATCGCCGACGAGCTCGACTTCGGCACGACGAGCCAGAACGCGGTGCTCTACGCGACGTCGCGCTTCACGAACCTCAGCCGCGCGAACATTATCGTGCGCCGCGTGGAGACGTTGAACCTGCAGGTCACGACGACGCCGGGCATCTACGACATGTCCGCGCCACCGGTGTGGACCGATGCGCCGCTGGCGTTCGAGCTGTCGCCGAACGCGACGTTGTTTCTGCGCATCGAGATCGCGGTGGGTACGACGACCGGCTTACTCGGTGGCTCGATCGACATGTGGGTCTCGCGCGGCGCCGACGATGAAGAGCGCGTGCCGCTGGCCTACCGGGTCACGGTGCAGGACTGTCCGCCGGACACGGCCGACTGTGACGGCGACGCCGCGAACGGCTGCGAGACGAACGTGCTCGTGAACTCCGAGCACTGCGGGATGTGCAATCGCGCGTGTGCGCTGGCCAACTCATCGTCGACGTGCAGCGCGGGTGACTGCGTCGTCGTGACGTGCAACGCCGGCTTCGAGAGTTGTGACACATTCGCGACGACCGGCTGCGAGACGAATACCGGCACCGACCTCGACCACTGCGGCGGCTGTAACTCGCCGTGCGCGTACGACCAAGCGATGACGACCTGCGCGATGGGCATGTGCAATTTCGACGGCTGCGATCCCGACTGGCATGACCTCGACAATGACCTCGTCACCAACGGGTGTGAGTACAACTGCGTGTTCCAGAGCGCGACGGACGCGCCCGACGACTTGTTCGGCGACCAGAACTGCGATGGCATCGATGGCGATATCAATCGCGCTGTGTTCGTGGCGGCGGACGGCAACAACGCGTTCCCAGGCACGATGGCTGCGCCGGTGCGGACGATCGCGGAGGCGATTGCCGTGGTCCAGTCGACCAGCGGATTGGAGGAGATCTACGTCTCGGCCGGTGATTACCCAGAGACGGTGCAGCTGGCGAATGGCGTCTCGATCTACGGCGGCTACGAACGCTCGAAGGGCTGGCAGCGCTCCAGCGCGGTGAAGCCGCGCATCATCCAGTCCGCGGCGACCCAGGGGCGAATCGTCGCGGTCTCGGGGTTGAACATCAATCAGCTCACCGTCATCGACCGCATGAAGATCGAAGCGTCGCCGGCCGCCTCGATGGCGGGCGTCTCGAACTACGGCGTGCACTGCCGGAGCTGCGCGGGTCTGTTGATTCAGAACAGCGAGATCGTCGTCGGCGACGCCGCGGGTGGTGTCGCGGGCATGGCCGGCGAGTCCGGGCTCAGCGCGTTCGGTCGCGGGTACCAGGGCGATCCGGGTAACCCGGGTTCGTGCGACGGCGGTCGCGGCACCGGTGGGATCGCGGGCGCCTCGGATTGCGCGCGAGCGGGCGGCAAGGGCGGCGATGGCGGCCCCGAGGGCAACAATTCTGGCGATCGCGGTGGTGACGGCGGCAACTTCACGACGAATGGACCAGGTTGGGGCGGACCTGGCGGTAGCGGCGGTCGGCCCGGACGGGCCGGCACGGCGGGCAATGCAGGCGCCCCCGGTGGCCCGGGCAACGACGGGGCCGGCGGCAATGGCGGCACGGTGACGGCCTTCTTCTGGGTTGGCCAAAACGGCAGCCTCGGGGCGGCAGGCGAACATGGCGGCGGCGGCGGCGGCGGCGGCGGCGGCGGCGGTCAGGGCGGGGCGTTTGTGAACGATGGCGGCGGCAATGGCGGCGGAAGCGGCGGCGGCGGTGGCTGTGGAGGCCTCGCCGCGACGGGCGGCACATCGGGTGGTAGCGCGTTCGGCCTGTTCCTGATCTCGTCGACCGGCTTCTCGATCAGCCGAACGACGATCGTCGTCGGCGACGGCGGAGACGGCGGCCCCGGCGGCAGCGGAGGCGTCGGTAGTGCTGGTGGCGCCGGCTCGGTCGGCGCTTCGACGTGCACCAGCGAGGTCGGCCGCGGCGCGGACGGCAGCGCCGGTGGGACCGGCGGACGCGGCGGCCACGGTGGTGGTGGTGCGGGCGGCAACTCGTATGGCGTGTATCGGTCGAACACGACGGTCAGCGTACCGGCGGACACGATCATCACCGTCGGCACGCCCGGAAACGGAGGCACGTCGCCGGGTCCCGCGAACTCGGACGGCAGCGACGGGGTGGCCGTAGCCGTCAACTGATCGGCGCGAACCGGCTGGACGCCACGCGCGTAGCCCGGTAGCACCTATCCATGATTACGATCCTGTCGCCATCGAAGACGCTCGACTATGAGACCCCGCCGGCGACGGCGGAGTTCACCGAGCCGCCGTTCTTGCCTCGCTCCGGGGAGCTCATCGACGTACTGCGGAAGTACGACGCCCGAAAGCTGGGCAAACTGATGAGCATCAGCGAGAAGCTCAGTGAGTTGAACGTCGGGCGCTATGAGGAGTTCGAGCTCCCGTTCACCCCGGGCAACGCGCGGCAGGCATTGCTCGCGTTCAAAGGCGATGTCTACACCGACTTTCGGCTCGCGGAGTACACGGCAGCCGACTTTGCGTTCGCCCAAGAGCACGTCCGCATCCTGTCCGGACTCTACGGTGTGCTGCGTCCGTTGGACCTGATCCAGCCGTATCGGCTGGAGATGGGCACCAAACTCAAGACGGCGCACGGCAAGAACCTCTACGAGTTTTGGGGGACGCAGATCGCGGAGGTCCTGCGTGACGCGCTCGCCACGCACCGCGAGGCGGTGCTGCTGAATCTGGCGTCGGTGGAGTACTTCACCGCCGTGGACCGCGCAGCGCTGGGCGCGAGGATCGTCAACGTCGCGTTTCTCGAAGAGCGTAAAGGCAAATGGAAGCCGATCACGTTCAACCTCAAGCGCGCACGCGGCACGATGACCGATTGGATGGTCCGAAATCGCGTTGACGACGTGGAGTCCGTGAAGGATTTTGCCGAGGATCGCTACTACTTCTCCCGCGAAAGAAGCAGCCCCAACGAGCTGGTCTTCTTGAGGCAGTCTGAATGAATTCATGGCGTTTCGTCGCTTTCTGCTGCGCCCTCCTCGTCCCGTCCGCCGCGCATGCCGGTGGCTGGACCCAGGACGAAGGCGCGATGTACGGCAAGATCTGGGGGACCGGAATCTTCGGGAACGCAGGGTTCGACGTGGACGGCGAGGTCGTCGATACGGAGTCGTTCTCGCTCGTGAGCCTGTCCGCGTACGGCGAGTACGGCTTGCGGCGCGACTTGACGCTGGTGGGGGCGATCGAGCCGGTGGGCGCGGCCACATTCGCCGATCAGACGCGCGGCTACTCGGGCCGGATGCTGGTGGGTCTTCGCCAGCGGTTCGCGTCCGATCCGGTCCAGTTCGCGGTGGAAGCCCGGCTCGGCGGTTCGCCGGGATTTGGCGGCGAGCGAGATCTGGCCGGGGCCGACCTCGACCTGGAGTTTCGCCCCACGGTGCGCACGTACTCGGCGGAGTGGGAGTTGCAGCTGGGCATCCCGATCAGCGACGTGGGCTGGGTAACGGCGGCGCTCGGGCCTCGCTGGTCCTCGAACTCGGAGCTCGATCCGGCCCTGCAGGGGGCCGCGCAGGTCGGCTTTGGGCCCTTCGCCGGATTCGTGTTCGACGTCCACCTGAGTCTGAACCACTCGTTCCGCGCTCCGGAGGTCCTCAACGTCGCGGGTGCAACGAACACTCGATACCTGGGCGTCGGGCTGGGAGTGAGCTACTGGTTCGTCCCGTCGTTCGCGATTCGCCTCGCTGGCGACGGCGTTTTCTATGCGCAGTCGAACGCGGCCGCACCAGCATTGCAGCTCGGCGTCGAATTGCGCCGCTGAGCGGACCCTCGCTCGTTGCTCTCGCGACTCGTCGACGCCGGCCGCGATGCGCGGTATGAAGGCTCGTGCGGTATCTGGTCTTCATCTCCTTCCTTGTCGCGACGCTGACGAGTGCCGGTGCACTCGCGCGCGATCGCCCGATCCGCGTCGCGGTCTCGCCGTTCGTCTACTTGACGGCGAGTTCGACGGTCCCGGCGGACGAGGCGAGTTCCGCGGTGCTGCGCGGAATGGAGGCGTGGGTCGGCAACGTGGGCATGGATTTTACGCTCGCGTCGGTGGCGCGGATTCGTGATCGAGTGGTCGCGGCTCCCGGCTATCCCGACGCCGTGGCGCTCGCGCAGCTGCAGCAGTCGCTGGGAGTCGAGAGTTACCGCGAGCTCGATCCGGTTGGTGCGGCGCAGCGGCTTGGCGCGGCCCGCGAGCAGTACTACCGCGTCGATCACCAGCTCGTGGCACCTCAGGAGGTCTCCGAAACGCTTCTGTTCCACGCCCTCGCGTTGCTCGATGGGGCGCCTGGAAACCCCACCGCGCCGCTGGATGTGATGAAGGAGATGGTCCTCATCGACCCGGGTCGCGAGGTAAAAGCCGGCGCGTTTCCCGACGAGGTCGTCGGCTTCTACCAGAGTGCGCGGCTAGAGCTGGAGCGGGACATCCGCGAGGGGGGCCCTGGCGAAACGCTGCCCAAACGTGTGGCCGCTCTGGCCGCGGCCCGGCGCCAGAACGCGGTCGTTGCACCGACCGACTACGTCCTCGTCGGTAACGTGTTGGCGACGTCGAACGGCGGGTTGGAAGTCATCGTCTGGCTCTACGACGTCGACAAGGAACAGTTTCAGGTGCCGGCGAGCCTCGTCGTGGATGCGCCGAATCCACAGCGGCTTGCCGACGCCGCCAACCGCCTGACGAGCCAGCTCTTGACGTGCCTTGTCGAGCCGACCGCGCCGCGTGAGGACGCGATTCCGGAGTCGTCGGGGTCCAGTCCATTCGCGCTTCAAATCTACCTCGCCTACGCGTCGTACTACCGTTTTCCCAACGTGGGCGGGCAGGTCGTCGAGCCGTTTGATCACCTCGGCGCCGCGCTGGGCGGGTCATTCTATCTGACGCGCGAGTTCGCGTTGCTCGCCCTGTTTCAGTTTCTGACGTCGACCGCGGAGTTCAGCGGGCTGGTGGAGCCGGGGTTCACGACGCTGCGGTTCTTCGCCGGCGGCGAGATCGGCATCGGCGTGGGCCGGCTGCGTTTTGCGCTGGGAACATTGCTGGAGGGGGCCGCGATCAGCAGCATCACCACGTGTCCCGGTCTGGAAGTCGAGGACCGGCGGGTGTGCAATGGTTCCGATGAGTTGCCATCGCGCACGCTGTTCGGCGTCAATGCACGCCCCCGGATCTCGTTCCGCGTTCTCAACTCGATGCAGATCTTTGTCGCCGGCAGTACGTCGTTCTACTTTCTGCCGCAGGGCAGCAACTCGCTCAACTTTCTGACCGCCGGCGAGGCGGGGCTTCAGTACCGCTTCTGAGGCGCTGATGTCGCGCGAACCTGTGGTTTCCATGGCTCACCGCGCCGGGTGTGCGCAGTGGTTGCGGGGCCGGCGGTGGCTACCGCGCTTGGTACGTCGTTTGCTAGGTACACGCCAAACGATGTCAGAGAGGTCAGCGTGAAGAAGCACAAGCGGTCGGCGGTCGACGTATCTCGCGAACTCATCATCGATTCGATCATCCTGACCAAAGAAGTCCTGCACTCGATCCAGAACAACCTGCCGATTCCGTTGGACAACGTCTTCCTTCAGCGCATCGACTCGACCGCCGAACTCGAAGCGTACCAACGCCCCGAGCCGAGTGTGCGGCTACTGGCCCTGATCCTTCTGCTCATCGGGGCTCTGCTGCTGCTGCTCATGCACTGAGCCCGCATCTGGGCTCGGCACGACGCTCGGCGGCACCACGACCGGAGCGGGCGTTGGCGGCGTGGGCGGCGGTTTCGGTCGCGGCAGCTTGGCCAAGATCGGGGGTCGCGGCACGAACGGCGTCGCGATGCTGAGCACGCGCTGGGCCTCCTGACGGGTGTAGTCGCCCGCGATCGCGACGTAGTTCCCCGTCGGAACGCACGTCAGTCGCTCCACGAGCATCGTGGTGATGCTGCGAGCGACCCAGGGGACTTCCTTGATCGCGCGGCGCTTGAGCTCCGGGCAATTCCCCGCGAAGCGCGTCGCCTCGTCGGGGGTGCGAAACGCGACGTCGATCCGAAGCTTTGGCTCACTCAGGTCGGCGATGGAAAGTTTCGCGCCCTCGAACGCGAGGCGTCCGACGCCCGGAATCGTCATGCGAATCGCCATCGCGCTGACGAGGACGACCGTGTCGTTCCCCGCGGCAGCGCGCTCGATGTGGGCGAGCCCGTCGAGCATCGTGGGGCGGCGGTCGAGCGCCTCGACGTCCACGCCGTCGATGAGGCGCGAACCATCCGGTAGACCGCGCGTGAGCTGGGCGATCCATTCGGGGCGCACCACCAGCGCGAGGTCTCCGCGCGGCAGCAGAATCTGGCGAACATCGGGGTACGGCGAGTCGGCGGGCACCAACGCGCGCGTCGAGTAGTTGCGCTCCGTGCGCCATGGCATCGCGACCTCGAAGCGCCGGTCCAGTTGATCGCGAAGTGCGGCGGTGGACCCGCGGTGCCGCACGGCGAGGAACGTCTCGTCGAGGTAGACGGGGTCCGCGGACGCCATGAACATCGAGTGGAAGTCGCGCACCGGGTCGACCCCGGTGCCTTCGAGCAGGATCCGGTAGTCCGGGACCGCCGCGATCAGCTGGCGCGTGGGCTCCTCGAACTCGGTGCCCAGAATGCGATCGAGCCGCACCAGCGCAGTGAACACCGCGTTTCCGGGACCGTAGCCGTCCATCGCCGGAAGCGCGTTCGGCCCCTCGCGGTTCAGCCCGGGAAGGTCGCCCTGGCTGTAGACTTCGCGCGGGTTGCGGGGCTTGGGCGGCGGCTCGACGGGTTTCGGGGTCGGCTCGGCGTTGGGGTCCGGCGCGGGCTTCGCGGTGGGTTTGGGTCGGGGTTTGGGCTTGGGCGGCGGCGGTTCGGGCCCCTGGACCTCGACGTCGGCCGGGTCGATCGGCGTCGGCTCGGTCGGGGCTGGCTCGGGCTTGGGTGCGAGTCCCGCGAGTTCGACGTCGGCCCAACGACCGGCGCTGCCGTGCCCGAGGCCTTCCAGTGAGTCGAAGCTCTTGAGCCACTCCAGACCGATGTCCGCCTCGTTGTGCGGAAGCTCGAAGAACGATGGAATCAGCAACGAGGCATGCAGCAGCATGCTGAACACGACCGAGTAGCTGAGAAACGTGACGCCGAACCACCCCCGCGGTTCCTGGTAGATCTCATTGCCCTCGTCGGTCGTTCGATCATCCATAGACGGGTAAGACACGTGGCACCGGCCGAAATTCCGGTAGACTGGCTTCACGGTAGCGGAGAGTCGCAGATGCGCAAACGTCAACTCATCGGGTTGCTGGTCGTTCTGTCCTGCGGCGCAGTCGTGATGTTCTTGCTCGCGCCGGGCGCGCGTCAGTCCGCTCCGGTCCAGGCCCCCATCGCGCCGATCGTCGCGACGCCTGAATTGGAGGGGAAGTCCACAATGGATGCGCGCGAAGTGGAAGAGCCCCTCGGCGCGGCAGCCGAGGTGGGCAAGGCGTCGGCGCCGATGAAGCAGGATTTGGGGGAGCGCGGGGTGCCCGGACCGTCCAAGAAACGTCGTGGCGGCTCGGGGGTCAAGGATTCGAGCTTCCTCACACCCGCGGTTCCGCGGCTCGCCGATGAGCGCGGGGAGGTCCAGGAGAAGCGAGCGAAACGCGAGCGAGCGGAGCGGCCCCACAAGAGCGTGGACGGGAGGCTCGAGATCCTGGCCGAAGACTCAGCGCCGCCGCGGCGAGCGGAGCGGGACCGCGCGGAGAAGCGCCCCAGCGTGCGAACGCCCAAGGCCGGGGTGTCGAAGGCGTCCGAGAACGCGGCGCCAGCCATCGTCGAGGTCCCCGACGTCTTCGATGGCTTCGAGAATCAAGTCCGCGAGACCGAGGCGAGCGTTAGTGCCACGATGATCGAGACGCGCGTCGATCCGATGTCGACATTCTCCGTCGACGTGGACACGGGCGGATACACCCTGGCTCGAGCACGCCTTCGCGCCGGGTACCGTCCCAAGCCCCAGGACGTCCGGATCGAGGAGTTCCTCAACTACTTTCAATACGATTACCCCGAGCCGGTCGACGGCGAGTTCTCCGTGCACCTCGAGGCGGCGCCCGATCCGCTGGAAGCGGCGTCGAACCGCCACCTCATCCGGATCGGGGTGAAGGGCAAGTCGGTCCCGAACGACGCGCGCCCGCCGGCGCACCTGACGTTCCTGGTCGACGTGTCGGGCTCCATGTTTGGCCCGGATCGGCTCGGCCTCGTGATTGAGGCGCTCGATCTGGTGACGCGGAACCTGCGGCAAGACGACACGATCGCGATCGTGACGTACGCACGAGGCGCGCAGGTGCGGCTGTGGCCCGCGGGGGCTTCGGAGCGTGACCTCGCGTCGGGCGCGATCGCGAAGCTGGAGGCCGGGGGGTCAAGCGCTCTGGACGAGGGGCTCAAGCTCGCCTACGAGGTGGCGTCCACGCACTTTTACGCCGGGCATATCAATCGCGTGATCCTGCTCGGCGACGGTCGAGCGAACGTCGGCGAGACGCGGCCGGACGTGCTTCTGGCGTCGATTCGGGCCGGCGTCGAGGACGGGGTGATGCTGTCGACGATCGGGTTGGGGGCGAAGTCGTTCAACGACCAGATGATGGAGCGCCTCGCCGACCGCGGAAACGGCAGCTACTTCTTTGTCGATTCGTACCGCGAGGCGCAGAAAGTCTTCGGTGATCGGCTGTGCGGCACGCTGCACGCCATCGCGGAGGACGTGAAGATCCAGGTCGAGTTCGATCCGCAGTCGGTCCTGCGCCACCGTCTGCTGGGGTACGAGAATCGAAAACTGGACCACGTGCAGTTCCGCGACGACAAGGTCGACGCCGCCGAAGTGGGTGCCGGGCATGCCGTGACCGCGATCTACGAGGTCGAGCTTTCGCCGACGCTCGGCACGACGCTCGCGACGGTGCACGTCAGGTACAAGCAGCCCGGGTCGCCGCGCGCGACCGAGACGACCTACACGTTGTTCAGCGAGGAGCTGCGCGCCAGCGTTCGCGAGGCGTCTGCGGACTTCAAGTTCGCGGCGGCCGTGGCGATGTTCGCGGAGATCGCCCGCGGTGACGAGCGCGGCGGTGCCGACCGGCTATCCCTGGTCCGCGAGATCGCGTCGGAGAGCGCGATGGACGAGAGCGCCCACCCCGATCGGCGAGAGTTCATCGCGCTGCTCGCCGAGGCAGCGCCGTATTACCAGCGTTAGATTTCCGTGCTAAGGAAGCATCTGACTCAGCGGAGATGCTTGATGGCCCGGTGGATGCGAAGCCTGTTGCTGCTCTTCATTCTCGGTGTGTTGCTCGTCGGGTGCGCCTACGGCAAGTACTTGCGCGCGGGCGACGACGCCTACGCCGCCGGCGACTACGAGACCGCCCTGACAAACTACGAAGCGGCCGCCCGGGTGGACCCGAACTCGACGGAAGCCGCGGGCAAGGTCAAGATCGCCAAGGAGGGCCTCGTCTCGGCGTCGGCCGACCAAGCGCGCGCCGCGCTGCAGGCCAACGACCTGCTCGGTGCGATGGTCGCTGCGCGCAAGGCGTGGGACCGGCTGCCGGACGCCGCGCCGACGCGCGAGATCGTGATGGAAGTCTCGAATGCCACGTTTGCCAAGGCCCGAGAGCTGGCCACGGCGAAGGACTTCGCGAACTCGTTGATGCTGTACGAGACGCTCGCCGACACCCTGCCGAGCGAGGCGGACAAGACCGTGGCGCCGGCGCGCGAGGTGACCGCGACTTGGAGCGCGCTGCTGGAGAAGGCCGCGACGGAGGCCGAAGCGGCCGGCCGTCAGGGCGATGCGTTGCTGTCATGGGCCAAACTCGCGCACCTCAGCGGCGATCCCGAGCACGGTGGCAAGCGCGACGCGCTGCGCAACTCGATCCTGACGGAGTGGGCCTACTGGGTTCAACTGTCGGGCAAGGGCGGCGAGGCGTACGAGAACGTGGTCGTCGGGTTGTCCGGTGCGGCGTCGAAGTCCGCGTTGCGTGTGGCGCAGAAGCTTCCGGCGGGCGCCAAAGTCGCGGCGCGGGCGCGCTTCGATCTCGGGGCTCCGAAGTTCACGACGACGAAGTCCACGCGGACCCAGACGGCGCAGTATCAGTCCGGCACGCGGCAGGTCGAGAATCCGTTCTACGCCTCGAAGCAGGATCGCGTGTTGGACGAGGAGCGGCGCCTCGTGGACAAGCAGAACGAGGTCACGAACCTCGAGAACAACGTGATGCGCTACGAAGACGCGGTGGCGAAAGAGGGCGACACGCCGGGTGTCTCGACCGGCGCGGAGCAGAATCTCAGCAACGAGCGATCGCGACTGGAGTCGGCGCGCCGCAGCATTCAAGATCAGCGCAATGCCGTGCAACGGGCCAAGGAAGAGCTCGCCCGTGAGCCGCAGACGAAGGAGGAGCCGGTGTTCTCCGATCATACCTACACGGTGACGACGCACACACGTCGCGGAGAGCTGAGCATCGACGGCAAGGTCACGCACACCGACGGTCGGACCGCGATTGAGTCGCGCGATTCGGCGTTCGTGGAAGCGGTGGACGACGAGTCGCCCGCGCAGAGCATCGCGAATGTCGCGGCGGACCCCCTGACGCTGCCGAGCGACAACGAGCTGACGGCGCAGCTGTACACGCAGGCCGTGGACAAGACGCGGGTCCTCGTGGCGTCGAGTTTTGCGAGCTGGCGCGAAGCGCTTCTCGATCGCGCGGTGACCGCATCCAGCGACGACGAGCGCGTGGACCTGATGGTGATCTACATCGTCGCCGATCCGGCCAACGTCTCACCGAAAGTGCCGGCCGACCTCGCGGCGCTGCGCGGGGTTCACGACTCGGTCAAGGTCTTGACCCCGTAGAATGCCGACGATCGATGACATCCTGGGCGAGGGCGGCGCGATCGCGCGCGCGATGTCCCACTGGGAAAATCGCCCCCAGCAGTTGGAGATGGCGCACGCGGTGGAGCGATGTTTCGACGATCGTACGCCGCTCATCGTCGAGGCCGCGACGGGGACCGGCAAGACGCTGGCGTATCTGGTGCCGGCGCTGCTGTCGGGCAAGCGGGTCGTGATCAGCACGGGGACGAAAGCGCTGCAGGAGCAGCTCTTCTACAAGGATTTGCCGTTCATCGCCGAGCACTGGCACGAGGAGGTCGACGCGGTGTTGCTCAAGGGGCGCCGCAACTATCTGTGCAAGCTGCGCTTCGAGTCGATGAAGATGAATCCCTCGTTTCGTTCCCGCGACGACGCCCAGCTCTGGCCGAAGATCCTGAGTTGGGCGAGTCACACCGAGTCCGGAGACCGGGCCGAGATCGAGGGGCTGCCGGACGACTGGCCGACCTGGTCGGACCTCTCCGTCGGCGCCGAGGGGTGTCTGGGCTCGGACTGCCCGCACTACGAGCAATGCCACGTGACGGTCGCCCGTCGCCGCGCGTCGACGGCGCGCATCATCGTGGTGAACCACCACCTGTTCTTTGCCGACCTCGCCCTCAAGGACGTGGGGTTCGGCGAGATCCTGCCCGCGTACGACGGCGTCATCTTCGACGAGGCGCACCACCTCGAGAACGTCGCGACGTCGTACTTCGGCATCGAGCTGTCCAACTTTCGGTTCGGGGAGCTGACGGGCGACGTGCTGCGGGCACTGGACGAGGCGGCGCTGAACGAAGACGCGGTGGAGGACGCCGTGAAGGTGCTCGACACTGCGCAGAAGACGTTCCTGTCGAACCTCACGATCGGGCTGTACGACGGCAGCTATGGGCTGGCCGAGCACCTCGAGCGGAAGGGCGGCGCGCTGCTTGGCGACAGCAAGGACGAGCTTTTCGACGCGCTGCGCAAGCTCGAGATCGCGGTCAAGAAGTCGGCGCTCATCGATTCACACCCGCGCCTCGCGGAGCGGTGCGCGGAGATCGGGGCCGACCTGCGGTTTCTGATGAAGCACGGCGACGCGAAGTACGTGTTCTTCCTCGAGGTCCGTGGCTCGGGCCGGTTTCTTCAGGCGATGCCGATCGACCTCGCCGACCTGATGCGGCGCAAGCTGCTGGAGACCCACGACATCATGGTTTTCACGTCGGCGACGCTGTCGACCGGCGGTGACTTCGGCTACTTCCGTCAGCGGATGGGCGTCGAATCGGACTATCGGGTGGCGGAGATCATCTTGCCGCCGGTCTTCGATTACTCGCAGCAATGCCTGATCTACGTGCCGAGTCGGCTGCCGGTCCCCACACATCCGGACTTCATGGAAGGGTTCTGCACGATCGCTCAGTACTTGTTGGAGATCAGTGGCGGGCGGGCGTTCCTGCTGTTCACGAGCTACGCGAACATGGATGCGGCGTGGGAGCGACTGTCCGAAGGGCTGAGCGAGCGGTTCGATTGCTTCCGGCAAGGCGAGGCGCCGAAGAATGAGCTCCTCGACCGATTCCGCGAGTCCGAGCACCCGATCTTGTTCGCTACGGCGTCGTTTTGGGAGGGCGTCGACGTGATGGGCGAGAAGCTGAGCCTCGTCGTGATCGACAAGCTTCCGTTTGCCAATCCATCCGATCCGCTCGTCCGAGCGCGGCTCGATCTGCTCGATGAGCAGGGTGGCAACGCGTTTCGGGAGTTCAGCCTGCCGCAGGCCGCGCTGACGCTGAAACAAGGATTCGGCCGCCTGATCCGGTCTCGCGCCGACCGCGGGGTGGTCGCGATTCTGGATAGTCGGGTCGCCAACAAGAGTTATGGCCGATACTTCCTCGATTCGCTGCCCCCGGCGCCCGTGGTCTGGCGTGCGGCGGGTGTTCGCGACTGGTGGGGGGAGCACATCGAAGGGCCCGGTCGCCGCTAGACAGGCCGCAAAGCGGCGTGGCACAATTCGAGGCCTGTCTCTGTGTGTGTGGAGCTGTCGTGTCCGAATGGCCGGTACATTGGAAGGACCTGCCGCTCGCGGTTCTGGACGTGGAGACGACCGGTTTCGACTCCGAAACCGATCGCGTGATCGAGATCGCGATCATTCGTTTCGAGGGCGGCGTCGTCGTCGACCGATACACGCGCCTCGTCAACCCTCACAAGCCGATCCCGCCCGAGGTGGTGAAGATCACCGGCATCAATGACGCCGACGTCGTCGATGCGCCCGACTTTTCGGAGCTCGCCGCGGATGTGCACGAGCGGCTGCAGGGGGTGGGCGTCGTCGCCTACAACCTGTCCTTCGACCGCTCGTTCCTGCGGGCGGAGCTGCGTCGCTGTGGTCTGGACTGGCCCGAAGAGTCGCCGACGCTCGATCCGCTGATCTTTGCGCGACAGTTCTTCAAGAATTCACCGCGCAAGAATCTCAGCGCGATCTCGAAGTTGCTGGGTATCCCGCTCGAAGAGGCGCATCGCGCCGAGCACGATGCCGAGGTTGCCGGTAAGGTCCTCTATGCGTTTGAGGACCGCCTGCCGCCCGACTTGCAGCAGCTGCTGGTGCTGCAGAAGCAGTGGGAAGCCGTGCAAAACCAGGAGATGTCGAGCTGGAAGAGCTTCGATGTCGATCTGTCTGCGCTGGGCGAGAGTCCGATCGGACTGGGCCCCGCGTACGTGTACGGCGACGAAGCCGATCCCTTGCGCGCGCTGTTCATGAGCGTGCCCGAAGCGCCCAAAGCATAGTCCCATCTCCACGAGTATCGTCGCAATGACTGGAGCGAAGAAGGTCTTCAATTTCCTGAGCGAGCTGGCAGCGTTCCTGCTGTTTGGCACGTTCGTGGCGCTGGTGTGGGCGAACATCGACTACGAGTCGTACCACGCGTTTGTCGACCACCCCTTGTTCACCTCGGAGACGCTGAACCATAGCGGGGACCACGGCGTCAGCCTGCACTTCCTCGTCAATGACATCTTCATGGTGCTGTTTTTCGGCATCGCAATGAAGGAGGTGTCGGAGAGCTTTTTGCCCGGCGGTGCCTTATCGAGCGTGCGCAAGGCCGCGATGCCCGCGATCGCGACGGCCGGCGGAGTGATCGGGCCGATCGCGATGTTCTTCTTCCTGCACGAGATGTTCGATCCGGAGGTCTCGTTCCGCGGTGGATGGGCGATCCCGACGGCGACCGACATCGCCTACTGTTGGTTGTTCGCGGGCTTCGTGTTTGGGCGTGCGCACCCTGCCGTCACGTTTCTGCTGGTCCTCGCGGTGCTCGACGATCTGATCGGGATGCTGATCATCGCGACGTTCTACACCCCGGAAGTCCACCCGATGTGGCTGGGACTCGTCGTGTTGTCGATGGCGATCTGCGAGGGGCTGCGGCGCTTCGGCGTGAAGAGTTTCTGGCCCTACTTCCTGATTGGGGCGCCGCTGTGCTGGTTCGGACTCCACAACACCGGCGTTCACGCGGCGTTGGCGCTGGTGCCGGTGATCCCGTTCATGCCGCACGCCGAGCGCGATTCGGGCATCTTCCGGTCCATGGACACTGATGGCGACGGAGAGTCGGACCATAGCGACACGATGAACGAATTCGAGCACTTCTTTAAACCGGTCGTCGACGTGGGGCTGCTGTTCTTCGGGTTCGCGAACGCCGGCGTCGTGCTGAGCGCCGAGGCGATGGTGAGCACGCCGACGATCGTGATCGTCGCTTCGCTGTTGGTCGGCAAGACGATCGGTGTCTCGCTGTTTTGCTTCATCGCCAACAAGGCGGGACTGGAGCTGCCCGAGCACATGACGCTTCCGCAGACGGTGGTACTGGGCCTGCTCGCGGGGATCGGCTTTACGGTGGCGCTCTTCGTGACGACGGTGTTTGTCGGGATGTCGACCAACCCCGAGATCGCGGGGATGTCGGGCGAACTCAAGCTCGGTGCGTTGCTCAGCTTCGCCGCCGGCCCGCTGGCGCTGGTCGCCGGACGACTGCTGAAAATCAAAAAAATCAACCCCGGTGACCCGGAAGCTGCGACCGGTGGGCACTGATTCCGTCGAGGTCGTCGTCACGCGCCGCGTCAGTGAAGCGGCGTGGTGGGCGGGTTTGAGCAAGGCGCTCGAACGCGTCGTGGGCAATCTGCCGACCTATCGAGACACCGTGCGGGGTCGGCGCAACGCCAACCAGGTGCGACTCGTGATCCTCGCGACCGGGGTTCTGGTGGTGGTGTTGTGGCGCTCGCCGTGGGCGCCGACGGCGCTGATCTTGTGCGCTTCGGCGTTGTTCCTGCCGATCTCGGAGTCGCGCCGTCGGCACCTGTGCGCCACACTTCGGACGCGGCGCATGATCACGCGGCTCGTCTCGGCGCCCGGCAAGCTCGAAGTGGACGACACGCACGTCACGCTGACCTGCGAGGGGGAGACGTTGAGACGGTTTCGACGCAAGGTCACCAAACTCCGGCAGACGAAAGACGCGATGGAGCTGCGCGCGGGCAAGAAGAAGGTCGAGCGGCTCGTGGTCGTCGAGGGCAGTGCCGAACCATCCGAAGACCTCTGGCTCGTCGGTGACCGCGCCGTCATCGAGCAGCTACTCCGTTGAAGCTCTCCGCCGCGCTGGGATTGTGGGTCTGGGCGGCAGCGACGCCGGGGTTTGCCCAGGTCCTGCTCGAGGTCCCCGAAGGCCCGGTCGTCAACTCGAACCGCGTGATGGCGATGGGTGGCGCGTTCGTGGGGGTCGCCGAAGGCGCCGACGGGCACCTGATCAACCCCGCATCGTTCGCGTATCGCTACCCGCACACTCGCAATCAGTTCGTCGATTGGGACTGGACGCTGTATTCGCTCCGGCTGCCCGGTTCGCGCAACCCCGACCTGTATGGCCGAGCCGATGAGACGCGGTCCGCGGTGTGGAGTGGTGCCGGGATCGATCTGAAGCTCGGACCGTTCGGTTTCGGGGCCCATGTGCGGTCCCAGCAGTACGAGCTCGACGTCGGCACCGAATCTCAGGTCCGGGTCGTCGAGAATCGCTCCGTCGGTCTGGGGCTCGCCTACTCGCTGCCGCGGCCCGACGTGACATTCGGCGCCTACGCGTACGGGTTTTTGTGGCGGGTCGCCTCGGTCGACGGGGTGAACGAGTCTCCCGGCCTCAGCGCGCTGAGCGGGGGTGGCCGGGTGGGACTGCTCTGGGCGCCGCGGCATCGCCCGGTTCGGGTCGGCATCGTCTACCGCACCCCGCTCACGGCGACCGATGTTCAGGTCGACGATCCGGCGGTGTTCGACAGACCGGACGGCGTGACGCAGGCCGGTCAGCTGTCCATCGGCGGCAGCTTCATGGTCGGCGAGCGTCGCTACAATCCCGACCAGACCTGGGGTTTGCAACGTTTTCGGGACGCGCGAGGGAAAGCCGAGGGCGCCGGTCGCCGCTATCTCAGGATTTCGTATGATCTGCTGCTTCCGGCCGCGTCGGCGCCGGGCGCGGTCAGCATGCGGAGCTACTTCCAGAATCCGGACGCGCCCACCGCGGTCATTCCGACGTCGCCGGCCGGCTTCCGCGGGGGCCTGGAGAGCGAGGTGTGGGCGAACTGGCTCGTACTGCGCTCGGGGTACTACTTCGAACCACGTCGCGTGGAGCTGGTCCGTCGGGGACGTCACCATGTCACCGGTGGGTTCGCGTTTCGCCTACCGGTCGGAGGCCTCGTGGGCTTCTGGCCCTGGGACCTGCGGCTCGAAGCGGCCGTCGACGTCGCACGCGAGTACCTCAACGCCGGGCTTGGGCTGGGCCTCTGGCACTGAGGTGTTGGGCTAATCTCTTAGCAAAACGGATAAAGGTGCGCACGAAGGATCGCGTAAGTGCTTGAAAAGTGAGCTGGCACGGCTCGTGCGATAGCGGAGACCGTCAATCAACGACGGAGGAAGCGATGAAAGGGTACGAACTACAGAAGATGGGCATCCCGCAGGGCGATCTGGTGCAGCTCGGTCTGCGCGTCATCGGCGAAGCGTGCGCGTCGGGCGAAGACTTCGCGGACGTTCGTGCTCGGCTCGCGGCGGTTGTCGCCGAGCCCTCGAAACACACCGACGACGAGCGCTTCGGCGAGCTCGCCCAGGGATTGATCGCTGGCCCGCCCGGCTTCATCGAGCGCGAGGTGCCGGCGGCGTGGCGCTCCTACGGCGAGGACCTCGACCCGGGCGCGATCCAGCAGATCTCGAACGCCTGTCGGTTGCCCGTCGCGGTGCGCGGCGCGCTGATGCCCGACGCCCATCGCGGGTACGGTCTGCCGATCGGCGGCGTCCTCGCGACGGATAACGCGATCATCCCGTACGCGGTCGGCGTCGATATCGCGTGCCGGATGAAGCTGACGGTCCTCGACCTGCCCGTGACGGAGCTGCGCGACGAGCGCGCGCGGTTGATCGAAGCCCTCGAGCGCGAGACGGCGTTTGGGCTCGGATCGGCGTTTCGCGGGCCGCATCGTCGCAACCATGCCGTGCTCGACGAGGATTGGGGCCAGAACGAGATCGTGAAGCCGCTCAAGGACAAGGCGTGGGCACAGCTCGGCTCGTCGGGCTCGGGAAACCACTTCGTGGAGTTCGGTACGTTGGAGCTCGCGCAAGATGACCTCGGGCTGAAGTCGGGGACCTACCTCGCGCTGCTGTCGCATTCGGGTTCGCGGGGGCCCGGTGCGACCGTCGCCGGGTACTACTCGCGGCTGGCGCAGTCGCTTCATCCGGAATTGCCCAAGGAGCTCAAGCACCTCGCGTGGCTGGAGATGGATTCGGCAGACGGCGAGGCGTACTGGGAGGCGATGAACTTGATGGGGCGCTTCGCTGCGGCCAACCACGAGAAGATCCACGAGCACATCGCGAAGCGGCTCGGCGCGTCGGTGCTCGCCGACATCGAGAACCACCACAACTTTGCCTGGAAGGAGCAGCATGACGGCAAGGAAGTGATCGTGCACCGCAAGGGGGCGACCCCGGCGGGGGAAGGGGTGCTCGGCGTCATCCCGGGGTCGATGGCGGACCCCGGGTACGTGGTGCGCGGTAAGGGCGAGGCGCTGTCGCTGGAGTCGGCTTCGCACGGCGCGGGTCGTGTGATGTCGCGGACTCGCGCGAAGTCGGAGATCTCCTGGACCGAAGTCCAGAAGCAGCTCGACGGTAAGGGGGTGACGTTGTTGTCGGCGGGCATCGACGAAGCGCCCGATGTCTACAAGGACATCGAGCGCGTGATGGAGCTGCAGTCGGATCTCGTCGAGGTCGTCGCGAAGTTCGAGCCCAAAATCGTCAAGATGGCTCCGTCGGGCGAGCCGCCGGAGGACTAACCCGACCGCCGCGGCCGCGGCGGTCGGGCCGTCATCTTGCGATCGAGAAATGATTCGCGTACCAAATATGGACTGCTTTCGGTGCGTGATTGCTCGGTTTGTGCAATTGAAACAACGTACTGGGGCCAAGGGGCGCGAAGGCGCCATGACACAACGCAACAGAGAAGAGAACGAACATGAGTGAGCGAATCCAAGGACGCATCAAGTGGTTTAACGAATCCAAGGGGTACGGGTTCATTTCCCGCGACGGTGGAGAAGATGTGTTCTTTCATCACTCGGAGCTTCAAATGCCCGGGTATCGCACCATCGAAGAGAACGCCAAAGTGGAGTTCGAAATTGAACAGGGGGCCAAGGGCCCGGCCGCTGTTCGTGTGACCAAGGCCTAGGAGAGCTTCAGCACAACTCAGCTTTTCAAGGAACGCCGACGGGTCCGCCCGCCGGCGTTTCTGTCTGTGGGGCAGTGGTGTATGCTGCCACGACACGAGCCGAGAGGATGACATGCAGCAGCGAATATGGCTGAGCGCCGTGATGTTCTGCGTCGCGCTGACGGGATGCGACCAGAACAAAGAGCCCGCGATCACGGTGGAGGGCGCCGAGGGGGTCGTGACCATTTCGGCGGCCGAGGGCGTCAAGGTCACCGCGGAGGACGGTAAGGTCGAGGTCACACGGGACGGCGTCAAGGTCGACGGCGAAGGCGGCACGGTGAACGTGACCGCCGAGGGCGTCGACATCGACGGCGATGGGGGCAAGGTTGAGGTGAGCGCCGCCGGCATCAAGATCGATGGCAAAGATGGGCAGGTGAACATCGACCTCTCCAAACTCGGGCAGTTGAGCGCCAAGGGAATCAAGGCCGGCGGCAGTGCGGTGTGCGCGGCCGGCAAGACCTGCGACTTCACGTGTCCGACCGGCAACTGCGCATGGAACTGTCAGGCCGGCTCGACGTGCGAGTCGACGTGCTCCGGCGGTAACTGCCAGCTCACCTGCAGCGGCGGGGCGACCTGCGGCGCGAGCTGTTCGGGCGGGAACTGTAGTCAGACCTGCGATGGCGGGGTCTGCGACTTCACGTGCTCGGGGGGCAACTGCAAGCAGGCGAAGAAGGGTCAGGCCACGATGAAGGCGAGTTGCACTGGCGGCAATTGCTCCTGATGTCCGACGACGCCGCGCTCGAGAAAAAGAAAGAACAGATGCGGCAGTACATGGCCGCAGACCGTGAAATGGACGCCGAAAAGGACCGCCTGCGTCGCGGACGCAAGGGTGGGTGTCTGGTCAGCCTGCTCAAGGCGATGGCGTTCATGGGCGTGGTGGGGCTGGTCGTGTACGGGATCTGGGTGTGGCATCCGTGGTCGACCGAAGTCGTGACGACCACGTCGACGGAGTGTTCCCCGGGCGTGAGCGGGACGCGCACGACGGAGTACTTCACGATCTTCGGCATGCGGGTCTACGAGAGCGGCCAATCGCATATCTGTATGGAATGACCTCGGAGATTGTGTCGACGCCTACTCCCAACACAGCGCGCTTTGGCGAGGATCCCAAGCCGTACTACCTCGCCCTGGGCGTCGTGGTGCTGATGGAGTTCGTGCGGCGCGCCTTTCTGGGCTTCGTGCCCGACGACTTCACCGCGTACCTCGTGGCGGCAGACACGTTTGCGGCGGGGCTCAATCCCTACGTCGACTTCGCCGACGCGGCGCGCTGGGCGGGCAAGCCGTACAATTACTTTCCGGGCACCTTGTATCTCGTGGTGTGGATGGCGTGGGTGCCCACGGCGGTGGCCGTCGCGCTGGATTTTTGCGCCCGGATCACGGCGCTGTTCTTCGCGATCCGCTGGCTCGCCCGGCGCATCTTGCCCGACGTGCCCACGCACTACGTCTTCCTGATCGCGCTGGCGTGCGAGCCACTGTTCATCGACGTGCTGTTCGGCAACTTCGTCAGCTATCTGCTTTCGGCGTGGGTCGGCTGCGCCTACCTCGCCGAACAGTCGGCGACGCGAAAGCGCGTGGCCGCCGCGGCGGTCTGTGGCGTCGTGCTGGCGTTCAAGCCGTTCTGGTTTGCGCCCGCCGCGTATTGCTTCGTGCTCAAGCGCAACTGGCGCGGCTTGATCGGCCTCGGCGCAGGCGGCGCCGTGATCGGCGGCCTGTCGTTGCTGCATCTGGAGTGGACGGACTCGTTCCTCACCCACACAGCGGCGATGCGAGAGTTTTACTACTCGGTCGACCTGCTCAACCTCGCGCCGCCCCTGCTCGCGGTCGCGATCGTGCTGTGGGCGGCGGCGGCCTGGGTGCTGGATCGGACCGGCGATCGCGAGTGGACGTGGCTCTTCGGCTGCACGGCGGTGGTGATTTTCCCCCGCCTCGCGACCTACTCCTACAGCCTCGCCTTGCCGCTCGTCTTGTACTTCATGCGGCGTTGGGGCGTGTGGCGCGGCCTGGCCTACAGTGTGGTGCTGATCGGGCCGCTGCCCTGGCTCTTGCGCACGAGCAGTCTGATGCCTGGTGAGCGCCTCGAGAACTGGACCCATTTCGTCTGGATGTGGGCCACGACGGTCGTCCTGTTCGTGGCGCTGCGGCGCCGGTCGGGAGGTGCTGCGTGAGGCTGCTCGACCCGTTTCGGCCCCCCTACGATCTGAAGCTCGTCTGGGCCCTGGTCCCGTTCGCGTTGCTTGGGATGAGCCTCGGGCTGATGCCATTGCGTTCGTGGGACTACTGGTGGCACATCGCCTTGGGTCGGATGATCGCGTCGACGCACGAGATGCCGCTGTTCAACTACTTTCTCTACACGCTGCCTGCCGACACGCCGTCGTACGTTCAGGCGTGGCTGTCGCAATGGGCGCTGTTCGAGCTGCACGAGACGATCGGTCTGCATGGCGTGCTGGTCATGCGGACGCTGCTCGGTGCGTCGGCGTGGCTGTTCATGACGCTGTGGGCCGCGCGTCGTGCCGGCAACGTCGCCGTCGGATCGATCGCGGCGCTCAGTGGGGCCGTGTTCGGCTTCTTCTGCGTCGCGTCGCGCACGCACCTGCTCGCGTGGCCGTGGTTCCTCGTCGTGACCCCGCTGCTGTACGCCGTTCGCGGTCGAACGCTGCCGCTGCGCGCGCTGCTGGTGCTGCCGCTGGTTTCGGTCCTGTGGGTGAACCTGCACGGGACGTTTCTCGTGCCGTCCCTGCTCGGTCTCGCGTTCACCGCCGCCGAGCTGGTCCACTTGCTGTTGAAGCGTGAGGTGGCGGGCGCGCCCGCGAGCTGGACGCGTTTTGCGGCCTTCGCCGGCGCCACCGCTACTGCGGCGGCCGCCACACTGCTCAATCCGCGCGGGATCGAAGTCTACTACTACCTCATGGACCTCCCCACCAATCCGGAGAACCTCACCACGGTGACGGAATGGTTCCCCACGACGCTCGCCTTCCCCCCGTTCTACGGGGTGTACTTCTGGGTGGTGTTGGTCGGTGTGCTCGCGCTCATGGCGTGGCAGCGCTCGAAAGTCGACTTCGCCGACCTCTTTATTCTGCTCGGCTTCTCCGCGTTGGCGATTCGCCACAATCGCGCGTTGCTGTGGGTCGGACTGTCGTTGCCCTTCGTCGTACCGACCTACATCGCGTTCCTGGGCAAGTACTTCCAGGACAGCGACGAGGCGCCCACGCGAACCGGACAGACGATCAACGTGGTGATGGCCGTGATGCTGGTGGTGGGCGTGTTTGCGGTGCAGCCGTGGTCCGCCGATGGTGGCCTCGCCGCCGACCTGCAGCCGATTCCGACGCGAGCCCAAACCCCGCTGCGCGGTCTGGTGCCGGCGGACACGCCGGTCGAAGCGGCTGCGCGCCTCGTCGGTCGGCCCGGGCTTCGAATCTTCCACGACTCACGCTACCCGGGGTTTCTGCTGTACTGGCTGGACGACGCCCAGCCCGACCAGCTCGTCTTCGTCGACAATCGCGTCGAGCTGCCCACGAACGAGATCTGGCGCGAGTACGATCGGACGTGTCGCGGCGATCGATGGGCACAAACGTTTTCGAAATATGATATCAACGCCGTCGTCGCCAGCACCCGCGGCCAGCAGGGGCTGATCACGGCGCTGCGCGCCGCCCCGCGGTGGTCACTCGACTTCGAGAACGAGCACTACGTCCTGTTCCTGCGGACCGCCGATGAGTGACCAGACCCCCGAACTCTCGATCGTCATCCCGTGCTACAACGAGCTCGCCAACCTCGAGAACGGCTGCCTGCGCGAGGTAGAGGAGTATCTGCAGGGCGTCGACTTCACGTGGGAAGTCGTCATCGCCAACGACGGCAGCACCGACGGTAGCGGCGAGTTCGTCCACGCGTGGTGCGCCGAACGCACGGAGTGGACGGCGCTCGACGTGGCCCACGGCGGCAAGCCGGTGGCCGTCTGGGCGGGCATCCAGGCCGCGGTCGGAGAGATCGTGCTGTTCACGGACATGGATCAATCGACCCCCCTGCGCGAATGGGAGAAGCTGCGGCGGTTCTACGATCGTGGGTACGAGGTCGTGATCGGCTCACGGGGCGGCGAGCGCGAAGGCTTCACGGCGTTCCGCAAGGTCGGAAGCGCCGTGTTTCGAGGGATCCGACGGGCGATGATCCTGCCCGAGATCGACGACACGCAATGCGGCTTCAAGTCGTGCACGCGCGCCGCCGCGCTGCGGTGTTTTCCGCTGCTACAGTTCTTTGAGAAAACGCGGTCCGTGCAGGGGTGGAACGTGTCCGCATACGACGTGGAACTCCTCTACATTCTGCGCCGCGCCGGCTACTCGATTCGAGAGGTGAACGTCGCGTGGTCGAACCGGGACATCAGCGAAACAAAGAATGAGGTCGGCGGCCCGTGGCGCTACCTGCATGAGTCGCGCGAGATGTTCGGTGAAGTGCTACGGGTGAAGGCCAACGATCTTCGCGGACTCTACGACGGCTGACCGGCGCCATGACGACACAGTTCACCACAGAAGACGCCTACCTGTTCGCCGAAGGTACGCACTGCGACCTCGGGACGAAGCTGGGGGCGCATGTGGGGCCCGACGGGACCTACTTCGCCGTGTGGGCGCCGAACGCCCGCGCCGTCTCGGTGACCGGCGAGTTCAACGACTGGAATCCGAAAGCTCATCCGCTGGCCAGCGATCCCTCCGGGGTCTGGCGAGGCATGGTGCCCACTGCGAAGGCCGGCGACCGATACAAGTACTTCGTCGGGACCGGCAAGACCGGGCAGTGGAAAGCGGATCCGTTCGGCTTCCACCACGAGGTGCCGCCGGAGACCGCGTCCGTGGTGTGGCCGCTGGATTACGACTGGGACGACGCGGCGTGGATGAAGTCGCGCGGCCGTCGCCAGCGCGCCGACCAGCCGATGTCGGTGTACGAAGTCCACCTCGGATCGTGGAAGCGGGCGCCTGACGGCAACTGGCTGAGCTATCGCGAGATTGCGCCGCTGCTCGCCGAGTACTGCGTGGAGCTCGGCTTCACCCACGTGGAGTTGCTCCCCGTGATGGAGCATCCGTTCTTCGGGTCGTGGGGCTACCAGACGACCGGGTACTTCGCGCCAAGCAGTCGGTTCGGAACGCCGCAGGACTTCAAGTTTCTGGTCGATACGCTGCATCAGGCCGGGATTGGCGTGATCCTCGACTGGGTGCCGTCGCACTTCCCCGAAGACGCGCACGGACTCGCGACGTTCGACGGAACGAAGCTGTTCGAGCACGCCGATCCTCGTCAGGGCTTTCATCCGGACTGGAAGTCGGCGATCTACAACTACGGGCGCAACGAGGTGCGCAGTTTCCTCATCTCCAGCGCGATGTTCTGGATCGATGAGTACCACGTGGACGGGCTGCGCGTGGATGCCGTGGCGTCGATGCTGTACCTGGACTACTCGCGCGCCGAAGGTGAGTGGATCCCCAACGTGCACGGGGGGCGCGAGAATCTGGAGGCGATTCAGTTTCTGCGCGAGCTCAACGTCACGCTGTATGGACGCCATCCGGACATCGTCGTGATCGCCGAGGAATCGACGGCGTGGCCGCTGGTCTCACGCCCCGTGTTTGCCGGGGGTCTCGGCTTCGGCATGAAGTGGGACATGGGATGGATGCACGACACCCTGCGCTACCTCGCGCACGACCCCGTGCATCGCAAGTTCCACCACCATGATCTGACGTTTCGAGCGATGTACCAGTTCACGGAGAACTTCATGGTCCCGCTGTCGCATGACGAGGTCGTGCACGGCAAAGGCTCGCTCTACGGGCGGATGCCGGGCGACGATTGGCAGAAGCGTGCCAACGTGCGCCTGCTGTTTGCGCACCAGTGGGCGTCACCGGGCAAGAAACTACTCTTCATGGGATGCGAGTTCGCGCAGCCGCGCGAATGGGCGCATGACGAAGAGCTCACGTGGCCGCTGCTCGGCGACGCGGGGCACGCGGGCATCCAGAAGCTCGTCGGTGAGCTCAACCGCATGATGACGTCCCACGCCGCGCTGCACGCGACGGACTTCGATCCCGACGGCTTTCGCTGGATGTGCGTCGACGACGCGGACCGCAGCATCACCGCGTTCGCGCGCAAACACGGGAAGCAGACCGTCCTGTGCATCTTCAACAACACCCCCGTCCTGTGGTCCGACGTCTGGATCGCGGTGCCCAAACACGGTGCGTGGCGCGAGATTCTGAACACGGACGATGTCCGGTTTGGCGGAAGCGGAGCGGGCCACTTCGGTGAACAATGGTCCCGCAAACGACCGGTGCGCGGCCAGACCCACAGCATCACGGTGGACCTGCCCCCGCTCGGGGCTCTGTTTCTGGCGAACGGTCGCTAACAACGGGTGTTTTGAGGGGATTACGACTACCGACGCCGGTCGAGAACACGGTATGGTTCCCCACAACGCGGCGAGGAGTGATGGATGAGTGAGCGCAATGGTGGCGATATCATTGGTGAGGAGCTGCGGAAGCAGGGCGTGGGACACCTGTTTACGCTGTGCGGTGGGCACATCTCACCGATCCTGACCGGGTGTGAGAAACACGGGATTCGCGTGATCGACGTGCGCGACGAGGTGACGGCGGTCTTCGCGGCCGACGCGGTCTCCCGGATGACTGGAATTCCCGGCATCGCGGCCGTCACGGCGGGCCCCGGCGTCACGAACACCATGACGGCGGTCAAGAATGCGCAGATGGCACAGTCGCCACTCATCGTCTTTGGTGGCGCCACGGCAACGATTCTCAAGGGTCGCGGCTCTCTTCAGGACATCGACCAGATGTCGCTGATGACGCCGATCACGAAATGGTGCACCCGTGTGACGACGCTGTCGGGGCTCGCGCCAACCGTTCAGCGCGCCTTTGAGGTCGCCACGTCGGGCGTGCCGGGACCGGTGTTCATCGAGGTCCCGGTCGACGTGCTGTACCCCGAAGAGATCGTCAAGGAGTGGTACCTCGCGGAGAGCGGCGTCGAGCAGATGAGCGGGATCACCGGAAAGGCGCTCGAACTCTACCTTAAAGGCCATCTGGCCCGGCAGTTCCACGCCCCCCATGTGTCCTTCGATTTCTCGACGCCGGAGCCCAAGCTGCCGTTCCGCACCGACGCAGCGACGCTCATGGAGCGCACCGTCGAGGCACTGGCCAACGCGGAGCGGCCGGTCTTGATCGTCGGCAGCCAGGCAGTCGTAAACAAGACCGCCGCGGAGGCGTACGACCTCGCCGATGCCGTGAATGCGCTGGGTGTGCCGACCTTCCTCGGCGGTTCGGCGCGAGGACTGCTCGGACGATTCAGCGACATCCAGTTCCGCCACAAGCGCAGCGCGGCGCTGAAGAAAGCCGATGTGGTGATCGTGGCCGGCTTCCCGTTCGACTTTCGGCTCGGCTACGGGCGCAAGTTCAACGCCCACGCCACGGTGATCAGCGCGAACCTCAGCGCGACGGATCTGCGGAAAAACCACAAGCCCGACATCGGTTTCGAGTCCCACCCCGGCGACATGCTGCTCGACCTCGCCCAGAAGTCGCGCGGCCCGCAGGCTCGCTGGGACGAGTGGTTCGTCGAGCTGCGGGGGCGCGAAACCGCCCGCGACGTCGAGATCGAGAAGCAGGGTGACGCCCACAGCGGCGAGCTTGTGAGCCCGGTCGCGTTCTTCAATCGCATGGAAGAGCTGATGTCCGACGACGCCGTGCTAGTCGTGGATGGCGGCGACTTCGTGGCCACCGGGGCCTACGTCCTGCGTCCGCGCGGACCACTACGCTGGCTCGACCCTGGCGTGTTCGGAACGCTGGGGGTGGGTGGTGGCTTCACCGTCGGTGCGCAGCTCGTCTACCCGAGCTCGCAGGTCTGGCTGCTGTACGGCGACGGATCGTCCGGCTACAGCCTCGCCGAGTTCGACACCTACTGCCGCCACGGCCTCGCGCCGATCGCGGTGATTGGCAACGACGCGTCGTGGGGCCAGATCGCCCGCGATCAGGTCAAGGTGCTGGGCACGGCGCTGGGGACCGAACTCCTTCGCACCGCCTACCACACGGTCGCCGAGGGATACGGCGGCGAGGGGCTGTTGCTCACCGACGCCGCGGATACGGACAAGGTGCTCAAGCGCGCGATCAAGCTGTCCGCGAGCGGTCGGCCGGTGTGCATCAACGTCCATCTCGCGGCGAGCGACTTCCGCGAAGGCTCGATGTCGATGTGATGGGGGCTCTCGATCTACACGTCGACAGCATCATCGCGCAGCGGCTCTTCGGCTACGACGTCCGGCGGGAGCACCGCGCGGGGCTCAGTGGTCAGCCGCTGTTCTGGCATGCTGACATCCCCCGGATGGTTCAGGCCGGCTATCGCGGAGCCTGCATGGGCGTGCACTTCTATCCGTGGGAGAGCGAGCGCGGCTGGGCGGAGGCGCTCCGGCAGATCGACTATCTCGACGACGTGATCGCGGCCGATCCTGCGGTCCTCCGGGTCCGCGAACCCGCGGACTGGGCGCGGGGTCCGGCGCACGGGAAGATCGCGGTGGCGCCGGGTGTCGAGGGCGCGCACATGCTCAACGGTCAGCTGGACCGCGTCGCGGAGCTCGGCGCGCGCGGCGTCGCCTACATGACGCTCGCCCACTTCTCCAAGAACCACGCCGCGACGCCGTCGATGGGGCGAGGGCGCAACGAAGTGGATGGGCTCAGCGGGTTTGGCGTTGAGCTGGTCTCGGCGCTGGAGGACCAGCGGATCGTCGTCGACCTGGCCCACGTCAACATGCCGGGAGTCCTCGACGCTTGTCGCGTCGCGACGCGCCCCGTCTTCTGCACCCACACCGGGGTGAAGGGCGTGCACGACGTGCCGCGGAACATTTCGGACGAGGCGATCGATGCGATCGCGCAGCTCGACGGCGTGATCGGGGTCATCTTCGCGCCCACGTTTTTGGCGGGAAAGCTGCGCGCCGACTCGAACTGCGTCGTCGATCACCTCGAGTATCTCATCGCCCGCGTCGGCGCCCGCCACGTCGCACTCGGCAGTGACTACGATGGGTGGCTGCCCGCGATCCCCAGCGACATGCGGGACTGCCGCGACGTCGGGATCGTCGCCGAGTTGTTGCGTCAACGGGGCCACGACGACGAGACGATCGAGCGTGTCTACTGGCGCAACGCCGAGGAGTTACTGGGCGGCAGTCGTTGACATTCGCGGCCGATCGGTCGACAACCCATGCACCACAGGAGGTCGAGATGAGTTTGGCGGGCAAGACGCTTTTCATCACTGGGGCGAGCCGTGGAATCGGTCACGCCATCGGGCTGCGCGCCGCGCGTGACGGCGCCAATGTCGTCGTCGTCGCGAAGACGGCCGAGCCGCACGCGACGCTGCCCGGCACCATCTTCTCCGCGGCGAAGGACATGAAGGACGCGGGCGGCGACGCGATCGCGATCCAATGCGACATTCGCTTCGAAGACCAGGTGCAGGGCGCCGTGGACGAAGCCGTCAAGCGATTCGGTGGGATCGACATTTGCGTGAACAATGCCAGTGCGATCTCACTGACCGGCACCGCGCAGACGTCGATGAAGCGCTGGGATCTGATGCACCAGGTCAATGCGCGGGGCACGTTCCTGGTCTCCAAGTTGTGCCTGCCGCATCTGCTGAAAGCCGAGAATCCGCACATCCTGAACCTGTCGCCGCCGCTCAACATGGAACCGCGCTGGTTTCAGAATCACGTCGCGTATTCGATGGCGAAGTTCGGCATGAGCATGTGCGTGTTGGGCATGGCCGCAGAATTCGCCGACGACGGTGTCGCCGTGAACGCGCTGTGGCCGCGGACCGCGATCGCAACCGCTGCGGTGCGGAACCTGCTGGGCGGCGACGAGATGATGCAGCAGAGTCGCTGGCCGTCGATCATGGGCGACGCTGCGTACGCCATCTTTTGCCGCGACTCGAAGACCTGCACGGGCAACTTTTTCATCGATGACGACGTGCTCGCCGCCGAGGGCGTCACCGATTTCGATGCGTATGCCGTCGATCCGACGCAGCCACTGTTTCCGGACTTTTTCGTTTGAGCTCCACCATGTTGCGAACCGCTGTCATCGTGCTCTGTCTGTCTGTGTGCGGCTTCGGCTGCGATCGGTCACCCGACCCGCCGGACCAAATTCGAAGCGTCAAGAAGGACAATGAGGGCAATTCATGGCGCGGGCTCATTCAGGCGCTGGACGTCGCGCCCACGAACGAGGCCAAGGTGCGCTTGCTCGAGACCTTCATCGCCGCGAACCCCGAGCACCCCGATCGCATCGAGGCCGAGCGGCGGCTGACCGAGATCCGCGAAGATCCGACGGCAAAGGCGAAGAAGGCCGTCGCCGAAGTCGCGCAGAAGGCACTCGAAGAGGGCGACCCCGCCTCGATGCTCGCGCTGATCGCGACGGAGTCGGTGCGCCAGGCGTCCGATCGCCTGCACCGGGACGAGCTTTCAGCGCCCATTACGGTGGCGACGGCGGACGGCTACATCGACGTGAAGAAGTCGCTCTTCGTGCACCCACTGGTGCTGCGCGGTTATGTGCGGCGCGCGATTAAGACGTTTGCGACCGACAAGATCGACAAGCGTTGCGACCGCCAATGCATCAACGAGGCGATCAGTGGGATGCTCGCTGGCGCGATCGGCGGGTCGTTGTACCTCGAGGACGGCAAGCTGAACCCCGACGCGGTGGGTCCGCTACTGGAGAAGTCGTGGGTGGATCCCGACACCGACGTGCTCGGCGTCAGCGCCCGCAGTTGGTACGCGATCTTTGGGCCGACGATTCGCGCGTACTTCGCCGTGCAACGAGCGATGACCGGTTCGGACCCCAAAGCCGGTGCTGCAGCGCTCGCGAAGCTCTCCCATGCCGCGGAGATCTCCGCGTTCTATACGATGTGGACCGATCGCGAGGAGATCGACAAGCAGACCGGGCTCAGCCCGTCGGATGCTCGGGCGGTCGCCGGATGGTGGCTTCGCCGCCACGTCGACGGCACGGCGCTGCTGTTCGAAGCACAACTGATGCGGGCGGTCGAGGCGTTCGAACCGGAACTTCTTTCAAAGTGATCGCCGCCTAGCGGAAGATCGATTGCCGCGCGGCTTCGCAGATCGCCTGGACCGCGGGGTTCTTGATCTTGCGCTCGATCGAGATCGCGTAGAACCGCTGCTGAATCTGTTCGACCTGGCTCAGCAACACCACGTCATGGCGCTCCAGAATGTCGTCCTCCACCAGCGATGGCGCGGGGAAGATGCCGTCGCCCGCCGCGCCAAACGCGGTCATGAGCGCCGAGTCATCGAATTCGGCCACCACCTGCGGGTGAAATCCCTCGGTATCGAACCACTGGTCGAGGTGTCGTCGCAGTGACGTGCGTTCGGTGGGCAGCAACATCGGCGCGCCCTCGAGCGATTGCGGGTACCCCTCGCGGTACTGCTCGACGAGTGCGCGACTGCCGAACAGACCAATCCCGCAGCTGCCGAGTTGGTGGTTGTAGCCCTTGACGTTGACGTTCGGTCCGAGCGGGGCATCGGCGATCACGACATCGACCTGATGGATCGCGAGCTCCGCGAGCAAACCCTCGAAGGAGCCTTCGACACACGTCAGCCGGACCGGGTACTCCAGCCGTGCTGCGGGCTGGACCAGCTGATAGGCGATGTCTTTCCACAACACGTCGGCAATCCCGATCGTGACGCGCTGCGGGCGGCCGACCGGGCGGGCGCGGAACGTGTCCAACATCTCCTGACCCAGGGTGAAGATCTCTTCGGCGTAGGAGAACGCGACGCGGCCCTCGGGCGTCATCACCAGATTGCGGCCCTGTCGCTCGAACAACGGGGTGTTCAACGACTCTTCGAGCGTCTTGATCTGGACGCTGATCGTGGACGGCGCGAGGCGCAAGATCTCGCTGGCAGCCGAGATCGTGCCTTCCCGGGCGACGAGGTAGAAATAGAGCAAATGATGGTAGTTGAGCCAGTCCACGGTCGATTTATACTCGCCGGGACAGCCGGGGTCCAGTGCACGTCCGAACGCGCGCTTTCTGCTCGGATCTTCGTATTGTACACTGACTCGCGATGTCCGCAGGCGTAGGTCGATCTTGGCGAGTGTAGAAGACAGCGGCCCGGGGATGACCTCCGTCTCCGTCGAGGACGAGATCGGACTCTCCGAGGCGTCGGAGATGGAGGGGGAGCAGCTCGGGAAGTACCGCCTCAAGCGGCACCTCGCGACGGGCGGCATGGCGGAGATTTACCTCGCCGAGCAATCGGGGCCCGAGGGTTTCGCCAAAGAGATCGTGATCAAGCGGATCCTCCCGCACCTCGCCCGCGACAAAGACTTCACAGCGATGTTCCTCGACGAGGCCCGTCTCGCCGCGAATCTGAACCACCCCAACATCGGGCAGATTCACGAGCTCGGCGAAGTCGACGGCAACTACTACATCGCGATGGAGTTCATCGACGGCGCTTCGCTGGAGCAACTGCTGAGCGCCGGCACGCCGATCCCGGCCGACGTGGCGGCGCGGATCGTGGCCGACGTGCTGCAGGCGCTCGATTTTGCCCACGAGTCCAAAGATCGCCGCGGCAAGCCGCTGGGGCTGGTCCATCGCGACGTGACCCCGTCGAACATCATGGTGTCGGTGGACGGGATCGTGAAGCTCGTCGATTTCGGTGTCGCGAAGGCGTCGTCGAAGGGACACAAGACCCAGACCGGCGCGGTGAAGGGGAAGTTCGCCTACATGGCACCCGAGCAGGTCGAGTCGCAGAACATCGACCGGCGCGCCGATATCTTCGCGATCGGGATCGTGTTCTTCGAGCTGCTCACCGGCGAGCGTCCGTTCGGCGAAGACCTCGCCGCGGTGTCGCGGATCCTGCACGAGGAGCCGCCAAGCCCGCAGGAGCTCGATCCCACGATTCCGGAGCCGTTTGCGCGTGTCGTGATGCGGGCGTTGCGCAAGGACGTGGCGGCTCGCTATCCGACGGCGCACACGATGTTGCTCGACATCGAAACGGCGCTGCGGTTGCAGAACAGCTACGCCAGTCCGCGGGAGATCGCGCAGGTCGTGCGGATGCACCGGGGCGCGCCTGGCGCTCCCGCCCCGCCGATGGCCGTGGCGGACACCGGCGTCTTCGCCGCCGATCGCTCCGGCGAGCTTTTTGCGCCGCAGCTCCACACCGAGAACATCGGGCTGTTGGCGACCGCCGCACATCTGGCGGTGGAGCCCGCGGGGACTGAGCCGGCCGCCGCGGAAGTGGTGCCGTCCCCGCTCGCCACCGCGGTCGTTGCGCCGGCCTCCACGCCTCCGGGGGCGCGCACGGTGACCCTGCGCAAGCTGGCGCCGCTGCTGGCTGGGGCGCTGGTGTTGTTCGCGCTGTCCACCGCCGCAATCGTCGTCGTGTCGACCGGCGAGACGACGTCGGCGCTCGTCACGAGCGACCCGCGAATGGTGGTGCTGAACGACAGCCCGCTCGTGATCGATGGCTCGGAGCCGGACGCGCTGTTCGAAGCCTCCGGCAACATGGTCGTCATCTCGTCGACGCCATCGACCAAGATCTTCAAGAACGACAAATTCGTCGGGTGGACACCGCATCAGACGCAGCTCGGTGCCGGCCGGCACCGGATCGAACTCGAGCACGACAACGAGAGGCGCTCGGCGGATTTCAACGTCGCGAAGGCCGGCGTGACGCGCGTCGACTTCGACTTCGCGCACCTCGGCGAGAAGAAAGAAGCGCCGAAGTCGAAGCGCCAAGGTAAGAAGCGTTCGCTGCGCTCCAAGATCCGGGGGCTGTTCTGAGCGGCGACTACGGCGTGCTGACCCCGCAAGCGGTGGGCACGCTCCTCAAGGAGATGGTGCGGCGCGCGATCGAGGCGATTCAGGCGCAGCAGTTCACGTTTGAAGCCGAGGCGAAGTCGACCTCGTACTCCGACCGAGACATCGTCACGTCGGCCGATGTTGCGGCCCAAGAGATCTACCTCCACCTCATCGAGACCTGTTTGCCCGGGGTGGGCATCATCGCCGAGGAGGAGGAACTCCGGGTTCCCCCGTCGGGGACCGACCTGTACGTCACCGTCGATCCGCTGGATGGAACCCGAGCGTTCACGCGCCGCCAGTCCCATGGCGTGGGGACGATGGTCGCGATGCTTCGCGGCAACGAGGTCATCTCCGCCTACGTCGGCGATATCATGACGCGCGAGATCTACGGCTATCGGCCGGGGTCGACCCGCGTGCATCGCGTCAGCCAGTACAATATCGGGACGGTGCTCGAGGAACGCTCCGATCGCCCGCTTCAGTCGCGGTACCTGCTGCTGCGCGACGAGCCGCAGAACTTCTCGGCGTTTGCGCATGAGCTGTTCTTCGATCCGGACTCGCGGATCATGCGGTCGTTCGAGATCACGTCGGGGTCGGTCGGCATCCAGTTCTCGCGGCTTTGGAAGGACGAGATCGGCGCGATCTTGATGGCGCCGGCGCGCGTGACGCCCTGGGATTTCAACCCCGTCGTCGGAATCTCGCGGATGCTCGGCTACGAGTTCGTAGAGCTCGACGAAGGCCGGCTGCGGGTGTGCGACGTTGGCGCGATCTACGACTTCACGACGTTTCCCCACGAGATGCTCGTGGTGCATCGTTCCCGCCTTCCCGAACTGGAGCGGATTACTGCTCGTTCATGACGGGGCAGTCGCGGTTGCAGACGAAGATGCCGTCCCCGCAGCTCGTGGGACTCTGACAGTTTTCGAACACGCACCGACCACGCTGGGGGCCGTTGCGATTGGTTCCGCAGTCGAGCAGACAATCGGCGGCGTTGCCGCAATCGATGTTGCAGCGTGAGCCGCGATTCGTACACGCGAAGACGCAGCTGTCGTCGGTGCAGCCCAGCGTACAGGTCGCATCGGCCGCACAGTTAGCGCTACCGCCGGCCAGCGCGCCGCTGCAGCTCGCCTCCTCGGCGCACGTGATGTTGCAGCCCGAGCAATCGACCTCGCAGTCGCGGTCGCACGTGCACGTGCGGGAGCACATCACCGGCGAATTGTTCGGTCCGGTCGTCGTGTTCATGGGCGCATCACCGGGCAGTTCGACGGAATCGAGACCCAAGAACACGTTGCACCCGCTCACGGTCAGCAACATCAGAATGATTACCCACTTCATCTTGCCATGATGGTCCGCAATGGCCCGTGAAGCAAACACTTGCTTTCGATCCTTTCCGGCTGGGTTGCGTTCTTTGAAGTCCTCGCGAATGTGGTAACCTACCTCGCGAGCGTAGAGGCCATTGTGCGCGAAGTCGCGTGAATCTGCCTTGTGACTTGGGGCCTGGTACGACATGTCGTTCAACTTTCCCAACCTGGAGGAAGTGTTCCAAAACCGGTACCGGATCGTCTCCGTCATCAACCGGGGAGGGTTCGGACGGGTGTATCGTGCCCAGCAGCTCGAGTTGAATCGCGACGTCGCGATCAAGGTCCTCCAGCCGATTACGCGCGACGGAATGGATGCCGAGGTCGAAGCGAGCCGCCTCGCGATCGTCAAGAAGCGCTTCGAGCGCGAAGCGCAATTGGTCAGCCAGTTGAGGGACAGCCACACCGTCGTGATGCACGATTACGGCACCACGGACGAGGGCCTGCTGTACATGGTCCTCGAGTACATCGATGGCCGGCCCCTGGACAAAGTCATTGAGGAAGAAGGCGCACTGGAGCCCGAGCGGGTGGTCCGGATCGCGCGGCAGATCCTGTGGAGTTTGCAGGAGGCGCACGCCCTGACGATGCTGCACCGCGACGTGAAGCCACAGAACATCATGTTGTTTGACCACGCCGGGCGCATCGACCTCGTGAAGGTGCTCGACTTCGGGCTGGCCAAGAGCGCTGAATCGGCCGAGTTCCGTGCCGAAGACCCCGATCTCACCGGCGATCAGGTGATTCTCGGGACACCGCGCTACATGTCGCCGGAGCAGATTCGTGGCGAACCGCTGGAGCCCTCGTCGGATCTGTACTCGCTGGGTCTGGTGATTTTCGAGATGCTGTGCGGCTACAAGGCGGTGGGCGGCGAGTCGACCATGAACACGCTCGCCCGGCACCTCAACGACGTGCCGATCCTGCTGCCCGACGACGTCGAACTCCCCAACGGGCTGCGCGACATCGTGAATCGGATGCTCACGAAGCAGGCCGCGGAGCGGCTGCAGAGCGCGGAGGAGGTCCTCGAGGCGTTGGAGTTTTGGGACACCGCGACGAGCGTGCTCGGCGAAACCTCCGATCCCGCTGATGGCACGCTCGGGTTTGTCGAGGACCGGCGCAAGCGTACGCTGGTGTGGACGGCGGCCGCCGTGCTGAGTCTGTTCTTGTTCGTCGCCGTCGTGTCGGCGGCGATTGGCGGCGATCCGAAGGTCGTCGTACCCGCGCCCGACTTGGACGAGGTGGACATCGCGCCGCCCCCACAGCCTGTCACGGTCGTTGTGGAGCCCCCGCCGGATCCAGTCCCGCGCGTCGTGCAGTTCGAGGAAGGCGACATGGTGAAGGGCGATCCGCCCCCGCAGATCCGGGTCGCGCAGACGGCGCCCCCGCCGTCCACCGCGAGCCAAGCGGTCGATCCACCCGAAGAGCTGGTGCCGAGCGCCGCGCCAGACATGGGGTCCGCGCTGGTCACGATCGAACTCGATGCCGGATCCGTGGCCCCAGCGGACCCGGTCAAATCGGAAAACAAGTCGACGAAAGGCACGAACTCGGGCAAGAAGAAGAAGCTAGAACTGGAAATCGGAATCCTGAAGTGATCCTCCGTTCACGCTTGCTCCCATTCGCGGTCGCCCTAGTGACCGCGGTCGCGACGCTCCATCTACCGCGCCCCGCGGTGGCGCAGGACTACGACGAGGAGACGATCGCAGCCGTGAACCAGCACTTTCGCAGCGGTGCCCAGCTCTATTACGATGGCGACTACGACGCGGCGATCGTCGAGTTCGAGGCCGCCCACGCCAAGATTCCCAACGCGATTTTCCTGTACAACATCTCCCTCGCCCAAGCGAAGAAGGGCGAGACCGATGCGTCGCTCGCCACCGCCGAGGCCGCCCAGGAGTTCGGCGGACTCGGGGCTGACGAGCAGGTTCAGAACTCGGCGCGCATCACGGCGATGCGTCGCGTCAAGACCTCGGAGAGTGCGGCGGCGGACATCGGCAGCGCGTTGCCGCCCGTCGACCCCCTGCTGAACTTCAGCACCATGAGTTGGATCGGCCTCGGGGTGGGGGTCGCGGGACTGATCGGCTGGGGTGTCGTCTACGGGATCGATCGGTCGCTGGCGCCCGATGTGCGCGCCTACAAGGCGGCGGCATCGCGCGGCGACGCCGCCGAGTATCAGCGGCTCAAGGACGATCTACGACCGCGTCAGAGCGGGGCGCGCGCACTGTTTGTGGTGAGCTCCCTCGCCGTCATTGGGGGCGCCGGACTTCTCGTGTACGATCTGGTTCTGCGCAAGGACGACACGATGGTGGCCATCGCTCCCATGGTTGGCGGAGTTGGCGCGGTCCTTACTCATCGCTTCTGACGTTCGCTGGGCCGGACATGACGATTCAACTTCCCTGGGACACCCTGCGTTCGATCGTCGGCGGTCGATCGGCGATCGACGCGCCCCACATGCACTGCCACGACCTCGCCGACGCCGAGGCGTTTCTGGAGTGCTACGGATTTGACACCCATCGGGCGGAGCATCTGGCGGAGCTCGCAGAGCTGCGCCAGTTGGCGGTGGAGTTCATCGAGACCGAACTGCTCGATGACGAACGGATTCCGGACGCCGTCCGCAACGAAGAAGACGTGCGATCGCTGCTCGTCTGGGCATCGGACCGCGTGTCCACGGAGCGCTCGGCCTGGAGTTGCGCCATACTTCGGGTCGCCCACACGCTGGCGCACAGCCGGTCGTACTTCAACGACAAGTATGGCGTCGAGATCCGGAGCCAGATCTTTTCGCGGTTCGAGCCGCACCTGAACATGGGCGCGGGTGCCCTCAAGCTCGGCTCTGGTGAGGACGCGATCGAGCTCGTCGACTTCGAGGTGCGCCCCGCCAAGCCGGTCTTCTCGGTGGCGCTGAAGTTGCTGCACAAGGTCGAGAACGTGGCCGAGGACATCTTCGATCGTTTCGGGGTCCGCTTCATCACGCAGCGGCGCTTCGATGCCCTGCTGGTGGTCAAGTACCTGCGGGAACACAATGTGTTCATGTTTGCCAACGTCAAGCCGAGTCGGTCACGCAACACGCTGGTCGATCTGGCGTGGCTCGAGGATCTGATGAGCGGGCTCGATACCGAGGTCGAAGGCGGTCGCATGGACGACGTGGAACGCCTTGAACTCCTGCGCCAGGCGGTCGATGCCCAGGCCTATCCCGCGCCCCCGCATTCGGTCGATAACCCGCACAGTTCGGCGAGCTACCACGCGGTGCAGTTCACCTGTCGGCAGATGATTCGCGTGCCGGACGACACCGGACAGCGCGAGATTCGCTTCTTCTTTCCGTTTGAAGTCCAGATCCTTGACGATGAGAGCTACCGCCGCTCCCGATCCGGCTATGCCGCCCACGATCTGTACAAGGCGCGTCAGCGGCAGGCGGTGCGCCAGCGTGTCTTAGGGCGACTGATCCGCTGACGTCGTCCTTGTGCGGGCACCGGGTCGCGATCTACGATTTGTAGGCCTCGAACCCCGACAACCTGATGACGACTTTCGACGCCCCGACACTGGTCGGAATGCGACGCGTAGAATCTGTGACTCCGTCGCCCGACGCGACGTGGCTCGCGGTCGCCGTACAGCGGCTCGATCACGAGAACCGCTCCAAGTATGTGACCGACCTATGGCGGGTGCCGCTGGGCGGCGGCGAGCCCACGCCGCTGACGCGGGGCAAGTGGAACGACCGCGCCCCCGCGTTCCGGTCCGACGGAGCGTTGTTGTTTCTCAGCAATCGGCCCACGGGCGCCAAGGACGACGACGGGCACGACAAGCGGTCGCAGGTGTTCGCGTTCCTCGTCACGGGCGGTGAACCGGTATGCCTGACGGACGAACCTCTCGGGGTCGCGGCGTTCCAGACCGCCGTCCACGCGGATGTGATGTGTGTACAGGTGCCGCTGCTGCCCGAGGTGCCGTACGCCGAGCAGCGAAAGGCCGTGAAAGAGCGCGGCGAGAACGGGCCCACAGCGCTGACCTATGATGAGATGCCGGTGCGGTTCTGGGACCACTGGTTGCCGCCGCAAGTCGACCACCTCGTCACCTACGTCGACGGCGCGCGCGCGCGGGACCTCACCCCGAACGCGGGCCCCGAGATGCGCCGTTCGGATTGGCGATTGTCGCCTGACGGCCGCGTGGTCGCGTTCCACGGAACCCACACCAGCGACGATCGACTCGCGAATCAGACCGCGGAGCTGATCGACGTCGGCACCGGCGAGCGCCGGGAGCTGCTGTCGGCCGACCGCACGTGGATCGGTAACCCCGTGTTCAGCCCCGATGGCGCGCGGATCGCCATGTCGCGTCACACACGACGTGACGGAGAGTTCGGCGCGCCGACGCTGATCGTGGTCGACGCGGCAAGCGGGGTGGAGACCGAGGTCGAGATCAGCATGGATGAAGGGCTCGCGCCCGTCGCGTGGTCGCCCGACGGCCGCCGCATCGTGTTGTCGGGGCCGCTCGCGACCCATCGCCCCGTGTTCACCGTCGACGTCGCAAGCGGGGAGCTGGCGCGTATCACGGCCGTCACTGCCGGCGGCACCCATCTCGGTGTCGCGATCTGTGGCGATGGGATCGTCGGCGTTCGCTCGTCGGTCGTCCAGCCGCCCGAGGTCTTCCAGTGCGCTTTGTCGCCCGGAGCGGAGCCGACCGTGTTGACGAATCTCTCCGGTTTCGAGGGAGCGGGGTTCGCGAAAGTGGAGAACCACACCGTCGTGTCCACCGATGGCGCCTCGGTGCAGTACCGCGTGGTGCGCCCCGCCCAGTCGTCGGGCCCGCTGCCGTGCATCATGGCGATCCACGGCGGCCCGATCGCGGACTGGGGCGACATCTGGCACTGGCGGTGGAACTCCCTCGTGCTCGCCGCCGCCGGTTTTGTGGTCGCGCTACCCAATCCACGTGGCTCGGTGGGGTTCGGTCAGGAGTTCATTGAGGGCATCTGGAACAACTCCTGGGGCGGGCAGTGCTATGAGGACCTCATGGCGGTCGCCGACGCGCTGTGCGAGCGCGACGATGTCGACGCGAGCCGCGTGGTCGCGATGGGCGGTTCGTTCGGCGGCTACATGACGAACTGGATCGGGACGCAGACGGACCGGTTCCGCTGCCTCGTGACGCACGCCTCGATCTTCGACATGACGGCGTTCCACGGGGTGACGGACATGCCCGCGTGGTGGGCATTTAGCTTCGGCGTCGCGCCGTATGCCGACCGCAAGGCGTTCGACCGCTACTCACCGGTCGCGCACGTCGAGAATTGGAAGTCGCCGACCCTGGTCATCCACGGCGATCGGGACTATCGCGTGCCGATCGGCGAATCGCTGTCGCTGTTCGAGGCGCTCAAGGTGCACGATGTGGATGCGAGGCTGCTCGTGTTCCCCGACGAGAACCATTGGATCCTGCGCCCCAAGAACGTCGAGGCCTGGTACGCGAATGTCCTCGACTTCATCGGCACCCACACCGGCTGACGACTACGTCAGCGGGCGCTCCCGGAGAAACGCGGCGAACTCGGCCATCGCCTCGGCGTGTAGCGAGTCCCCGCGATACAGCAGCCGAAACGAGTCTTCGAGCAGCTCGTACTCCGGTAGCAGGCGCACGAGCCGGCCCTGTGCGATGTGTTCGGCGACCATGTAATGGGGCAGCACGGCGACGCCGTAGCCGCGCAGGACGATCTCGATCATCGGCGCACCGGCCCCCGTCAGCCAGATGTCGGCGAACTGCAGTTGCGGCCCCGTCGACGTCAGGTAGCGGGTCAGGGGGAGCGCCTCGTTGATGTCGATCAAGCAATGGCGTTTCGCGTCGTCGACGTCGTCGAGCGGGTTCTCCGCCAGGAGCCCGGGCGCTCCGACGAAGACGTAGTTCTCAGGATGCAGAAACTCCGCCGTCCACTCCCGTCGCGCGACCGGAGCCGACGTGATGATCGAATCGACCTGACGGTTTCGGAGCCGCTCGAGGATGTCCTCGCCGGATCCGAAGTACAGATCGACGTGCCAATGGGGGTACTTCTCCCGGAGCTCGAGCATTGCCGGGACGACCCACGACATGCCGAGCTCGAATCGGGTGCCGAGTGTGAAGCGCGCCGGCAGTGCCTCTTCGTGGTGCACGACCTCGGCGCACTGTTGGGCGGTCGCGATCGCGCCGCGTGCCACCGGCAGCAGACGGTGTCCGGCCGGCGTCAGCTCGACGTGGCGCGTCGTGCGCGCAAACAGCGGGAACTCCAGCTGCTCCTCGAGCTGCTTGATACGCTGGCCGAATGCGGTCGGGGTCAGCGCCATCTGCTCCGAGGCGCGTCGAAAGTTCAGATGTTCAGCGGCCGCCACGAAACACTGAAGGTTTTCGATCGAGGGGAGGTGACCAAGGCCGATCATGCGACGCTCCACGGTGCGCGGCCGAATCCGAGGTTCCGGCGTCGGCGGTTGGGCGTGCAGAGGATACGCGATACGCATGGGATCGTGAAGTGTAGGTGGATGATTGGGATTACTGAATCAAGCGAAGTCGGACAGTGACCTGGCTGCGTGCCGAACCGTCGTCGGCCTCGAGTGTCACGACCTGCTCCGACGCGGTGGCGTTCCAGAACATCAGCTGGCCGTTGTCGATCGCAAAGGTCGGTGCCTCACTGTCGCGAGTGACGGCACGGATCGCCACGACGGGGTGCCCACTGCTCACCGAGATCGGCACCGTGGCGTAGCCGCGTTCGTCGAGCTGAACCACGGCGGGCACGTCGATCTCGACGCTCCCGCGTCGTGCGATAGCGGCACCGGGACAGCCCCAGATGCCGGCGCCCCAGTAGTAGCTCACGCCCAGACGCCGGCCCGAGGGGCCGAAGGAGAGCGTGACCGGGATGTTCGCGGTCCGGCCGTACTCGAGATATTCCGGCGGTGCGGCGGGAGACGGCAGCACCGACGACCCCGCCGAGTTGGACACGACCACGTCGCCGTCCCGATTCACGTACGCCATCGTGACTCCATCCGGAGTAAAGGCGACCGGTGAGACATCGTACTGCGGTGCGTAGGTGTACTCGTTGATACGGAAGTATCCGACTTCGATGTCGTCGCCAATCTTGGACATGTCGTCGAGGGACCACCGCCGCAGGGTTCCATCCACGCCGGTCGTCGCGACCTCGTGCGTTCCGGGTCGAACGCGCATGTCGGAGACGATCGTGCCATAGAGCGCCTCATCGTCGAGCCGCCCATGTGGCTCGACGCTCTGGACCGCGAGGGTGTCCGTGTTGATGGACCAGAGCGTGCCGCTGGCCGTCGTCGCGACGAGGAAGCGCCCGTCGGATGTGAATCCGGCCTGCGTCCGCGTCGGGGCCCAGCTGTAGCATGGCGAGCCGAGGTCGACCTCCAGCTCGCGGCTGGTGATGGTCACGAGGTCGACCAACGTAATGAGCGAGGAGTCCTCCCCGCACGTGATGAAAGCGGCCTGTTTCCCATCCGGGGAGACCCGAACCGCCGCGATGTGTGGGCTGGTCGTGGAGACGAGCGTCGCGCGGCTGGCGAGGTCCACAATCCTGGCACCGCCCTGGTAGTCCACGAACGCGCCGACTTTCCACGCATCGTCCACGGATCGCAATCCGTTCGCGGTGTTGCTGGAGAACGTGCTCCCGTCCGCGACGGAGATCGTGGACCCATCGCCCGCGTAGCCGCTGCCCGCAAAGTAGAGTCCCTCATTGGCGGAGAACTGATTGAAGTGCGGTTCCACCCACCAGGTCTCGCCGAAGGTCGACGTTTCGAGTTCGCAATCCAGCCGCTCTATTGTGGTGGGGCGGATTGTCGGCGGCTGATCGACCGGGCTCGCGACGGCCTCCATCGTCGGTGTCTCGTCGGCGACGACCCAGCCCTCGGACGGGGGCGTGTCGATGTCGGCGCAGGCCGAACCGAACAAGACGAGGCTGGATGCGACGATCCAGGCCGGGATGGTGATGAGTGAAGGTTGGGTCGTGGGCATGGCAATCTCCGATCAGCGTCTGATTCGAAGATTAGCGGGTTGCGATGGAAACTAAATCGGCATTAATCTCACGGCATAATCCAGTTTCACAACATAATCAATGCACCCACGGCTAGTCGCCCTCACGCGACGTGCGCTCGCTGTTGCACGGAGAGGAGTTACGGAAGGCAGACCGTGGAGAGTCGCAACACTCCCGCGAAGCCGCCATTGTCGGGCGTTGGTGCGACCGGTGGGTCGTTGGGACCGATCGCGTAGTTGAAGGCGAGGGTGTCGGTCCCGAGGTCGAGGATCGGCGGCGGCCAGTACGCGCCACAGGTCCAGCATCCGCGGCCGACGCGTGCTGCGGCAATCGGCGCCTCGGCGCCGCGAGCCAGCACCATGACCGTTCCGGCGGGTCCGTCGGGCGTGACGAGCATCGGTTCGTGCTCCAGCCACGCCAGCCAGCGGTCGTTGATGACCGGCGCGATGATCTCGGTGCCGTCCGTGACGTGGACGCGCGTTGACCGCAACGACCCGGCCTCGATCTCCCAGACCTCGGTCGCGCCGAGGTCGAGGTAGGCGGCGCCACCCAGCGGCGAGGGCTCGGCGCGGCAAGCCGTCGTCGCGAGGTTCCCGTCCGTGTGTAGGGGGCCGCAGCTTCGGCCTTCGATGACCGCGGTCACTTCGCCGGTCTCGGGGACCCAGGACCAGATCTCGCCGTCTTGTACGAAGACGACGTGGTCGCCGAGCAGCACCGGCCAGCCGGCGAACTCCGCGCCGGCCACGAGCACGTGATCACGGCCGGTCAGATCGGTGAAATGGATCCGCCACACTTCGTCGTAGTTGAACCAAGCGACGCCGCCCGCGCCGACCCACGGCCCCGACTGCGCGCGACCGAGGCGGTTGACGCCAGTTTCACTCAACATGAACAGATCCGCGCCGTCCATCCACGACAGCAGATCGCCGTGCGCGTACTTTCGAGGCTGGGCAAAGTCGAAGTAGTACGAGCCGGCCGGGGCAGCGACGCTGAGCTCGCGCGTGGTCTGGCCGCTGGGCAGCTCGTGTCGACGAAACGACCCTCCGACGGTCCACAGGAACTGAGCCGTTCCATCGATCGCCCGGTCGGCGACCCCGTCGGTCGCGGCGAAGGTGGTGAGCCCCTGATCGCGCCACTCGAGGACGTCGGCGTCCATTCGCCCTGCCAAGATTCCGGAGACGAACACGCGGTCCCCAGCCACGACGAGGCCCATGTCGCGGCCCCAGGTCGGCACGTCGAAGACCTCGAGCCGACCGTGGACGCACTCGGGTCGCGGCGGAGGCGGGGTAGTATCAGGGTCTGGACGGCTCTGGTCGACGCCCGGGCCCGCATCGGGCGTCGGCGCGGTGTCGGCGCCCGCGTCGCTCCCTTCGCCGAGGCTCCACGGGTCGGCGTCTGGCACGACGTCCGAGCACGCCGCGACGATGATCAGAGCTAGGGCGGCGAACGTGCGTCGTCTCATCGGCGTGTCCTTGGGTGCGACGTGCGGCCCATGACACCAGAATTGCCGACGCACATCAACGACCTACATCGCTCGGAGCACCAGATACAGCACGGCAAACAACGACATCAGCGCGATCCCCACGAGGCTCCACGCCCGTAACGCCGGGCTCGGTCGGTGCTCGGGGGAGACGGAGTCCGACATGATCGCGCGATGGTTGAGCGTGGCGAGCATCGGTGCGGTCAGGAACGACAGCGTCGTGGCGACGTCGACGAGCCCCGGAAGCGACTCGCGAAGCTCGAGGATGATGAGGATCGCTCCGGCGATGAGCACCGCCATCCACCCGAAGTAGCCGCGGCGCGCGAGCACGGAGTCGAGGTCGTGGTCGTCGTCGGTCTCGTCGCGCACGAAGCGCGTCATCAGCACCGCGAGCGCGCGCGGGAAGCCATCCAGCACCGCGAGCGTCGTCGAGAACATCACCGCGAACGCGCTCACGCCGATGACCGGACGGCTCCACTCGCCCAGCGTCGAGACGTAGAGCTCGAGGATCTGTCCGGCGAACTTGCCCGCGGAGCTCTCGAACTCGATTCCGCTGCCGTGCATGATCCCGGTGCCCAGCAGCAGGAAGCAGACCGCGAGCACCACGATCCCTGCGTAGCCGACATGGAAATCGAGCATCGAGTCGTCGACGCTGATCGACTCGACGTCCTTGATTTTGGCGAGGGTCCAGCGCGAGGTCCAGATCGACGCGTCGATCGCGGACGGCATCCACCCGATCAGCGCGGCCAGGAACATCAGCGTGCCCTTGTTGAACTCCGTCGCCGGCAACAGCAAGCTCTCGTTCGCCCACTCGATGCGCGGAATCGCCGCGACTGTCGCGACCACCGTCGCGATCGTGAACAGAACGACGAGGACCTTGGTGATGCGATCGAGCCACGCGTAGCGCCCCACGTTCAGGATCGTCGCGCACACCAGCAGAAGCCCGATCGATATCGCGAACGGGCTCGCGTCGAGGCCCAGCCACGCCTTGAGCAACCCTGCGGTGACCAGCGTGACCGCCGCCTGCACGGCAAACATCGTTCCCAGCGTCACGACGAAGTAGGCGCCGAGCGCCCAGAGGCCTTGCTCCCGGTAGCCCTGCAACAGCGACCGGCCGGTGGCGGCCGCATAGTGGGGGCCAAACCGAAACGCCGGGTACTTCATGAGGTTCGCAAACAGGATGAACACCAGCATGCCGAGCCCCCAACCCGCGCCGGCCCGGGTCGATTGAACGAGGTGGGAGACGCCGATCGCGGCGGCGGCGAACAGCAGCCCGGGACCCAGGACTCGGAAAAGTCGGTGCATTCTTGCGCTCCAGAGAGCGATTACCTTCGCCGATCAACCCGCGCGCATCAAGGCGGGCCGGTGACGAACGCGTCGACGGCCACCCATTGCTCGGCGAGCCAGCGGCGAAACTCGGGTTCGTCACGCGGCACCTCGGACGCCGGGGCGCGCCACACTTTGATGTGCAGCATGGCGCGCGTCAGCCCACCGCGCAGCAAATCGCGCAGACTCGCCGCGCGTTCGACACCGCGGTGCGCCACGATCACGACGTCGAGGTCCCGGCACTGCGTCCCCAGCGCGACGGCCCCGTGGCGCAGCGGCGAGAGCGTGGCGTGCAACCGCGCCGACAGCGGATCGGAGTCGTCGCGCGCGATGTGCCGCTCGCGCTTGGCGGCGGTGAATCGGGTGCCCTCGGGGAAGATGACGACGGCTTCGCTGTCCAGCACGTCGCGCCCGAGGTTCACGACGCGAGCCACTTCCTCGTCCCTTCGATCCCCGCCGCGGCGCACGAAGCAGTTCCGGAGCCGGTTCCCCACGACGTCGAGACACGGATCCGCGAGCAGTTCCTCCTTGAGGACGTAGCGAAACGTGCGCTGCGGATCGATGACGAACGGGATCAGGGTATCCAGCGTGCTCGCGTGCCGGATGTACAGCAGATACGGTCCCGGCCGGTCGAGCGCGTCGCCACCCTCGACCTCGGTGCGTATCCCAAAGAGCTTCGACGCCGCCCCAAACAAGAAGAGCGCCCACCGGCGTTGCGTTCGAGCGTTTGCCGCGACGAATGCCGCTTCGTCTCGGTAGCGCACCCACAGCCACGCTGCGGCGCACAGGCCGACCGTCTCGGCCCATAGATAGGCGAGGAAGAACAGCGCGGTTCGAGTGGCAAACAGTTTACCTCGCCCGAGCAGGTCGGCGAGGGCGGCGCCCAGCAGCAGGGCCGGTGCTGTCACCGTCGCCGTTGCCGTGGCGAGCAACAGCGTCGGGATCGTGACGGCGCGCCGCCGACGGTGGTGGCGCGTCGAGGGACCGCCGGCGATGTCAGCGGGGTGGGGCACACGGCACCGTGAAATGGAGCATCCACGACGCGTACGACCGGCTGGCGCCGCAGTTACTCCGCTGCGACCTCGATCGGGTGGCGCTCGGGATGGAGTTTCTCGATCATACGGTCGCCGGTCGTCAGAATCACGTCGAGCAGATACCGCGTGCGCGGCTCGGCGCGCTCGATGTAGCGCTCGAACACGTCCATGCGCTCGGGGTGGGCCTGCGCCTGCTCCAGCAGGATCTCGCAGATCACCTCGTCGGCGAGGATCCGCGTGAGGCTCTCCGCGTGCAGCATCGCGAACGCGAAGTCGCGCTTGGGGTCCCAGTTCTGGCTCATCCCGTCGATCCACTCCCCCAGCGGGCGGCTGCGAACGTTGCGAAACTTGTCGCCCACGGTCTTGCGGATCAGGTGCTGCTGCGCCGCCAGCGACGTGGACTGCAGCTTGGCGAGCCGACGAACATGCGGGTCTCGGGCGGACACCGAACGCCAACGGGCCTGGGCGATCCGACGCACGAACTCCTGGGGGTTCTTGGTGATCGCGCCCAGCGTATCCTTCATCGCCATCAAGCTCTGGATCTGGCTCGTGCCCTCGTAGATCGGCATCACCATCGCGTCGCGCAGCAGCTTCTCAGCGCCGTACTCCGTCGTGTAGCCGGAACCGCCGTGGATCTGCACGCAACGCCGAGCCATCTCCACGGCTTTCTCCGCGGCGAGATACTTCAACAGCGGGGTGACGCGCCGAGAACTGCGCTTGTACTCTTTGGACTGCGCTTCGAGGCGCCGTGCCTCGAGGTCGTCCGCGCTCCCCCGTCGCAGCTTCGTCTGAGCGCGATAGGACATCTCCTCAAACATCGCGGCCCGCATCGCCATCGCGCGCAGCCCCTGGACGTCGGTTCGCATCTCGTCGAAGTAGTCGGCGATGATCTCGTGTTGATCGATGCTCTTGCCGAACGTGCGTCGCTCCTCCGCGTACGCCTCCGCCGTGCGAATCGCGGCTTCGCAGATGCCGATGCACTCGAAGCCCACGCCGATGCGCGCGTTGTTCATCAGCAGCAGCATCTGCTTGAAGCCTTCGCCGCGCTCGCCGATCAGATGCGCCGGGGCGTGGTCGAAGTTCACCGCGCACGTCGCGCTGGCGTGGTGCCCGAGCTTCTCTTCGAGGCGCTCGACGGTCACCCAGCGGTTGCGCGTCCCATCCGGGAGGTCCTCGTAGGCGGGCACCACGAACGTGGACAGCCCATGCAGCCCCGACAACGCGTCGTCGCCCTTCACCTCCTCCGTCCGCGCGATCACGATGTGATACTTGCCGTGGCCCGAGGTGATGAAGATCTTCTGGCCGGTGACGAACCAGTTGCCGTCGGCGTCCTGCTCGGCCTTCGTGCGCAGCGCGCCCATATCACTGCCGGCATCGGGTTCCGTGATGTCCATCGAACCCCAGGCGTTGCCGGCCACGATCTCGGCGATCGCGTCCTGAAAGCGGGTGCTGAGGATCTCCCCGGTCGCCGGGTCGATCTCGGTCGTGCCCTCCGCCATCGAGTACACGAGCATCGCCATCGCGATCCCGGCGTGGAAACTGTGGTGCGCCATGATCGAGACATCGGCGCGGGCCATGATCTCCGAACAGATCATGTAGACGAGCACCGGGCTGTTCATGCCGCCGAGCTCGCGCGGGATCGACAGGCCGTTCATCTCGAGGGCTTTGATCTTGGTAAACAGCTCGGTGAGCTTCGGTCCGAACTCGACGCCTCCATCCTTCAGCGTCATCGTCTCGCGCTCGATCTCGGCGGCGACCGGCGCGATCTCGTCGGCGACGAACCGTCCCAGCATCTCGAGCACGTCCCGATAGAACCCGACGGCCTCGTCGGTGGTCTGGAAGCCATCCTCGCGACGAAATCCGTCCTCGACGAGCCGCACGAGCGGTTCCCATTCGATGCCACGATCGATGTAATACTGCAGATCGGCGTTGTCGGTGTAGAAGTTAGCCATTGCTCAAAATCTCGTCAGGGAAGATGGCCGCTCGTGCAATGCGCACGGTCTCGCGGACATGTCGGTCCAGGTCGCCTGGCGTTCCATTAACGTGTGGCGCGCCAAGCACATTCGCGGTCGCAATGCCGCTGACAATCATGTGAATCACGTGAAGCACGTAGGCTTCGGGGTCGACATCGCGGCGCACCGTGCCGTGCTCTTGGCCGCCGCGAATGTAGTCGGTCACGATCGCGACCCATGGCGCGACGTACTGACCCATCTGCACGCCGAGCTGCGACGGTCGGTCGAGCATCTCGCGCAGAATCAGCCGCGCTCGGTTGGGTTCTTCGGCGAAGAAGCGCACGACTTCGCCGACTAGTCCGTCAAAGCGATCGTTGCCCGACGTCGCGGCCTGCAGAATCCGCGGGAACACCTCGTTCCAGTGTTCGAAGACGCGTCGCAGCACGGCGAGTCGCAGCTCGTCCTTGGAGGCGTAGTGGTAGAGCAACGACGGCTTGCGCACCCCCACGGAGTCCGCGATCGCCTGAAGGGACGTGCCGTCATACCCGTTGGAGGCGAACAGTTTCGTCGCGGCGTCCAGTGTTGCTGTGGCTACGTCTTGGTCTTGCATCGCGTCCGTTACTACCTGTCGGTTGAGTACTGTCTACCAAACGGTAGGGAGGTGCGCAACGGTTGGTAGTCGAATGCGTGATCATTGCGATCAATGCGTTTTTCTGTGTATCTTTCAGGCGTTGTAGACGTTCGAGCGAGGAGCCCTTGTCCGTATACATCGAATCGCACCCCCCTGAGACCGTGCGCATCGGCAGTAGCCGCGCCGTCGACACGACGGTTGCGATCCGCGCAGTTCTCGACGAAGTCGGGGCCGCGGAAGCCGCGTTTACCTTTGTCTTTTTCAGCCCAATTTACGAAACGAGCGCGATCGCTTGTGAGTTGCACCGGCGATGTGGGACCCGAGCGATCGCGGGATCGACGGCCGGCGAGATCGGGCCGGCCGGCTTTGCGCACGGCTCGATTGTCGCGATGGCGCTGCACGGGGGCGGAGTTCGTGCGAGCCTGCGCGTGATTCCCGAGCTGCGCGAGTTTTCGCTGTTGAGGGTCTCCGGCATGGCCGCGGAGCTCGCCGGTGAGCTCGGCCACACCACGGAATCGCTCGATCCCCGTCGCCACATCTGGATGCTGTGGCTGGACGGGCTCAGTGGCCGCGAAGACTTCTTCGCGCCATTCTTCGCCTCGCACGCCCCACGGCTGCCCCTCGTCGGCGGATCGTTCGCGGACGAGGAGGCGTTTGGCTTGGTGTCGCTCGTTCACGATCGCCGCGTCCACCACGGTGCCGGTGCGGTCATGCTTTTGGAGTACGAGCGACCGTTCGAGCTCATCCACCACACCCACCTCGAATTCACGGAGCACTGGTTCGAAGTGACGGAGACCGGCCGTGGCGGGCGGCATCTGCTGGGGTTGAATGGTCGGCCGGCCGTGCAGGTGTATGCCGACGCGCTCGGTGTGCGTCCCGACGAGCTTTCGCTGAACATCACCGGGTCGTCTCCGTTCGGGTTTCGCTTCAAGGGCAAGCCGTTCCCGTGCTCCGTCATGCGTGCCGAGGGTGGCCGCATCGAGCTCGCGTACTCGGTCCAGGCGGGTGATCGGCTGAACCTGCTGCATGCCGATGGCCTGGTGCCGAAGTCCCAACTCGCGATCGAAGCTGCGATCTCGAATCTGCGCGCCGCGGGCGGTTCGCCGCAAGCGCTGCTCGCGTTCCACTGCCTCGGGCGATACCTCGAGGGGCAGCGGCTGGGCGTGTTGGAGGAACTGTATGGGGCGATGAACCAGGTGCCGTTGTTGGGGCTGAACACCTATGGGGAGCAGTTCGCCTCGCGTCACATGAATCACTCTCTTTGTGGCGTGCTCTTCGGTTAGCGCTGGATCCCGACGCCTCGCATCTCTAGACTTCGCCGCCATGCGAAGTCACCAAGTCATCGTCGCGCTGCTCCTCGCCGCGTCATGCGGGGAATCGAACGTTTCTGCGTTGCGCACGTCGGCGCTCGGCGAACCGATCGGCGATTTTCCGAGCTACGAAGAGCGGGTGCTGTTGTACCTGACGAACCGTGCCCGAACCGCTCCGAGCGACTTCAATCCCGGTGACCCCTATCCGCCGTCGCAGCCCCTGCAGTTCGACTACGAACTGACGGTCGCGGCGCGGTTCCACGCCCAACACATCATCGACGAGAGCTGCTGGTGCGAGGACCACTCGTCGTGCTGCCCGCTGAGCGGAAGCGGCGAGGACGTCGCGTGCTCCGGGCCGACCACGGGCTGCGGAGCCGTATCCGCCGAAGGTCGCCTGTCGCTCTTCTCCAGCGCGTACTCCGGCGAGAACATGGCGATGGGACAGCCGACCCCCGCAGCCGCGATGGAGGCCTGGATCTTCTCGCCCGGCCACTGGGCGAACATCAACAACCCCGGTTCGAACCGGATGGGGCCCGGGAACTATCAGTCGGCCTGGGTGCAAGATTTCGGCGCAGCCGCCGGTCCGAGCTCCGTGATTGCCGACGGGATTCATTTCGCGGACGGGCAGGCGATGCGCTTTGCCACGACGTACAAGCAGACCGGCAGCGGCGGCCCGCGTACTGCATTGGTCATCGTCGACGGCGAGTGTCACGACCTCGCCTTGGTGAACGGGGTGCCCGAGCAGGGGGCGTTCGAGACATCCGTGAGCCTCAGCGCCGGGTGCCACCGCTACTACTTTCATTTCACCGACGGAAACGGCAACGATGTCACTCACCCGAGCTTCGGCAGCTTCGGTGTCGGCGTGGCCACCGGCGCCTGCGAGTTCTTCATCGACACGCGCCCCGCGGATACCTGCTCACCGAGCGGACAGACCTGCATGACCGGCGATACCCGCCATTGCTACACGGGGCCGTTTGGCACCGAGGATGTCGGCACCTGCGAAGCCGGCGCCGAGCGCTGCGTCGCGGGTCAGTGGGACGGCGACTGTCGGCTCCAAGTCGGTCCCGCCGATGAGCTGTGCGACACCGGGCTCGACGAGGACTGCGACGGCGAGGTTGACGAGCAGTGCGACAGCCCCGAAGATGGCGGCGCTCCAGATGCTGGAAATCCGGACAGCTCCAGCGAAACCCCTGGGCCCCGGGCGCCCAAATCAGACGCAGGGTGTAGCTCGGTGGACGGTCTACCGAGTCACGGTCCGTCCGGTTGGCCGCTCATCCCGATCGCGGTGGTCACCAGCCGCCGCCTGCGAACACGACGAGTGCAATGATGCGAACACGTGCTGGATGGATCTTGGCTGGCCTGCTGCTCGCCTCTTGTACGAACGCGACCCAGCCAGACCGCCCTGGCGACGAGCCGGCGACGATCAAGCAATCGCTGGGCGAGGCGACGATCGCGTACTGGTTCGGCGGCGTGGGCGCCGAAGCGATGCCGGCCTACGAGGAGCGCGTCGCGTGGCATCTGATCAATCAGGTCCGCATGAACACCGACGTGTTCGACGTGCAGGACATGGACGGCAATCTCATCCCGCCGGCACCCCCGCTGACCCAACAGACCGGCATGACCGAAGCGGGTCGCTGGCAAGGTGCTCAGTCGCTCACAAACCTCTGCTACTGCGTCTACGACTCGATGAGCATGTCCTACCAGTCCGCCGCGGCTGGTTCGAATCCGCTCTCGTGCTGCACGGGGGGCTTCGTCAACGGCACGATTCGTTGCGTCGGCCCGATCGTGGGCTGCGGCGACGATGGCATGATGGAGTCTGCCGACCGCTGGGCGCTGCTCAACAAAGGTCCCGGCGAGATTCGGAGCGAGATCTTCTGGACCTCGACCGAGGACGAGGGCGCGCTGGGTACAGCCGCCGCCGATTGGTTCCTCAACAATGCGCTGGGCGCCGCGCTGAGCTCTCGGGACAGTGCGGGTGCGGCGGCGCGGACGTCGACCCCGATCATCCCCGACGCCTGCAAGCCCCCCGAAGACACCTGCACCGGGGGGAGCTGCAAGGGCCCCGGCGGTGAGACGGACTGCGATCCTGACGACCCCGAGGCGCCCAACGAATGCATCGGTCAGTGTCAGGGCGGCGCGATGAGCGGCGAGTTCTGCACGTTGCCCGAGCCCATCGATCCCGTGGCGTGCGACCCCGCAAATCTGCCGCGCGGCTGGTACTGGTCGTTCCTGTTCGGTCAAACCGCGGACCCCGTTCCCGTGCTCAGTGATGTCGTGCACGTGCAGACCGACGGTGGCGGCAAGCTGGTGCTCACCAACTACTACGATCCGACCGGTGATCCGCAGTCGATCAGCGTCATCACGGACTCCGCTTGCAACGCGATGACGCGCACGTTCGTCCGGCCGGATGAGGCGATCGAGCCCTACGCCGGCAATACCTACCAATGGGCGGCCACCGCGACCAACGGTTGTGTTCGCTACGTCGCGCAAGCGATCGACGCCGAGGGTTTTGAGCACATCTACCCGACCTTCGGTTCGCTCGGCATGCAGCTGCAGGGCGGCAACATCGTGCCGAACGACGAGACGTGTCCGATCTGGGTGGGCGACGCGCGCCCGAATCCGGGTTGCCTGCCCACGGTGACGGAGTGTTCCGAGGGCGCGACCCGCCTGTGCTACACGGGGCGGCCGGGAACTGAAGACAAAGGGATGTGCGACGCGGGGATGGACACCTGTCGCGGCGGCCGCTGGTCCGGGATCTGTGCCGGCGAAGTGCGCCCCGAAGGCGACGACGTGTGCGGCGACCAGACCGACAACAACTGCAACGGCTACGTCGACGAAGATTGTCCGGTGCCCGTCCTGCCGACGCCCGACACCGGGATGACCGGTGGCGATGACAGCGGCAACGGCGGCCCCGACATGGGCATCGTCATCGGACCGGGCGACGACACCAAAGACGAAGGCGGCGGTTGCTGCGCGACCGTCAGCCGCGGCACC
>JBFIHF010000009.1:0-52876 GCA_041601915.1 Bradymonadaceae bacterium
CTCGACCCGAACGCGAAGGCGTCGCCCGACGCACCGCTCGTGGAGCTGCTCGCCCGCAAGTATCGTGTCTCCGTCGACCAGGCGCACGCGATGATGGAACGGGTGGTCTCGGCCGGTCAGCAGGAGGGCATCGAGTTCGACTTCGCGGCCGCGCAGACCGGCAACACGTTCGAGGCGCACCAGCTCATTCACCTCGCCAAGACGGCTGGGCTCGCGCCGGCCCTTAAAGAGCGTCTGCTTCAGGCGTACTTTTGCGCGGGGGAAGCGATCGCTGATCGGGAGACACTTGTCGCGCTCGCTGCTGAGGTTGGGCTGGACGCCGATGACGCGCGGGATGCGCTCGAGTCCCGGCGATTCGCGGATGCGGTGCGAGGCGATGAGGCCCAAGCGCGCGCGATCGGCGCCCACGGGGTGCCGTTTTTTCTGATCGACGGCAAGTACGCGGTCTCCGGGGCGCAGGAGAGCGACACGATGCTGGCGGTCTTCCGGCAAGTGCAGGCGTTGAACGCCGTGCAAGTCGACGCAGACCAGCGGACTCTTTAACACTCTCGCTAGCGCGTGTTCTCCAGAAACGTCCCGGGGTCCAGAGGCGAGCGGAGATGTCCGAGCGCGGTCGTGGGCTCCCACGTGCGGCCGGCTTGCCGCGATGCGTCGACCATCTCACAGCTCACCGCGTGTCCGAACATCCGGCACGGCAGCGCGTTGCTCGCCTTCATGACCCAGAACTGTGCGCCGAGCGCGAACGAAACGGCGAACAAGGCCACGCCGGTCAACGCGGCCATCCGTGCGCCCAGTTTGGTGTGGCGCGCCGCGAAGACGGCGCCGAACACGCAGGGTGGAATGCCGAGCCAGCCCGGGCGTATCACGACCCCGTCCACGAAGTAGCCGTATCCGAGCAGTGGCATCACGCAGAACCAGAGTCCGCAGGCCACACAGAGCGCTAACATCCCCCACCAGCCTTCCCGAATCCGAGTCATGGTTCCTCCGTTTGTGCAGGAGAACTGACAACGTAGGGACACCAAAGTTCCGTGCAACCGTTCGTCGAGTCTCGCCCCAGGCGTCCCGCAGAAGCCCAATGGGGTAGTTGTTTGCGGGATTGGCAACCCAGTGGGCTACCTGGCTTCGTGGCGCGGGGAGCAGCATGCCCGGATGGAGCGCGCGACGTGCGGACCACAGCTAGATAATGATGATGCTGCTCGAGGTGTCGTCGGAGACAACGGTGCGATACTTCGGCAGCCGAACGCGCTTCACAATCGCGGGGTCGGAGGGCGTGAACTCCATGCTCAGCTCCGCGGGTGCCGGGGCAGCCTGGCGACGTGCGAGGTGACGGGATCGAATCACGAGCGTCCAGGGACCGATATCGATCAGGTCACCGTCGAACAACTCGACGCGCTGGTGGATCGGGGCGCGGTTCACGAACGTCAGGGCATCGCGGTGTCGTTTTTCCAGAAACAGTCGCCCCCCGTCCTCCACGATTTCGGCGTGGAGCGGCTGCACCGAGGCGTCGGGGAGTCGGAAACTGCAGCGCTGGTCGCGTCCGAGGCTGACGTGGCGGGCAGAGAACTCGAACGTTCCCGTTTCGGTCAGCAGAAGGAAATCTACCATTGGTCAGCTCCTGTCCCACACAGCCACACATGTAGTCTAGCGACCTACGTGTGGGTGCGCCAGCGGCCGCGCTAAAATGTCAGCTTCAGCCCAGCCGGAGCGATGATGAGGTGCGTCGCGGAGGTTTGAGGTGTCGTCCTCGGGATCGCGATGATCCACCAGACGGCCGCCGCGGTGAGCGCGACCACGCCGGTCGCGGAGTATGCGACGGTGGGGCCGAGGCGCGCCTCAGATCCGCTCAAGCAGGTGCCGTCGCGCGCGACCTGATCGCAGCGCGCGGTGAATCCGTAGACGGCGAGGCCCAGTGAGACCGCGCCCAGCCCGGCCAGGACGATCGGGCCTACCGTGTCGAGGGTCGTGCGCCGGGCGGGGACCGGCTCGGTGAGCTCGACGACCGCCGGTACCGGATCGTCGCGCAGTGCAGTGCGGAGCCGCGCATCTACGGCGACGAGGTCTTCGATGGAGGGGTCGGCGGCAAGCTCCGCACGGTACGCCTCCAGCAGGGTGTGGGCGTAGTCGAAGTCACCCATCGACTCCCGGACGAGGATCCGGGCGTAGACGAGGCCGGGAAGCGGGTCCAGCCGATGTGCGCCTTCGAGCAGGCGGTCGGCCTCGGCGAGACAGCCGGCATCGCTCGCCTCGCGGGCCGTGGCGGCCAGTTCCTGGGCAAACGCGGCGTTATCGGGGGGACGCGCGCGGTCATCGAGCACGAATGCGTCGCACGTGGGCGCGGCGACGGCCGGTAGGCCCTGCGAGACGAGTGCAGCAACGACTAGGACAGAAGCATACTTCACCAGCGCACCTCGAGGCCGGAGGCCGCGACCCGTACCCCAGCCGCCTCGGGAGCGCGGGAAGGACCACGGATCAGTCGATAGACGCCGTAGCCGATCGCGATCGCGCCGGTGCCGACGAGGACGACGCCCACGGCACGCGCCGAACCGACTTTGCGGGTCTCGCGGCTGAAATCGTCGAAGAAAATGTCGTCGCGCAGTCCGTCGCAGTTCGGGTCCTGAGGCGGCGACGGATTGTTGACGGCGCAATCGAGCAACCGAGATTGGCGCGCCGAGGTGACGAGCAGCACCGTCCCAGTTCCGGCGGCCGCCCCACCGAGCGCGACGAGCGCGAAGCCAGGCCAGTCGACGCCGCGCGGGGCCGGCGCCGTCGCGCGCACGGTCGGCGGCTCGGCGCCATCGGTCAGCAGGTTGGCATACTCGGGAAAGATGCGCGGCATCCCTCGCCGGATCGACCCCGCGTAGTCGGCGTCACTCCACGTGATCGTCTGGGTCGTCCGATCATAGCGCACGAGTACCACGGCTTCGTCGTCGGCGGGGCTCGCCACGCCGACCGTGACGTCGGTGTCCGCCAGCTGTGCCGTCGCTTGCAGGTACCACTCCGCGGCGCGCCGACCGACCTCTTCGGTGGTGCTTGCGGGCCGGAACGATTGCGGCTCCACCGGAGGGACGAGCATCTCGACGGCACGGTCCCGCGCGATGATCGCGCGCCAGATCGGCGGTGTGCTCGGCTGGCTGCAATCGGCGTGCGCGAAATACGACCCGCTCGGATCGACGACGTACGTTTGCTGCGGCTGCGCTCGGGCCCCATTGACATAGAGCGTGCATCGCTCGGGGTCGGGCGCGGACAGCCGCAGCGTCGCCCCGCCCGCCGCGAGCCGGACGCGCGCCTCCTCGAGCAGTTTGCGCGCATCGGGCGGCACGAGCTTGGGGTCCGTCTCGCGGGTCGGCAGCAACGTCACCAGTCGCTCGGCCTGTGCGAGCGCCTCGTCATGCCCCTTCGTCGCGGCGTAGGCCCGCACGAGCACGATCCCGGCCTGCCAGATCTGATCGGCGAGGTCGGGGCGAAACGCGAGGACCGCGGGATTGTTCCACGCGAGGTCCAGCACCGGCTCGATGGAGGGCAACGCGCGCTCGGGGCTCATATAGAAGAAGCGTTCCACGCCTTTGGCGATCGTCTCCGTCGCCGGGGCGAACTGGGCGAGCACTTCGGAGCTCGGCTCGGGCTCGCGGCGCTTTCGCAACCAGCTGTCGAGCTCCTCGCCTTGCAGGACCGTCATCTGCGTCGGTCGCAAGACCCGCGCGGCTTCGGCATCGAGGCCGCGTGAGCGCGCGGCGTCGTCGAGCGGCACGACGGCCGCGCGCTGGGGCTGTTGCGCCGCAGCGGTGCTCGCGTACGCAGTGAGTACCACGCAAAACCACAGCGTCTTTGGACGGCGTACGGTCAACGAGACCCCCAGAGGGTGACGTGCGAGCGATCATCATCGACGAGGGCCGCCAAATGCGCAACCCTTGCGCACGGGTCACGAAAAACGGTAGCGTCACGATGTCACGGAGGTTGATATGAGCGAGCCAGTCACACTCGAGCGCGATACGAAGAACGCGAAAATCATGCTCGGTATCTTCGCCGTCCTCACTCTGCTGTTCGTCTGTGGCGGCGCGCTCGTGGTCGGCGCGGCGGCGTCCCAACGCGAAACGGACGGCGTCAACGCCGCCATGGCGATGACGGGCCCGGCGTGTTGCGCGCTCAGCGGTCTGATGACCGCGCTGCTGGCGCTCGTGGCACTGCCCACGAAGAAGGTCGCGCAGCTCGTGGCGCCGATCGTCGCCGGGGTCGCCGGCGGTCTGCTCGGCGGGGGCGGCATCCTGTTCTTCTTCGCCGCCATCTGGCCGTCGCTTTAACCCGACGGGTTAGTAACCAACTCGACTAGGTGTCCCATTGGGTTTTCGGGTTTCGCTAAGTGTTTGCGCCGCCGTGTGGTTTGCGCTCATGGTGTCGTGCGGGCCAGCCGCCGCTCCAGACCCTGAGACCCCGGATGCGGGCTCCGATCTGTGGAGCCCACCGGACATGGGCGGCGATCTCGACCTCGAGGCGTCGGACATCGCGGTCGGGGATTCGACCGCCGATGTCGATGCGCAGGGGCCCGAAACGGACATGAACCGTCCCCAGCTACGCGACGCCGAATTGTTGTTTGCGCTGCGACGGGACGCGGGGTCGACGATGTTTGCGCTGGGCTACAACGCGGCGCGCGATGCGATGTACGCGCCGGGTGGGATCGACGACCAGGCGGGGCGGATCGAAGGCATCTATACGGGGCGCACCGTGGACACCGACGGCAGCCGGACCCCCAGCACGAACTGTGCGTTGGCGGACGGGACCCCGCGCGGGTGCGCGTTCAACACCGAGCACATTGTGCCGCGCGTGGATCTGCGGGCGGCCTTCGGGGACGGGACGCCGGAGTACGACGCCGCAGAGGGGGACCTGCACCACCTGTTCCCGAGCGAGGAGCTCGCGAACAATGCGCGCGCGAACTTCCCCTTCGGGGAGACGGATTGTGCGGCGGCGGGCAACTGTGCGTTCGACGAGCGGTCGCAGCTCGGGCTGCCGGTCGGCGGCACGGGCCGGACGAGCTGTCCGATGGGCGTCGATCCCGGGGAGGATCTCTGCGTGATGCAGCTGCGCCCCGAGCGTCGCGGCGATGTCGCGCGGGCGGTCTTCTACATGTCGATGCGCTACGAGTTGGCGCTGCCCGAAGCGAACGAGAGCACGCTGCGCCGCTGGCATGCTGCCGATGCGCCGGACGCGCTGGAGCAGGCGCGCAACGCCGCGGTGGAGCGGGCCCAGGGGAATCGGAATCCGTTTGTGGACGATCCCGCGCTCACCGATCGCATCGCGAACTTCTGATCCGATCGGGTGCCCGCCGCCACCGATCCGAGCCGCGGATCTCGAGATCGTCCAGCACCGCAGCGGCGAGGTGCGGATGCGACGTCGATTCGGGGGCTCGACGGGGCGTCGGGGCCCGACGTTGAAGTGGCACATTCAGGGATCGCCGCTAACGTCACGCCATCTCTTCAAACGTTGGTTTTTCACAGGGTTGTGGAAAACTTTTTTTGAAAAAGTCCTTTGACGACGGTGTCGCAGATCCGCCAGTCTAACACTCGAAGGGACGGCAGTTCGCTTCCGGGGTGTGAGGCCCACATGAGTCTTCGGACGCAGGTGGAACTCGCGCTAACTAACGGGAAGCAGTCGCAGCTGACCACGGTCAGTGAGGGACGAGGGCATGTCGGAACTTTGTTGGGCACTCCGAGTGGTGGAGTTCGCCACCAGGTGGAAAGAGGCTTTCGAGTCGCTGGAGACCAGGGAACGAACGAAGCGATGTTGACGAGTGGCCAGGCCGAGAGGAACATTCTGTGACTGTTCGACCCAACTTCGGTTGGTGAGGTCACGAGTGGCAACCTCAAAGCCACGTGGTGTGCAGCTCGCTTATGTGGACGTCTTCGCGACGGACACGCGAGATGGACGGCACGGTCATTGGGTCGGTCGTGTTTTCGACGAACGCTCTTTTGATGCCTGACGGCTCTCGGGTCGCCAGCTAGAGAAGGAGAACGCAAGCTCAACGCGTGATTGATGGATACATCAGTCGCCCGAGCCAGAGATATCGACGGAAGCAAAGTGGAGCCTGATCAGCTCCGCATTAGACGCCGGCGCTACGCACGAGCCGATGACAAAAAAGAACGCCGGACCACGCTTGCGCGGTCCGGCGTTCGCTTTTCTTGTCCGGTTCGCGACCCGGCGCTCAGCGCTTGCGGCGGCGCAGACCACCGAACAGCCCCAACAGCATCATCGCCATCGTGCCGGGAACGGCGGCGCCCGCAGCTGAACAACCCACCTCGCGCTTCGGGGGGACTTCGCGCTCCAGGCCGATCTCCGGGACGTCTTCACTGATGAGTGCCGCGACCGGGATGGCGTGTTTGCCGAGCTTGGCAAACACCTCCGCGTTCGTGGTGTTCGGATTGAGCGCAGGGACCGACAGCGGCTGTCCCGACCCACTGCCGTCCAGTGGTCCGCCCCAGCGATCAAACGCCGGATTCTCGCAGTTCACCGCGCCCGTCCACTCATGTTTGACGAAGTAGTGCGCGCGAAACAGGTTGACTCCGTCGTCGTTCGCGCCCTGCTGCATCAACGTCGGGTCGACGGTTCCGCGGCTACCCCACGCTTCCTGGCCGCCCGCGATCGGGTCCGCGGCCTGCAGGACGATATCTTCGCCGAGCTGGTCCTTGTCGTAGCGGAAGTGCAACCGACTCAGCACGAGGTTGTACGAAAACGTCTCGTCGCCGGTGGTCTGCGTGATGACGTCGCCGCCGAGGCTCGCGATGTCCTCGAAGGGCATGTCCCATGCCCACGATGCGTACTCGGTGATCACGGCGTTGCCGTGCGCATCGAGCGTCTTCTCGAACAGCTGGTCGTAGAAGTTGGGAAAGTCGTTCGCGACCGTCGCGACGACGGAGACGTTGGTGGGGATCGTGGCGTTCGGAAGGTTCGCGGCTTTGAAGCGCGTCTGCCCGAGCGTGTACACCACGAGGTCCTGACGACCGGCGGAGTTCAGCATCCCGAGCCGCGTCGGCAGCGTGAAGTCGGGCGTGTCGTACTCGAAACGCAGCGGCGACAATTGCGCGCGGTCGTCGACGAAGTTGACCTTCGACACGTCGACCTTCGCGACGAAGAAGTACATCCCGGAGTCGATGTACGGCTGCAGATAGGCGGCGGCGCCGGTCGGGATGCGGTAGCCGTTCTGCCGGAGCCAGGTCTCGAGCCCCGTGCCCTGTTCGGCGCTCAGGATCTGGATCTGGTACTCGCCGACCTGGAACTCCGCTTCGACGACGACGCCGGGGTCCGACGGCGGCGCGTCCGGCCCACGTGACACGTTGTTCACCGACGACGAGTCGGTGTCCTCGGTGTTCGCACTGCCGAACCCGTCGACCTGCTCGCATGGATCGTGCTGCCAGTACTCGGTGAGGCGTGGCGCCGACACCCGGTCAATGTTCTCGAAGACGGAGGGGTACAGCGTTTTGACGCTGTCCTCGCTGAGCACTTCCGGCGTCGGAATGATCAGGGCGAAGTTCTCCAGCGGGCCTTCGTAGCGGTTCTGCATCGTCTGAACAGTCTTGGTGCCGTGGCGCATCATCACGACCTGGGTCGCTTCACTGACGAGCTGTGTCGACTCCGGGATCCCGGTGTCGTCGACGGGCATCATGCACCCGCACATCGCAGCAGCGGTTGCAGGGGCGAGCATCGCGAGACTTCCAGCGGCGAGCATCAATCGAATGTTGGTGTTCATGGGGCAATTCCAAGGTTCGAGGTCAAGTACGGGTCCGACCATAGCAAGGTACGGGCCATGCTCGCAGGGCCAGTGATAGCGTCGAGTTCGTGGTTCGAGGCCTCAGATATCAGCGACCTCCACGGCGAGGTGACGGAAATCTGAGTGATGGTTTTCAGATCCAAACCAGGGGGTCTGCGTTCGAGGCAGGGTCAGAGACCTCCTTCCACGAGACACCGATGAAACGCCTCAACAGCCTCCTCGTTCTGCTCCTTCTCCTGCTGACGTCCACGACGGCGTTCGCGCAATACAACGCCTCCGCCGGCCAGAGCGCCCCGATGGTCCAGTCCGAGCGTGTCGTCGTCGACAAGAAGTCCGGCGAGAAACGCGTGGAGGTCACCTACGCGCCCCCACCCAAAGACAACTTCGGAAACGCCGCGGGTGGAGGGTTCGACCTCGCGCGGGACGGCGCATTCGAAGGGCAAACCGTCGCCGTGATTCAGCTCTACGCATTCGACTTCGAGGCCGCTCGCGCGGCGCTCAAAGAAAAGGGTTTTGGCGTCTACCGCTGGAACAACACGGTGCCGTCGCCCAAGGAGCTGCGCCAGAAGCTCAAGAAGGCGTCGCAACTCTGGATCATCTCCGGCGACCAACAGCACCTCACGCCGGAGCACGTTGCGGTGATCAAGGACTTCTACGACAGCGGGAAGGGACTCTACATCTGGGGCGACAACACGCCGTATCACGCCGACGCGAACCTGCTGATCAGCACGCTGTTCGATTCGTCGATGCAGGGCGGCTACTGGGGGGCGAAGGTCGTGAACATGAAGATCGACGGGGCCAAGGTCGGCCTGCTGCCGAACCACTTGCTGACCACGGGACTCGAGCACGTGTTCGAAGGCATCACGATCGCGGCGATCAAGATGACCGGCGGCCTCAAGCCTCTCATCTGGAGCTCCGACGAGCAGGTCGTGACTGCCTACTACGACCAGGGCGGCAAGCGAGCGATCATCGATGGTGGGTTCACGCGGCTGTACAACAACTGGGACACCGCGGGCACCGGCCGCTACGTCAAGAACGCGGCGGCGTGGCTCGTCAACGTCGAGCGATTCGGCGACAAGCTCGCCGCAACGACCGTGAAAGCGCCCGTCGCGCAGTGACGCCTCGTTACTCGACGAGGGCGGCGTAGAGGTCGCCCTGCAGCTGGCGCCGCCGCTCGTCGCCGAGCACCCCGCGGGTCGCGGCCAGTGACAGGGGCAACTCAGCCGCCCCCTGGACCCCCGCGCGAAGGGCTGCTGCGCACACCGCGGTCCAGGCCGCGGGCGCGAACCACCGGACGCGTTCGCAGAGCACCGCCCCGTACATCAGCCATCCGTAGAGCCACGGTTCGCTCGCCGCGTCGAGACCGGACCGCGCGAGCAATTCGCGCGTCACGCGACGCCAGCGGCCGAGGGTCACCGATCCCGACTCCATTGGGTCGACTCCGCTGGCGGTGCCGAAAATCTCGGCCACTGCGGAATCACCGCGCCGCCGAGGCTGGGCGTCGGCATAGAAGAACTCGGAGATGAGCCGCGTCTCGCGGTCGCGGTCCCCGAATCGGATGAGGATGCGTTGGAGCTCAGCTCCAACATCGGCGCGCTCGGTCGCGTTGGGCGGAAAGTACTCGATACTCTGGGACTTCATGGGGGCCTCCGGTAGCTCTGCGGACGATTTGTCGCGACGCCGACGACTTGTCGCGACACCCGTACGTAATCGGCGGCGCGCGTCGACCGTTGCAGAAAATCTCTTTCTCAACGCTAGAGCCGGCATAAAACCTCGCGCATCGGGGGGGCGGATGGATGCGCGGATCGCGCGCCAAACTCTCGCCGGTCTTTGGAAATGTCGAGCGGCACGTTTCGTACCTCGCGAGGCGCTATGAGTGGTATGCTTATTCACAAGGGAGGGGATCTCGTGCCCGAGCAGCCGATTAGTTTGAACCTTGCGCGCATCGTGCACCGGTTGATGACTTCACCGCGAGGCTGGCGCGTAGAACAGATGCGCGGCGAACTAGGAATCGCGCAGCGCACGTATCGAAAGTACCGACAGACTCTGCAGTACGACTTCCACCCCTGGCGCCGGCGCGACGGCACCACGGCGCTCGTGGAGGTCGAGGACGGGAGCACGCGCTACCTGCGCTTGCGTCCGCCGCGCGCGTTGGGCACCACCGATCCAGATCTCGAAGCGATGGCCGCCGCGGTGCACTTTGCGACGTCGGTCCTGTTCGAGATGGGTTCCGCGCCGTTCGTGCGCGCGGCCGAGCTGTTGATGGCCGATTTTCGGGCCTCGCTGCGCGATCGTGATTTCATCCTTCACGGGTTGCTCGCCGATGCGGACCGCATGTTTGTGGCGGAAGCGTGTCCCGTCGGGGCCCCAGACCCCGTGATCGCGAATCTGATCCGCGCGATCGCCAATCGGCGCTACATCTCCATGACGGCGAACGGCGCCTCGCGGCGGGTCGCGCCACTGAGCTTGATCCTTCGGGCGACGGGCCTGTACTGCACCTTCAGTATCGGTGGCGATCTGAGCGAGATCCGCGTGGATCAGCTGAGCGCGATCGAGATTCTCGCCGACGTGTTCGACTACCCGCCCCCGTCGCGTTACTCACCGGCGACGGCGCGGCGCGACGAGCACGAACCCGAGGAGTAGCGTCCAGAGGGTCGGGGAAGCCTCGACGGAAGAACACCCGCCACGGCCGTGAATGACGCGAGCGCCCCCCGATTTTCCATCGCCGTCGGTCTGCGTCGGGTCGAGCGTGACGGCCTCTTCCACGACTTCGTAGCTCACGCAGGTGCGTTCTTCGAAGGCGAACCCGTCATGAAAGAGCTCGAAACACTCCTCGGTGACACCGACGGTGTCCGGGCCGGTGATCTCGCAATTCAGGGTCGTGAACTTCGTCGAGTCGACGTCGGCGTCGAGCACGGCATCGCAGCCGCGCAGCTCGAAGAGGGCCGGCGTCCAGGTCATGGAGCCGCGATTCCTCAACGTCAGTGCGGCGACCGCGGTCTGGTTGCGCCCGAGGCGAGGTGGAGCATCCCAGCTCAGCGAATCGGCCCAGAGCGGCGGCGGCGGCACGATCAGGTACACCTCGGGCCCTGCACCTTTCGCGAGGAACGGGCGAGCCTGCAGCGGCGCGCCGACGATGAGATCCTCGAGGGTTTCGAGGCTCTCGATCGCCGCCCAGTCGAAGTGCCACGCGGTCATCGCGGCAGGGTTTGGGACGTGTCGACGCACGCCGGGTTCGATGAGGTACACCGCGCCGCTATCGGGTGCGACGGCGAGCCGCGGGCTTGCGGGGAGCGGATCCGACAGCGGAAATGCGTCGATGATCGCGTCGTCGTAAATCACGATGTCGTTGCGGTCGAACAGCCAGGCCTCCAAGACCGCAGCGCTGGGCACGTGACGCCGGACGCCATAGTCAGGAGCGAGGGTCGGGTCGGGTCGGTCGCACTGCAGCATCTTGGGCGCCGCGCCTAGCGCGGCGTTGTCTGGCCCGGTGACGTCCATGCCGTAGACGTGGACCTCGCGCGCCGTCCCGTCCATCAATCCGCGTGGCACGTTCAAGGTGAAGCCGTGCTCGCAGGAGCCGATCGCCTCGCACAGATCGTCGCGCTTCTCGTTCGCGGTCACAAAGTAGCCGGCGGCGCCCTCGGCGAAGACGGGGCCGCCGATCGAGACGTACACCTCAATGGGTTGGTCGGGGGCATCGGGGTCTTGGGCCCAGCCGCGGATCGATTCGCAGTCCACTGCATCGAGGAAGCCGACCGGTGGGGTGTCGAGGATCACCGACGGAAACGTCCGCCCGGTCGCGTTCGAGGCGGTCGGCGACAGTTCGATGTGCAGGTGATCGTGGTGGGGGTGCGGTCCCGTGTACGCGCGATGCTTGGGCGCGGCGCGGTGGGCGCCCCAGCTCGTGCGGTCCCACACGATGAATTCGATCCCGATCTCCTGGGCGTGAGAGATGAGGTAGTTCGCGATCGGATCGCCGAGGTCGTTGTCCGCCTCGCCGCCGGCCAGCGGCACGAAGAGGTCGATCGCTCGCCCGGACGCGTGCACGGAGTACTGGCTGGTATTCGCCGTATTGGGGCGACACGCGTAGCCGCCGTAGCTCGTCGCGCCGACGAACTCGCGCTTCAGGAAGTCTCCGAACTCGCGTGTCCCGGCGCGCAGCGAGCCGCTGCACGACGTCGGGGCGCCGCTGTACGGCAGGTACTGCTCGTTCCCCAGCGCCAGCGCGTCGGCCGGCGGGATCCAGCGGCCCGCCACGGCGTTGAGTGCGACCATCGCACCCTCTGGCAGCGGCTCGTCGCCGTCGTGCTGGTGCAGCGCTCCGGGCCCTACGAGGATGCGGCCGAACTCCAGTGCCCCGGTCGCTCGGACCTGAATGCTCGACGCCGGTCGCTCGAGGCTCACGGCTCCTTCGAACGCCGACGGGTGGGTGTCGTCGAGGAACTCCGAGGCGCGCGTCCACGGACCGAGCGGGATGCCGGCCGCGTCGAGGGTTCGGATCTCGATGTCCCCCAGCGTGAAGTGGAACTCGAAGTGGTCGAACGGCTGCGCCGCGGTCAGCGTCGAGATGCCCTCGACATCGTAGAGGTAGAACACTTCCTCACTGCCCTGTTCGTAGCGCTCCGTCGACCCGGTCGAAGGGGGAATGAGCGGCTCGGACTCGCCGCAGCCCAGGGACGTACAAAACAAGACCAACCATGTCGTGACGTGTCGCACTCTTCCTCCGTTCGTGTCTGCGGCGACACTAGCGCCGCGGCCGCGCCGAACCGACTGACTCTTCCTGAAATCTCAACCGTTCAGGTTCAAACGTGTGCAAACGGTGCTAGGCTCGTGGGCATGAAACGCTTCATCCCGCTTCTGTTTTTGCTCGCTCTCGCGGCCGCTTGCGATGAGGCGAAGCCGGCCCCGGCACCGCCCGAGGTGATCCCGGAGTGGGTGAAGGAGGCGCAGGAACGCAGCGCGGCCCAGGCAGAGGCGCCGCCGCCGGTCCCCGACGTTCCGCAGGTCGTGGACAAGCCGCTGCTGTGGTCGGTGACGTCCCCCACCGGCGCGACGAGCCATCTGCTCGGCACCTACCACATCGGCACCGACTTTCCGGGGCTCCCGGCGCTGCCCCCCGCCGTGCGCACGGCGTTCGAGAGTAGTACCGATGTCGTACTGGAGGCCGACGTCGGCGCACCGCCGACCCCCCAGATGAGCAAGTTCACGATGCTTCAGGGCCCCAAGACCCTGAAGTCGATGCTCAAGCCGTCTCAGTGGGATACGCTGTTGACGGAGTCCGGCCTGCCGCCGCGACAGCTGGAGCGGTTGCGCCCCCATGTCGCCGTGTCGGTGATGACCGCCAAGTGGACGCCGGACGCCAGCGTGCGCGGGATGGACGGCCGTTTCATGATCCTCGCTCGGGCCCACGACAAGCCGTTGACGTATCTCGAGACGCCAGAGTTCCAGCTCGAGATGATGTCCGAGCAGCTCACGCTGCCGATGCTCGCCGCGCTGCTGGACGACGTACCCGCGGCGAAGGCGGCGATCGAGGAGTTGAGGCAGGGGTTCGTCGCCGGTGATGCGGCGAAAATGGAAGAGCTCGTCTTCAAACCCGAAGAGCTCGCGGCATACAAGGGATTTCACGACGCGATCTTCTGGCGTCGAAACGCCGATTGGGTCCCGAAACTCAAGCCGTTGCTGGACGCCGGCGGTGCGTTTGTCGCTGTGGGTGCCGGCCATCTGCTGGGCCCGCGCAGCCTCGTCGTGCTGCTCGGCGAGAGCGGCTACGAGGTCGCGCGCGTCGATCCGTAGACGACGGCGATCGAGATCGCAGTCAGCGCGACCAAATGGGAGGTCCCGAACGTAACCATCGCCAGCGGGGGCGCCGCGAACGCCACCATCGCGGCGAGGATGTAGAACGGAGCGGCGACCAAGACGCGGCGATCAAACGCCACGCCGGCGTACAGCGCGCCCAGCGAGACCAACGTGAGGTCGTACGCGATCGCCGTTTGCACACTCATGAGCTCCATGAACGCACCGATCCGTAGCGCCAACCCGAACAGCGAGAATTGCAAAATCGCGAGCATCAGTCCGCGATTGACGCGGTTTTGGAACATCGAACGGCGAGTCACGAGCGTCAGAATGACGAGCCCCCCGAGGTAGAGTGCGTAGCCGCCGAGCACGCGTTCCGCGGTCGCGGGAATCCTCATCGCGTAGGGGATGACTTCCACGGCGGCCACCAACACGCCGACCCCCATCGCCATCAGGACTTTGGCCGTCGTCCCGACATGGCGGTCGAAGTCGTGGCGGAAGGCGTGGAGCTCGGCGCGGGCGTTCACGCGTTCGCGGCGCAGGTCCTCGACCGCGCTGGCGAGCACCGGGTCTGTGGTGGGCAACTCGGACAGCAACACCTCGGCTCCGCCGGCATTCTCGCGCCCGATCTCCCAGCGAATCATCGGAGCGAGCACGCTCTGCAGCATCGCCCGGCCGTCGTCGTCCGCGGACCGCAGCCGCTCCGCCTCGTCGATCGCCTGCCGCGCGGCGCCGTAGGCCTGGTAGACGAGCGCGGTGTCCTCGGGCGAGTTGGATAGTGCATGATCGAGCTGGGCGAGCTGTGTCTGGGCATTGGCGAATGCCTCCAGCTCGCGTCGCTCGCGGCGGTAGTTCGCGATCGCGGCCCGAAAGCGGTCCGCGTCTGGGTGGCGGTCGTTGGGATCGTGGGCCAGCGCGCGGGCACAGATCGCAGCCAGCGCGGCCGGAATGCGGTCGTCGAACGCGCGGACGTTGCATTCGTACGCGTTCTGCATCGCGGCCAGTGCGGAGTCTCCCTGGTTGGGCGGCTCGTGGGTCAGGATGTAATGCAGCAATCCGCCGAGCAGGTACACGTCGGTCGCCGGCGAGAGGTCCTGCGCGGTAATCATCTCGGGGGCCAGGAACGCCGGGGTCCCGCGCACCGACCGATCGGCGCCGACGCGCGAGATCTCCGAGGTGACGTCCTCTCGGTACGCCGCGGCGAGGCCCCAGTCCAGCACGTACACCTCGCCGAAGTGGCCCGTCATCACGTTGTCGGGCTTCAAGTCCAGATGCAGAATCCCGCGCGAGTGCGCGTACCCGACGGCGTTGCAAATGTGGATCAGGATGTCGAGGTTCTCGTCGAGGTTCTCCAGCGGATGCTCCCGCTGGAGCCTCGCCGTCAGCGTCTCCCCCTCGATCCGCTTGAGGCCGACGAGGAGCTCCGCGCGCGCGTCGGCGCCGACAAAGTGAACCGGCGGGATGTTGGGGTGCTCGAGGAACCCAATCACCCGCGCCTCACGGAGCAGGCGGTCCCCCGCGTCGGACCCGGCGCGTGGCCGCTTGACCGCGATCGTGCGGTGGAGGCTGGCCTGCATCGCCGCCACGACCTCGCCGTTGCCGCCGACGCCGAGCAGCTCGCCGAGCGCCATCAGATGGTCGACACGCGGCAGGTCTGCGGAATTCGTGGGCCCCCCGGCCGCGTGGCCGATCGTCACGAGCGTGTCGACCGATTCGGCCTCGTTTCGATTGGGTACCGCAGCCCAGATCTTGCGGAAGTCGTAGACCGAGGTTTCGACGCCGTCGCTCACTTCAGGGGTCCACCGGCAGTCCGTTCTCGGCGAAGAACTCCCAGATCGTCGCGGGTACGTCGAACTTGGTCTGGTTGTTGATACACCGCGTTCCCAACACCTTCTCCTCGTCGTCGATGAACGGGATGTCGAGCCGCTCGAACTCGTAGGCGTCGTCGACGATGCAGGACACAAACGGCGAGTCGCAGGCGCGCGTGACGCAGCTGCCGTGTTTGTGCCGTTTCCACGCGACGTCGTCGCCGTCGCAGCGGTTGCGCGCATACCCGAGCTCGGTCTTCAGCAGGTAGCTGATCGTGGTGATATCCACGCGGCAGTTACTGGTGCCGGTCACGGTGTAGATGTGATTGGTCTTGCCGATCAGCTGGATCTGCGGCGTGGGGCGCAGCGGGGTGCACGCTTTGAAGTCCGACTCGGGCAGATAGCTCGTCGTCGCGATCCCGCTGATCGGCATCTTGCACGCGATCGACTCGGCCATCTCGCCCGCCTCGCCGTGGGCGACCACGAACACCCTCGAGCGGTCGGCACAGAACCTCGTCGCGACGTCGTCGATAACGGCCTGCACGGTCGCGACGTGGACGCGCAGGCTCCAGGGGTTGCGGGTGCCCTTGTTCAGTCGCGCCTCCGGGGCCACGACGATGAACTTCTCGCGCTCGGCGACGGCGCTCAGTCCCGACGCATCCATCGCTCCGCCGGCGCCGCGAACGTCGTGGAAGAACACGACGATCGGGTGCTTGTGGTCGGGATCATACTCGCGCGGGACGTAGGCGGCGTACCTTCGATTGAGCACTCCCATCGTCGCGGTCAGATTCGTTCGGCCGATGCTGGGCGGAACGACGCCGCATCCGGACTCGACGACCGCTTCCTCGACGCCGAGATCCGGCAGCGGTGCGGCGACCTGGGGCACCACGACCGTGGGCTGCTTCGGGATCGGCAGCGGGACCGCGTCGGCGCGGTCGAGCGCCCGCTGCCCCAGCTTGTACACGGGGACGAAGATCGCCGCGGCAATGATGACGGCGGCGGCGACGAGGCCGATCATGCCGAGTTTCTCCTTTGCCTTGGGGCTTAGGAGTGGTTCGACCGGTACGGTGTCGATCGGGCTGCCGACCGGCCGAGGCAACGGTCGCGACATGCTGATGTTCGCCACCGCGTTGAGGTGCTGCATCACCTCCTGGGTGGTCTGGAAGCGCTCGTTGGGCCGCTTGCGCGTCATGCAATCCACCATCGCGCGCAGCTCGGGGCTCACGCGCAGAAACGGCGGCAGCTGAATCGGCGTATCCGAAAGCTGGTGCAGCAACGTCTCTTTGGTCGTGCGGCCCTGGACGGCCGGTTTGCCACTCAACATTTCGTAGGCCACGAGGCCGAGGCTGAAAATGTCGGAGGCGGGGGTGAGCTCATCGCCGTAGATCTGCTCCGGCGACATGTAGCGCGGCGTACCCGGTGACATCCCCGACTTCGTGGCCTCCTCCAGCTCGTCGACCTCGCCTTCTTGCATCGTCGGCTTGGCGATACCGAAGTCGAGCAGCTTCACGCGGCGATCGTCCTCCATATAGCTGTGCACGAGGACGTTGGCCGGCTTGATGTCGCGGTGCAGAATCCCCGCGCCGTGCGCTTCGCGCAGCGCCGACAACAGCTGCTGCAGGATGTGAATCACCTCGAGCTCGGGCATCGGCCCGGTCCGGATGAGCAGCTTCGACAAGTCCGAACCCGGGACATACTCGAACACCATGAACAGCAAGTCCGTCTCGGTGCGCCCGAAATCGAACATCGTAATGGTGTGTGGGTCCTGCAGGCCGGCCACGATGCGCCCCTCGCGCATGAACCGCTGGACGAGGCCTTGCTCGTAGCCGTTGTGATCGGGCATCAGGATCTTGATCGCGACTTCACGACCAATATCGTGGTCGACCGCGCGGTACACCGCCGCAAAGCCGCCTTTGCCGAGCAGCTCACCGAGCTCGTAGCGTGTCTGGAACCAATGGCCTGGATTGGGCAACTGCATGGCGGAATCTTACATGTCGCAAACCGATTCCGCACCTGCGCCGGCCAACTCTGACCGGGTTGTCGTCACAGACCGTGGATGGTACCGCCATGAAGTGCGTAACCGTGGTCGAACACGCGCGTACTGCAGAACACACTCGGAGGTGATCGTGCGTTTTATCCTTGTCGTGATGCTTCTCGCCGCCGCTGGCTGCGATGCCGCGTTCACGGATCTCCGCCCCCAGGCGGTGACCAATGGTCCGGTCGACGTCGACATGGGGCAGCCCGATGAGGGTGGCGAAGGCCCAGACGTCGGCGAGGTGCCGGACGCCGGCGACCAGCCCGACCTGCCGCCCGCGATGGAGCAGATCATCGCCGAAGGGATGTTCGTGCCGCGTGCGAGCTACGGCGGGGAGGGCACCGCAACGCTCGTTCGGCTGGCGGATGGCAGCCATGAGGTACGACTCGGGCCAGACTTCAGCACCGGCTCGGTACCGGGGCCGACGGTCGTGCTCGCCCGCGAGGACTCCCTCGGACCGACGCTCGACCCGGCGCGCGGTGACCTCGAGCTCGGCGTGTTGGCATCGAACAGTGGCGCCTCGACCTACGCCGTGCCCGGCGACCCCGGCGATCGGCGCATCGTCTGGATCTACTGCAAGCCGTTCGGACTGCAGATGAGCAGCGCAGCGCTGGTGGCGCCATGAGGTGGCTCCCGCTGGTGGTCCTGTTCCTACTCATCACGAGCGAAGCCGCCGCACAGGCGTGGATCCACGCCCCGGGCGCCGGCTACTCCGAACTCAGTGTTCGACGCGTCTCCGGTGGCGCGTTCTACGACTCCGAAGGCGAGTCCCACCCCATCGCGAGCCAGTACACGCAGACCACGCTAACCGCGTATGGCGAGGTCGGAGTCATCGAACGCTGGCTTCAGCTCAGCGCCGCCGGCGAGCTGTATCGGCGGAACGCGCTCGCCGACCAGGGCGCGACGCGAGGGCTCGGCGATCTCAAGGTCGGCGCGTTTACCGGCTTGCTGCAAGGGCGATTGAACATCGCGGCCGGACTGATGCTGGGCCTGCCGACCGGCGACGACGCGCCGTCGTCGGGCACCGGAGATCCGCAGCAGGACATCATCGCGGCGAGCTTGCCCACCGGCGCCGGGGCGTTCAACCTGACGCCGACGCTGGCGGTCGGGATCGGCTTCGGCGGCGGCTTCTGGCCGCTCGAGCACTACCTGTCGACGTCGATCGGGTACCTCGCGTGGTTCGGGTTCACCGATTCGCTGGTCTACAGCGCCGAGCTCGGGAGTCGACTGCCGATCTCGATCCTCGATCGCCTCACGTTGCGGCTTCGACTCACCGGCCTCGAGCCGCTCTCCAAAGCCACCGTCACCTCGTTCTCCGGGGTCGGTGAGGGCGTGACGTTCACGTCCTACGGCTTCGGCGTCGCGATCGCGATCTGGAAGGGGCTCGGGATCTCGGCGACCTACGAGTCGGCATTCCGGGCCCGCAACATCATCTCCGCGACGCCGATGTCGGTCGGGCTCTACTGGAACTTCTGAGCGTCGAAGAACGACCACATCTCGGCCGCCGTCGCGAAGTCGGTCGAGGTCTCTCCGGGACAGCGCTGCTCCAGCTTCGCGGTCGGTTTCGTGCCCGGCCACTGCGAGCCGCCATCGACGATGCAGCTGCGAAACGCGGCCGCACACTGCCAACTCGTGCACGTCGCACCACGCAGGCTCTCCGCTTGTCCCACGGGCCTGCAGGCGTTGCGTTCGCGCCAGTTCTGTTCGAAGTGCGCAAGCGGCAGCCGTGGCAGCGGCTGTCCCGCCGCCTTCGTACATCCCTCGGATCCGTCGAGCGGCACTTCACGGCTGTTTCGCGGTGACAACCAGATCGCGGGCTTTGCGGTATCGCAGTAGTTCTCCGTGAACATCGCCGCGGGCAAGTGCGAGTTCACGCCGATCGCGGTGACCCACGGCTGACACCCGAGGGCCATCGCCGTGCGTCCTGCCTTGCCCTGAGCGGCGACAAAGACGCGTCGGGGGTCGATGCAGAGCCGCTGCTGGATCCGCTCGAGGCGCTCGCGAATCAGCGGAACGAGTTCTTCGCCGCCGCTGGCGGTGAGGAGGTCGTTCGGCGCCACGATCACGAAGCCGTGGGTCTCGGCCAGCGGTGTGAAGCCGGACTGCGCGATGAACTCTTCGGGCCGTTGATACTTGTCTTGGATGACGATCAGCACCGCATGACGGCGGTTGGGCTGATAGCTCGCCGGCACGTACGCGGCGATGTCGTCGATGTTCCCTTCGCCGACAAACGGTGTGGGCTGCCCGCATCCGCCCTGCGGCGCGGCTTCGTCGGCGGCTTCCGGCACCGGCACCGCCGGTCGTTTGGGCGAAGGGCTCGACGCCTGTACGCGTAACAGCGCCGTCGGCAGCGACCGTGAGGTCGCCGTCATCTCAGCCTCTGCCGCTTGACGTTCCGTCCACGCGTAGCTCCCCATGGCGCCGATACAGACGAGCAGCCCTGCGAGCACGACCAGAGGTCCCGCGATCGAACGGTCGCCCCCGGCGTCGCGGCTCGGACGTCGGACCGCGATCGTCGGTGCGTGACCCAACGCGTCCAGCGCGTTGAGGACCTGCTGCGCGCGCTCGTAGCGATCGGTCGGCTTCCGCGCCGTCATACGGGTGATCACCGCCATCAGGCCGGGCTCGATCTCGGTCACGCTGAACAGGTGTCCGCTGCGCATCCGCTCGACCTGCTCGACGATGCTGTTCCCGCGCAACGCCTGCGGCCCCATGAGCAGCTCCAACGCCACCATCCCGAGGCTGTAGATGTCCGACGTCGCGTCCAGCGGCGCCCCCAACAGTTGCTCCGGTGACATGTAGCGCGGCGTACCGATCAGCTCACCGGCTGCGGTGACGGTCGGCGCACCATTGTCGGTGCTCCGCGCGATCCCGAAGTCCATGAGTCGAATCTCGACCTCGGAACCCCGCACCCACAGCACTCGGATGTTGTGCGGCTTCAGGTCGCGGTGCAGCAGCTTTGCGTCATGGGCCTCGGCCAACGACGTCAGGACCTGGCGCAGAATCGCGATCACGAGGTCCTGGCCGAGGCGCCCCTCGGTCCCGAGAAGCTCCGACAGGTCCTGTCCCGCGAGATGTTCGAACGCCAGATAGAGCAGGCCCTCGGAGCTGGTGCCATGGCCGAGCAGTCGCACCGTCTGCGGCGCTCGCAGGCGCTCGAGGATCGCGACCTCGCGACCGAATCGCGCTCGCGTGCCCGTCGCGTACCCGTTGACCGCATCCGGTGTCAGCACTTTCAACGCCACGGCCTCGCCGTCCGAGACTCGGTGCGCTTCGAAGACCGTGGCGAAGCCGCCCGTGCCGAGCACGGACTTCACGGCGAATCCTTCGAACACTGATTCCGGCTCGGGCAACTTCATCGCGCGAGTCTATCCTGCGGCCCGCCGTCGGCAAACAAGGGCGAGCGCGTCGGTCAAAATGACCGCGGTCAGCGAATTTCAGTCATTGTCGCGAAGCGGGCCGGATGGCAGACTGTTTGCCCTCTCGGCTCTGGTTCAAACATGCGCCCCGCTGCCAGCAAACCCCTCGCACCCACGCTCGAGACCGGGCTACGCGACCTGTTCGGTCTGAGCGAGTTTCGGGCCGGACAGCGCGAGATCATGGATGCCGTCGTCGCCGGCGACGACACGCTCGTGATCATGCCGACCGGAGCGGGCAAGAGCCTCTGCTATCAGCTGCCGGCGTTCGTTCGCGAGGGCGTCACCCTCGTCGTGTCCCCGCTGATCGCGCTGATGAAGGACCAGGTGGATGCGCTCGAGGCGCGGGGGCTCCCCGCGGCATTCGTGAACTCGTCGATCTCCACCTCGGAACAGAACGACCGCATCCGCGCCATGGAGCGCGGCGAGCTCAAGCTCGTGTACGTGGCGCCCGAGCGGTTTCAAAGTCGCGCGTTTTTGGACGCGCTGAGCCGCGTGCACATTGGGCTGCTCGCGATCGACGAGGCCCACTGCATCAGTCAGTGGGGCCACGACTTTCGGCCGGACTACCGGCGACTGGGCGAGGTGCGCGTCGCACTGGGCGAACCCACCACGATGGCGCTCACGGCGACCGCCACGCCGGTCGTGCAGGAGGACATCCTCGCCGGGCTCGGCCTGTCCACCGCGAATCTCTTCGTGCGTGGCTTCGAGCGGCCGAACCTGTTCTTCGAGGTCTTTCACTCCCGCGGCAACGACGCCAAGATCGAACGCGTGGTCGCGCTGATGGAAGAGCATGCCGGCCAATCGGGCGTCGTCTATTGCGCCACGCGGCGCCAGGTCGATGAGGTCGCCGACGCCCTCGGTCACAAGATCCCGGACGTCGGCCGCTATCACGGTGGGCTCGGCGACCGCGATCGCGACGAAGCGCAAGACGCGTGGATGAGCGGCGCGCGGCCGGTACTCGTCGCGACGAATGCGTTTGGGATGGGCGTCGACAAGTCCGACGTGCGTGCTGTCGTGCACTACAACGTGCCCGGCAGCCTCGAGGCGTACTACCAGGAGGCCGGTCGCGCGGGGCGCGACGGCAAGCCGGCGAACTGCTTGATGCTGTTCAACCACGCCGACCGCGGCATCCACGAGTTCTTCACCGACACGTCGTTCCCGGCACGCGAGACGGTGTTGAGTATCTGGGAGCAGCTACGGCGCCTCGGCAGCGGCACCCACGCCGTGACGCCTGCTCACATCGCGAGGAAGCTGAAAGGCGTCCACGTGCTCGCTGTCGAGACGGTCTTCCGGTCGCTGCGGTACCACGACCACATCGACTTCGGCGTCCGCGATGGACGCGGCTGGGTCGCGGTCACCGACGCTCCCGGCTCCGCGCTGCGCATCGACTGGGCAGAGCTCAACAACCGGCGCCGCATCGCGCAACGTCAGCTCGAGGACGTCGTGCAGTACGCGTCCACGCGCGCCTGCCGGCCCGGCCAGATCGTCAGGTACTTCGGCGGCGAGGCGTCGTTCGGCGACTCGTGCGGCAGCTGCGATGCCTGCTCCGGCGCGCCGAGCTATGCGATGCGGATCGTGATGGAGAGCGGTCGACGCATTCGCTCCACCGACTCCATGGACATCGTCGTCAAGAAGCTGCTCGCCGGCGTCGCCCGCACCAAAGGCCGCTGGGGCGCTCACGTGATCGGCGGCATGTTGCGCGGGTCGCGGGCCAAGAAGGTCCTCAAGGCGCGCCTCGACACGCTGTCGACCCACGGCATCATGGCGTCGATGAAGCAGGACGACATCGTCTACCTACTCGATGTCGTCGAACGCCACGGCCTCGTCGCGCGAAACACCCACGGCAGCTTGTCGCTGACCCAGGAGGGTGGGGCGGTGATGCGCGGCGAGGCGGACATGCCCGCGTCGCTGCACGCGGTGCTGGAGGTCACGCTGAGCTCCTCGAAGCGGCGCGCCGCCCCGGCGAAGGCGAAGTCCACGGCGGCGGCGAAGTCCTCCGACACCGTCGTGCGGCGGGCGCCGAAAGCCGTGAGCACCTCCGGTGAGGTGGCCGCGACCTACCTCGAGACGCTCCAACTGCTCAACGACGGTCGTTCCTACGACGAGATCGCGCGTCGCCGGGACCTCACGCTGTCCTCGGTGTTGCGGCACATGTTGCTGCTCACGGCCAACGGATATGCGGTGGATGTCGAGCAACACGCCGACGCGGCGGTGCTGGGGCAACTACGAGAAGTCGCGGCGGACTGGTCGTTTGGCGACCCGCTCTCCCCGTTGATCGCGGCGCTGGACCCGCCCGTCTCGTACACCGCGCTGAAACTGAACCTCTGCAAGCTGCTGCAGGAGCGTCAGTCCGGGATCGAAAAGAAGTGAATGCGCTCGTCGTGGTTGCGGCAGCGGCGCTTCTGGCCGTCCTTGACCAGGTCTGAGACGGCGACCAGCACGTCGTCGGACAGCCAGTCCACACCTTCGACGGTGCAGAAGTCCACGTCCCCATCGCGCTGGCGCGGGAAGTTGAACACGCCTTCCGTTTCCAGATCCAGTGCGCCGTCCTCATCGAAGTAAGCGCGCCCGATCCAGATGCGCGAGGACTCTTGCGACGTGACGGCCAGGCGATCTCCGCGCGCCGCGAGGCCCGAGAAGTCGCCGAAGTTCAGTCCTTTGGGGAGGTCGACGCGGCTGAGTTCGCCGGCGGCATCGCGCAGCAATATCCGCCCTCGGTCCCGGCCATCGCACTTCCCGGACTCGCACAGCGCGGCGAGCCAGCGCACGCCATCGACTTCGAGGTGGGTGAGGCCCTCGACCCCGCTGTTCGCGGACTCGAGCTCGTGGTCCAGCCACTCGATCTCGGTCGGTCCATCACCCCAGTGCACGATTACCGGATACAGGTCGTCGTCGCGATCCTCGATCGCCTCGATCGCCAGCGACACTCGTCCCGACCACGGGTCCACGGTGATGCCCTCGAATCCCAGGAAGTCGCGGGAATCCTCGACGCGGTCGTCTTCTTCAATCCCGTAGCCGTCGTCGTCACCCAGCCACTGCGCGTCGCCGAGGTCCATGTCCACCGAGGCAAACCGGCGCAGGTTGTCGAACACGATCAGGATGCGGTCGTCGCGCACCGCCACTCCGCTGGCCTCGAAGCGCGCGGTGTCGGGATGATCGAGCACGTCCTCGAGTTCCATCTCGTCGAGCAGCTCGAGCTCCGGCGCGTCATCGAACCGGTCAGCCTTGCCATCCGTGTACTCGTTCGCCGTCGGCGAGATGTCGTCGGACTCGACCACAGGGCTGCAGGCCGCGGCGGCGAGCAGGGTCAATGTGAAGGCAACGGTGGCGCGGGCGATCGACATGGCGCGTGACCACGCAAGACCCGTGCCGCAGGCCTAAGTCCTTGGAAACGCGTCCCTGGCCTGCTGCGGCGCGCCCGTACTGGAAGGTTGGGTTGCCGATCTGAAACGCCACGCGGGTCTCGACGCCTCACTATCCGCGCAATATGGTGTGCGCATGAAACACGATCAGAAGTGTCCGCGTTGTGCCGCGAAGACCTTTTTCGTCATCGAAACGGTCACGAGTCCCAACTATGAGTATGCGAACTCGTTCAAGCCGCTCGGCCTCACCGGCGCATACATGACTGGCGAGGCAAAGGGCTTCTTCGGCTCCGCCAAGTCAGAGCGCGAGGTCGTGGAGATCGAAGCCTGGGTGTGCAAGGAGTGCGGATTCACCGACTTCTACGCCAAGGACCTCGGGCTGCTGGCCAAGCTCGCCGCGAGCAATCTCGGGGTGCGAGTCGTGAAAGGTTAGTTTCATCCCTGTGACCGAAGGAGAGCAAGAGATGCCCATCCCCGCGATTCTGGCCGGAACGCGACTGCCGATCATCGCAGCGCCCATGTTCCTGGTCTCGACGCCGGAGCTCGTCATTGCGACCTGCAACGCCGGCCTCATCGGCACGTTTCCGGCGCTCAACCAGCGCACGACGGCGGGGTTTGGCGAGTGGCTGGACGAGATCAAAGCCGCGATCGGCGATAAGCCGTATGGCGTGAACCTGATCGTGCACCACTCCAACCCGCGCGTGCAGGCGGACCTCGAGGTGTGCGTGGCCCACGAGGTGCCGCTCATCATCACCTCGTTGGGGGCGGTCAGCGAAGTCGTCGACGCGATCCACAGCTACGGCGGCGTCGTGTTTCACGACGTCATCAACGTCCGCCACGCGAAGAAGGCCGTCGCGGCAGGTGCGGACGGGTTGATCCTCGTCACCGGCGGCGCAGGCGGCCACGCCGGCACCTTCAATCCCTTCGCATTGCTCGCCGAGATCCGACACTTCTGGGACGGAACGGTCGTGCTCGCCGGGGCGATGTCGTCGGGTCGCGACGCCGCATCCGCGATCGCGATGGGCGCCGACTTCGCATACATGGGCACGCGGTTCATCGCGACCGTCGAGAGCAACGCCCAGCCGGAGTACAAGAAGATGGTCTGCGACGCGGCCGCCGCCGACATCGTCTACACGCCCGCGGTCTCCGGCGTGCACGCGAACTTCATGGAGCCGAGCCTGCGCGCCAACGGCTACGACATGGACAAGCTGCGCGACCCCGGACACGTCGACTTCGGCGAGAAACTCACCGTCGACGACGAGGTGAAGGCCTGGAAGACGGTGTGGTCTGCCGGCCATGGCGTCGCCGCAATTCGCGACATTCCGACCGTGAGCGACCTCGTCGATCGACTCGATGCAGAGTACCGCGACGCGCTTCGATCATTGACGGAGAGCGTCCGATGACCGCGGTCAGTGAACGGCGCGCGTTGCCTGCGCTGGTCGCGTTGATGTGCGTGGCGGCCTGCGGAGCACCGCAGTCGCGCGGCACCGCGACGACTCAATCTGGGGTCGCGATCGCCGTCGAGGTGGTGCAGGAGACCACGTTCGCGGGCGGATTTCAGTCGGATGTCGCGGCCTCACTGCGCGAGAACCTGTTGAGCAGCGGTGTCGGCGTACCGGTGACCGATCGCAGCAAGGCGGACCTCGTCCTGCGTGTGAACATCACCCGCGTGAACTTCAGCAACGCCACCGGATGGGACTGGGAGCTGGTCGACCCGCACACCAGCGCGATCGTCGCGTCGAAGACCGAGACGGCGGCGCTTGGCCGCAACGCGGGGCCGCTGGCGAGCGAGGTGGTCGCGGCGGTCGGCGCGCTCGACCTCGCGCCGTATGCGGGCAAGCGCGGCACCGCGATGGTCGCTGCGGCGCGTCCGGTGGAGCCGGCCCGCACAATGCCGTCGTCGACCACCGACGGTTCGAACGCGTGGGCCGTGGTCGTGGGTGTCGAGGAGTATCGCGAGAAGTTGCCGCGCGCGACGGGCGCACAGGCCGATGCGGCGGCGTTTGCCGAGTACGCGACGAAGACCCTCAACGTCCCGCCCGGCAACATCAAGGTGTTGGTCGGCGAGCGCGCCAGTCGCGCCGACCTCACGGGTGCCCTGACCGAGTGGCTGCCGCGAAACGCGACGAAGCCCGGTGGACGGGTCTACGTGTTCTTTTCCGGCCACGGCGCACCAGACGTCAACGATGGCAGCGCTTACCTGCTGCCGTACGACGCCAACCCGACCTACATCAAGAGCAGCGGATTCTCGGTGAAGTCGCTCCAGGACCAGCTCGCCGCGCTAAACAAGCAGCAAGCCTACGTGTTCATCGACGCCTGTTTCTCCGGCGTCGGCGACCGCACCGTGCTCGCCGAGGGCACGCGCCCGGTCGTCCCGGTCAAGGAAGTCGCGGTCGTCGGCAGTGTTGTGACTTTCGCCGCGGCCGGCGCGACGCAAACCACCGGCGCATCCGACGACGGACAGCACGGCTTGTTCTCGTTCCACCTCATCGCCGGACTGCGGGGCGCCGCGGACGGGGATGCCGACGGCAACATCGAGGTCACCGAGCTCCAGAGCTACGTCGCCACGAAGGTGCAGTTCGACGCGCGTCGCGCGAACCGCGAACAGACGCCGACGTTGGCGACGGCCGGCGCAAGCGCACCCCTCGTGGTCGGCCTCCGGCGCTGAGTTTGCTCAGGGTGGGGGCAAGAACTCGACACACGCCGTGTCGCCATCACCGGTACCGGGCGCGCAGTACTGCGCGTTCCCCTGGTCGCAGTCTTCGTTGCTGCGGCACGCCGAGTCGTCGTAGGTGCACGAGAACCCGATGAACCGGCGGTTGCAGGGGTTGAAGAACGGCGTGCATTCGCCTCGGGCACCAGCGGAACAATCGGCATCGAACTGACAGCGCGTCGTGACACATCGCGCGACGGGTTCGCCGAGAACGCGGGCCGGAACGCACACGTCGTCCGCTCCGCACTCCGCGTTCGTGACGCACTCGTCGGCCAGACACGCGTTCGCGATCGGCGGCGCGGCCCCGCCGCAGTAGAAGATCGGTCCCGTCACGCATACCGCGCTGGGATCGGCCTGGTTGCAGTCCGTGTGCAAGCAGCAGGTGTCTGGATCTTCGATGGTCCCACAGCCCGGCTCCGCGGTCGTGGGCGCCTGGCACGTGTGGTACCCGGCGGCGTCGTTGACCGGGATCGAGACGCACTCCCAGGTCGCGTCCGCACAATCGGCCGAGGTCACGCAGGTCCCGCGGTGTCGCAACATCCCGACATCCGGACCACCGTCGGGTCCGCTGCTGTCCGGACCGCTGGCGTCGACTGTGGACGTGTCCGTCGGCTCATCCGCGTCCGTCGTCGATACGTCTGGACCCGCATCGCCAGGGGACCCGTCGGGCATGTTGTTGTCGTCGCCGCCGCAGTAGCAGAGTGCGGGCTCGTCGCACCGGACGTAACCGCCTTCACCACCGGGGCACCCGCACGCAGCACCGTCCATGACCGTCTGGCCTTCAAACCGGCAGGTCCGGGCGACCTTTTTGTTGTGAACCAGAACGCCTTCCGCCACGAAGTTGTGCAGCTCGTGCTCCACCGAGATGTCGAACACCTCCGTCACTTCCACGTACACCGTCACGCGGTCGACCGTGCGCCGTTCGAGCCCCGCGTCGCTCGTGATCGCGAGCTCCGTCCGTTTGCCGAGGAACCAGTCACCAGCGGGTGCATAAACCTCGTCGACTGGACAATATACGGGGTGGTCGGACGTCATGCGCAGGCTGATGCCAGCGACCTCGACGCAGCCGACTTCACGCATCGAACTCTTGATCGCGACCACGGGTGTCGCGATGCGCTCACCCGTGTCCTCGTCGACGCAATACACGAGGTCGTCGATCGCGAGATCTTCGATCGGTCGCCATCCGTCCGGCGTCAGGACACGCGAGCCCCGCGCGACGCAAGAAGTGTGGAAACATCCTGCGAGCGACAATCCAAATGCGGCGAGCAACAGCGGCTTTCTCATTTCGTACCTCAGTTCATTCATTGCCAGCGCAGTCATTGCCCATCGCGACGCCGCTCAGGGTGGGGGGTTGAACTCCACACATGCCGTGTCGCCGTCGCCGGCGCCCGGCTGGCAGAACCGCAGGTTGCCCTGGTCGCAGTCGTCGTTGCTGCGGCACGCGGAGTCGTCGTAGGTGCACGAGAAGCCCGAGAATCGGCCGTTGCAAGGGTTGAAGAACGGCGAACACTCGCCGCCGGCACCGGCCGTGCAATCCGCATCGAACTGACACTGCGTCGTGACACACCGCGAGACGGGCTCGCCGAGGACGCGGGGCGGCAGGCACAGCTGGTCGGTCCCGCACTCCGCGTTCGTCACGCATTCGTCGACCACGCAGACATTGGCGATCGTCGGCGCGGCGCCGCCACAGTAGAAGATCGGTCCCGTGATGCAGGTCCCGCTGGGGTCCGCCTGGTTGCAGTCTGTGTGCAGGCAGCAGGTGTCCGGGTCCTGGATCATCCCGCACCCTGGCTCGGCGGCCGTCGGCGGCTGGCAGGTGTGGTAGCCCGCGGCGTCGTTGGCTGGGATCGAGATGCACTCCCACGTCGCGTCCGCACAATCCGCCGAGGTGACGCATGTGCCGCGGTGGCGCAGCGTCCCCACGTCGGGGCCGCCGGTGTCCGGCTGGAACGCATCGTTGATGGAGGCGTCCGGGCTGTCCGCGTCGCGCACGGACATGTCCGGCACCCGCGCGTCAGGGCGCGAGCCGTCGGGGATGTTGTTGTCATCACCGATGCACCCGCAGTACGGAACGGTGTCGCAATACACGCGACCGGCTCCACCGCCCGCGCAGGTGCACGCCGAGTAGTCTTCGACCATCTTGCCATCCAGTTCGCACTGAGTGACGAAGCTCTTGTTGTGAACCAGAATCCCTTCGGCCACGAAGTTGTGGAGCTCGTGCTCGACGGTGATGTCGAACACCTCCGTCACTTCCACGTAGGTCGTCGCGCGCTCGACTGCGCGTCGATCGAGCCCGGCGTCGCTGGTGATCGCGAGTTCGGTCCGCTTGCCGAGGAACCAGTCCCCGGCCGGCGCGTACACCTGGTCAACGGGGCAGTACACGGGATGGTCCGACGTCATCCGCAGGCTGATGCCCGCGACGTCGACGCAGCCGACTTCGCGCATCGAGCTCTTGATCGCGACCACCGGCGTCGCGATTCGCTCGCCGGTGTCCTCGTCGACGCTGTACACGAGGTCCCCGATCGCGAGGTCCTCGATGGGGCGCCATCCATCCGGTGTGAGCACGCGCGACCCGCGCGCGACGCAGGAACTCGTGAAACATCCGGTGAGTGAGAATCCAAGGGCAGCGAGCAGTAACGGCTTCTTCATCGGGTACCTCCCATTCATTCGGCAGTCAGGCTATGCGAGTGTTCATCGCGATTCAATGTCCCCTCGACCCACCATGCACTGAGATTTGCTAGACCTCCGACGATCTCGATGCTCGCGAACTGCAACGACAGCTCGTGCACCTCGGGCATCGTGAGCACCGCCGCCATGCGCACGGTGCCGAGCAGGCCGATCGCCAGCCCGGACAAGGCGAGCGCCTGGCGCTTGCTGACCCAGCCGCGGAACGTCCCCAGCAGGAACAGCCCGATGCCGAGCTCCACGCCGCCGTACATCGCCCGGACCTCGGCGAACGAAGCCGCGGACCCGAACGTGATGTCCATCGCGCCCAACAGCTCTTCCGGCGCGACCAGAAACGCGATGCCGAACCCGAGGTAGATCAGAACATCGAACACGACCATCGTCGTCGGCCACCATCGTTTCAGCGCGTGCATGCGTTCGGTGACCGCGGTCAGTGGCACGGGCTTTCGGCCCGTAACGCCCGGTGGTATTAGGGTTGAGTACGCATTCTACCGGGTCCATCCATGGCCAAGCAACTCAAGATTCCCGTCACCGCCGCCATCCGCGCCCTGCGCGCGGCGAGCGCGGAGTTCGAACCCCATCTGTACACCTACGAAGAGCGCGGCGGGACCGCGGCCTCATCCCGCGAGCTCGGCGTCGACGAGCACGCCGTCATCAAGACCCTCGTGATGCAGGACGACACCGGCGCCCCGCTGGTCGTGCTCATGCACGGCGATTGCGAAGTCGCGACCGGCGTGCTCGCCAAGGCGATCGGCTGCAAAAAGGTCACCCCCTGCGATCCCGCGACCGCCGAGAGGCACTCCGGTTACCAGGTCGGCGGGACCTCGCCGTTCGGGCTCCGCCACGCGATGCCCGTCTACGCCGAGTCGTCCATCGCCGAGCTCGACCGGCTGTACATCAACGGCGGCAAGCGCGGCCTCCTCGTCAGCATGATCCCCGACGAGCTCGTCCGCGTCCTCGACCCCGTGTGGGTCGAAGCCGCCCAACCGCGCTGACGCCACTGGCCACCGATTCCTGTCAGGTAACTCGGACGAGCTTCCGGGCGCCGTGCCCGGCATCTTCCGAATGCCGGAGCTTCGCACGCGGGCGGACGCGGTCGCTCGGCGGTGCCGGGACCCGCTCCGCTCATTACTCGGCGACGAAACGCGGCCAAGGGCCGCGTCTCGTGGCCTCCTGATTCGCTCCGCGGGACCCCGGCACCGCCGGCTCCCGCTCGTGCTGCGGCGCAACGGCGCCAATGGCGCCGTTGCGCCTGGCACGCCGCCATGGCGGACGTGGGCGTCGTGCCCGGTATCTTCCGGGATCGTCCGAGTTACCTGACAGGAATCGGCATCCGGCCACCGGCATCCCGCATCGCTCGTCTTTGCGCTACGTCACGGCATCCATTCGTCGACGAGTGCGCGTCCGTAGTACAGGGCGCCGCCGCTCGCGATCATCGAGACGATCAGCGCGACGTACAGATTCGCGAGGCCGCCGAGCCACCAGCCCACGGCACCCGCGACAGACATCAGCAGGATGAGGACCACATTGCGCATCCACCGAGCCTACACACACCGCGATGAAACGCCAGCGACGCCCAGATCCAGCCGACGCTTGCATTCGCGCCGCGCGGCCCTATGATCCGCATCGCTCCGACGCTGGAGCATCTTTGACAATTGGAAAGCAAATCGCTTTCCCTTTGCTGAATCCGGGGGCGACCTGGTTTCGACGTGGGTGCAGAAGCGAACGTGGCGTGTCGCAGAGTCGGTGACTGCGTAATAACCACCTGACAACGTTATAACTGCCAACGACAACGTGCAGCAGCTTCGGATGGCGGCGTAAGCCAAAGTCTGAGCTCGATGTAGCCTAAGGCTACCCGTTCACTCTTGAGAATGCCTACGGCTCTTGAGGAACGACAAAAAGTAGGCTTGGTATCAGGGGCTTCGCCCTTCGACCTGGTACGACATCTCGAAGGACCCTCCGCAACCGTGGCCTGTCTGGGGACAGCGGGAGAGGAGGTTAATCAAAGCAAACTCAGGCTACACACGTAGAAGCGTTCAGCGGATCATTTGCGGACGCGGGTTCGATTCCCGCCGCCTCCATGGGACCCGAGAGTTCGGGAGAGACGTGGTCTCTCGCGGGCTGACAGGCGCGGCTTCGGCGCCGTGCGTGCTCGACGATGCTCCGCATCGCCTCCGCGCGCCGGCATCCGAAGCCACATCCTGTCATCTCCGCGAGAGCCTCACGTCTCCCCGAACTCTCGGGTCCTTTTGCTTTCTTGTTGTTGGCCCGATGACCGCGGTCAGCGAAGTCGCGAAGCAACGCGCGCTGTGCGGTCGCAGCGAGGAGGCTGAGCGACGTCATTTCAAGGCTTTAGGCCGGTGACTGGCACCGGCGAACCCCAGATGGAGCGGATCGTGGCGCACCGTGGGCGAGTTCGTGTGTACGACATCACCGTCGCCAGGCCGTTTAGCAACTTCGTCGCTGACGATATCCTCGTGCACAACAAATCACCGGCACGTCCGCCGCTCCCGCCGACCTGCACGAAGATCTGCTACCTCCAGGATACAGAGTCCGCCTGTAGTAGTCGCGCAGACTGCACGACGGCGGCCCAGCGCGTATGACCGGTCAGCGGAGCTCGCGGATGTGCCGGACGCACCCGCGCGACAGCTGTACGAGGCGTACAAGGAGATAGACAAGGCTGGCCGCTTCATGGCGAAAGCGGGCCTGTGGGCGCCGCCGACGTCCATGGAGGAGTACGACGCGCGGCGCGGTATCGCGAGATGGCGGAGAACGCGCGAAGTTGGCAGGCCAGTATTCCCGAGATCTACTCCGAGTGGTTCCAAGAGGCCATCCGCGTCGAGCGTCGGATGAAAGATGAAGGCATGTGGCCACGTGACTTCGATCCCACCCCCGCGGTGACCGACACGTCAGACCGCGCAGTCCTTCACGGCGTCGTCGGAGACACGAGCATCGAGCTGTGGCCCGGTCCGCCACCGTGCACGGTACTGCTCGAAGATGAACAACCAGCTCAAGGCACAAGACTCTCATCGCGCGGCATCGACCCAGGCGATCATTCAGGGCGCGTTTTCGAGACATTCGCGAAGGTCGTCCGCTTCCCGCGACGGGGTACCCGTGGCGAAGTCGCAGTTCCCTTGGGGGAACGCCAGCATGCAGTCGGCCTGCGAAATGACGCCCGGGCTGCAGTTTTCGTCGAGCTCCATACTGCATGGATAGCTGTCGGCAACCTCGGGACAGAATCGAGCGAAGTTCTCAACAATCTCCAGGCACTTGGCGTAGCAGCCAGAGGCAGTCTCGTCGACACCAGCAATGCACCGGGCAAAAGGTTCGTCATCCGGGTTTACCGGATCTTGACCCAAGCGACAGAACGAATCGGGGTACTGGCGAGCACACTGAGCGTGCTCTAAATCCCGAGAACTGCATCCGCCCTGCTGGTACTGGAGGTTCTGGCACGCCGGGTACGCGTCGCAGAAGTCGAGAGTGGCCGCCTCAGCTTGGAGGCAGGCATCGTAGCAAGCGTTGTCGGTCGTCTGGGTATTGTTGAAGCCGTTGTTCGCGACTGCGTTGTTGCGTGACGCGACCGAACGAGCGACGCAATTCGTGAACTCGTTGGGCGCAGCGCCGAAACCGAGGCTCTCGCAGTACTCGCCGTTCCAATCACTGGCGCAATCCACGTAGGTGTCCGACGGGCTGTCGCACGCGAACGGAGTTCCAATGCACGCCGTCGTACGATCGTGGATCCGTTCCAACCGATCGCACGGCGACGCGGATCGGCGGAGGTCTTTGAGGTTGGCGCCTTTGCCACATCCGAGGAAGAAGATGGACGCAGCGAGGCACCCGACGGCGATGGGGCGTTTCATTTTGGTCTCCAATGGTTCGCGGCAAAGCCGCCCTTAGAACGCGACACCCGCCGCCAAGTTTCCGCCGAGTGATTTCAGGAAGTGTGCGTTGGCATCGGGGGCCGGAACGTAGCCGAGCCCGGAGAACTCGAGGATGCGGATGTCGGCGAAGAAACAGGTCGGCGTGCAATAACTGACGCGACCCCCGATCGGCGCGAACTGCCCCCCGAAGCCGACTCCAGTAGGCGAACCCGGTCCGAACATCACCACTAGTGTAAAGCGGGGGCCAAGGAGCCACACCGACATCGATTCGTTGATCTCGGCCAACGAAATGCCGCCGAGCGGGTTGAACTCGAGCCCACCAGCGAGGACGCCGCCCGGGAGGAGGACCCCCGCGACGAGTCCGACCGCCTTGTCGAAAGAGTACTTCAGCTTCATGAAGCTGCCCACGCCGGTCGCTGCCGAACCGAAGTAGGCGAGTGGCCCGAGTTCGACCGCGAACGCCTTGTTGGGCGGTCGACCGACGATCTTGGGAGGGGGTTCTGGCTCGGGCGCGGCCTGATCGATCGTTGGGGTCGGCTGGTACCACGGGACGTCCTGCGCCGAGCTTGTACCTGGCAACGCCACGACCGAGAGCATGATGAACACGATAATTTTCGCCAGCATTTTCATTCGGTAGCCCCTTTCGAGAACTTGAGCGCGAACTCGCCGACGATCTTGCGCACCATCGCCTGTTGTCGCTTGCGGTACGCCTCCGTGGCAGAATCCTCCCCCTTCTTGCTCCATGAGAAGCTGGTCGTCGACGAGCTCGAGCTGGTCTTCTCCGCCACCTTCGTGGCGGGCTTCGCGAGCCCCTCCGGCCATGCGCCCCAGTAGTTGGTGCCATCCAGCGTCGCGAAGAGGAACTTCCTGTAGAGCGCCGCGCTCAGGTCGTCGTCGCTGAACTCCGCCGTCGAGCGCCGAAAGAACCAAATCGACTCGCCGGACGGGACGGCCACCGCCGTCGTGTCGAGGGTCGCGGCGAGGACCTTCCCTTTTGGCACGCCGCCCGCCAGCGCGGGAATGCGCGCGAGGACCCGCTCGACGAACTTGGCCTGGTCCGCCTCGGTCAGCTCCAGTGGTGCGAGGCCTTCGCCCCGCGGGTTGGAAACGAAGTAGTTGAAGCGGTACTCGGCCTGCTCGCCCACGTTGGTCATGGGGGTCTCGAGGCTGTTCACGATGAACACTACCTGAGCATCGAGGTTGGCCGCCGCTTCGTAAGTCGAGACATCCCCCATGCGCTCCGCGCGGTCGAGGACATCCCATGAGACGACGCGATATCCCACGGAGGCGAGGCCCTGCTCGAGCTCCTTGAGGTAGATCGAACAGGTCGTTTGCATGATGACCTCGTTTTCCCGATCTCTACCAGTTTGCTGGTCTGCGGTTCGGTCGAGGCAGGCGTTCGGCGCTCGGATGGCAACCGTACGGATCCTCGGCAGCTGATCGCGGTACGCGGGTGTCTGGCGAACCTCTGCCGTTTGGTCGAGCATGCCCTCCGACTCCATCGCGAAGTCGATGCGCACGTAGGATTTCTCAGGGGGCTTCCACTGGACCTGGTCTGGCTCAGAACAGACTGGCAGGGCGGTCGTGCACCCCGCCCCAAACCCGACAGATAGCGCTATGAACATCCCTAACTTCATTCATCCCTCCTGCTCGCGGCGCGGAACTGCGTGCCCCGAACGCTACCGGTGATAGAAATGGGGTGAGTCTGATATCCCACCCCGATCTGCTCTCAGTTGGCGCAGCTCCCGTTGGTGCAGATTCCCGATGCACAGACCTGCCCGCACACAGAGCCGTTCACACAGCGATGGTTGCATCCAATGCGCCCAGGCGGGCAGGCCAGCGCCTCGCACGTCCCGTCTCGACACACCTCGTCCGCCCCGCAGACCGTGCCGCATTGGCCGCAGTGGTTCTCATCGGACGCGAAGTCGACGCACAGGTAGGTGTCCGGCGTGCCGGTCGGGCAGGCGAACTGCGAGAAGTTGGCGCAGCAACCCGCTCCCGCACACCCTTGCACGTCAAACTCCCGCACCCAGCAGCCGCCGCAATGGCCGGGGTCCGCCAGGGGATCGATGCAGCCGCCATCGCACCAGACCTGGCCCTGCGGGCACGCAATGATCTGGCATGTGCTGCCCACGCATTCGAAGCCCTCTCCGCACCAGTTTCCGCACCCCCCACAGTGTCGAGCGTCGCTGGTCGTATCGACACAGCCATTTCCGCAGGCGGACAGCCCGGCTGCACATTGGGACGGCGCGCAGCTCGACCCCTGGCACGACTCACCGTCTGCGCATGCTTCCCCGCACTGCGTCCCTGGCACGCACGCGTGATCGCACGCGACTTCGCCCGCCCCGCACGACAGCGGCTGGCAGCGGTTGCCCACGCAATCTTCGCTGGGCGCACACTGGCCACGCCATGCGCAGAAACCGGTGCAGTCGCTGCCCACCACGCAACGTGAGCCGCAGGCAACTTCGTTCGCTGCGCAAGCGAGCGGTAGGCACTGTCCATCGAACGAGCAGAACTGCGTCGAAGGACACACATTGCCGCATGCACCGCAGTCCGAGTTCGTGTTCAGCGTACGGCACTCCGAGATCCCCGTGGCGACTTCGCAGGTCCCGCGGCCCAGTTCGGCGCAACAGGATTCTCCCGTGTAGCACCGGGGAACGAAGGGGGCGATGGGTCCACCGAAGGGCTGGCTACATCCGCCGCAGCTCGAGCTGTCCGACTCAGGATCGACGCACGCCCATCCACACTCAAGCATCGGGGCAGGACAGCTGCACTGTCCGCTGACGCAGACGGCCCCACTAATCGTACAACCGCGGGCGCACACGCCGCAGTGGTCCGAGTCCAGGGAAAGGTCGACGCACGAGCCGCCGCAGTCGAGCATGCCACTCGGACAATCGACCCTGGGTCGCGGGTCGAACTCCAGTGTCGCGACCACGACGCAGTTCGGGTCGGATCGATCCGACGCCGTATCCGGCGCGTCGACGACCACCGGATCCGATGCCCCTGCCGCGCCTGACGCCCTCAGGGAGACCGGCCGATTTCGCCGCACGTTCAAGGACGCGCACCCCGTGTCATCGACGTTTCGCGACGCTGCGTACCCGTACCCGATCCCCATCGCCGCCACGAGCGCACCTCGGGCCGGCACGCCCTCGTCGGTGACGCAGACCCGGACGCAAGTGCGTTCCACAGGGACGTCGGGGTTCCACCACGACATGTGGCCGATCGCCGAGCGGTATACCCTGCGGCCGTTGGCATCGTCGGTGCGGATGGCAATGCCCTCCTCGTTCCACAGCCCCGTGGCCTCGTCCAGCGACCATAAGGGGATCGTATCGGGGGCGTCGGCCTCGTAGATCGGGAACGAGATCTCCGCGGACTCCCCGAGCGCGAGGTCGAGTTCCTCGGAGCCCTTCATCACCGTGATCTCCATGGGCCCATACGTCACGAGCGCGACCTCGGACCGGTCCGCGCGGAGGCCGGTGAATTCCCCCGGAAATGCTTTGAGCTGCGTGGCCTCGCGCGGATTCAGTGAGGTCAGGCTCACTGTCACCTCCCCCTCGACCGCCTCGCCGTTCCCGTTGACGAGGCTGTTGGGCCCGAACCACGCACGAGCTCCCGTCGCGGGATCCACGGCTTCGCCTCCGGACGTTGCGTCGATACGTTGCTCGAGGCCGATGCGGGGCGCAAACACTTCCAGATAGCTCGTTTCAGCGGCGAAGATCTCGACCTTCTTGAAGGTCCGGGCGAATCCCGCGCCTCGAATCGAGAGCAGATGCTCACCGACCCCGAGATCATCGATTCGGAAGGTTCCATCGGCATTCGACGAGGCCATCGCCTCGTCGCTCGCACCGACCAACACCCCCGCCAGCGGTCGGCCCGTCTCGGCATCGTACGCGACACCGACGACCGCACCCGTCTCCCGGGTTCCCGCATCCGACGTCCCCGTATCATCGATGCCCTCCGCATCGACGCCGTCTGCATCGTGCGTTCCGCTGTCGTCGGACGCGTCACGATTCCCACGCGCATCCCGCTGGTCGATGGAACCAGCATCTTGCGACGTCCCCTGGCTTCCTCCACCGCTGTCACACGCTGCGAGGGACCAAGCCAAGAGCAGGCAGAGGGCGCCACGGCTGGTAGCGGTAGGTTTCACGGATGCTCCCATTTTACTTCTCCGGTTGCACGCGACTGCCGCCCGATAGGGGACGCAACGACCTCGACTGCGCTGGCAGCGGAGTTCCCGTGTGGCTAGTGATTCAGTGAGCCCACACTACGAGCGCGTCCGCGGCCCGTGAATACCCCATCTGGTGTAGATCGCGTCCCGACGGAAGAGGTCAGGCGGCCCAGGGCAGCGAACGACAGGTCGACAGCGCACAGCCGGCCTCAACTCGACGCAATCGACCCGACATCCGCAGACGGAAGCGAGGAGCCGCGCCGAGCCACCGAGCCCGGCACGGCAATGTACGGGACGCCGTTAGATCTCACGGGAGACGGAATACGCGGTCGCGAGCAATGCCAGCACTTCGAGGGAGGCGGGCTCCGGTGCAGCTTGAAGCAGCTCGATGGCGCGCGTGGGCTCTGCCGGCTCGGCACGAAGCGCTTGTACCGCCTGCTCCAAGACACTTGGAGCAGCCGCAATGGGTGCATCGAGTGCGACGTCATTCGTACCGCCATTTTCGACTTCCTGTGCGAACGCTCGTGGTGAGACGCAAAGCACCAAACACGCAAGGAGAAGGGATCTGAGCAAATCGCGCAATCGTCCCCTCACGTCAGGATGAGGCCAGGCCAGAGGGCCAAGGCCAGTGAGGGTGGGTTTCACGGACGCTCCCATTTGCGGAGCACTGCTCCGGTTGCACGCCACTGCCTCCCGACAGGGGATGCAACGACCTCGACCGCGCAGCGGAGTTCCCGGTGTGGCTGATTTGATTCAGTGAGCCCACACTACGAGCTCGTCCGGGGCCCGTGAATACCCCCTCTGGTGTAGATCGCGTCCGGACGGAAGAGGTCAGGCGAGGCGGGCGAGGCTTCGCTGCAGCGTCCCGACGAGTTCGACCTGTGAGGACACGGCGCATTTGCGTAGCACCGTCTTCACATGCGTGCGGATCGTGTGGACGCTGTTTCCGAAGATCTCCGCGATCTCGTTCACTGAGGACCCCGACAGCAGCCACTGCGCGATCTCCGCCTCGGTGGGTGTCAGCGCATACAACCTGCGCAGCCGGTCGGCGAACCGCTCGTCCAGGTAATCTGGATCGGCGAAGAGCACTAGCACCCCCCCTCCGTGCGGTGGGAAGGGCGATCGACCCGCGGGGCGATGGGGGCTCACGAGAACCTCGACGGCGCGCCGCCCCGGCCGCCGAATCTCCAAGATCGGGCGGGCGGGCGCGATCTGTCCAATGGCCACGCTCAGCGCGGCGCAGATGGCTCGCTCCAACATCGCCTGCGCGGCGGGGTCGACGGCGCGCAGCCGCCGAGCGTCATCCAGCTCGAGTCCGTCCGCCTCCTCAAGCAGGCCCTCGGCGTACGCATTCATCCAGAATACCCGCCCGTGTTGGTCCAGATACGCGCACCCAAAATCGGCCATCGACAGCGCTTCCTTGCCGATTTCACTCTGGGTCTGCAGGCGCGCAAACTGGCGCGACAGCGCGACGGCCTTGAAAACGTGCGGGCCGAGGATTCGCCACAGCTCGAGATGGTTGTTTCCAACACTGACCCGCTTCGAGGTGAACCCGACCAGACTCAGAATCCCGCGGTCCTCGGTCTTCTCCCCGACGATCAGCAGATCGCTTGTCGACATGCGATGCATCCAGTCGAAGAACTCGGTCTTCAACAGGTCACGCCGAGAAACGAGTTGCTGAGCCGCGAAGCAAGACCAGCCCGCGGGCAACGACGCAGCGTACTTCGTGAACGGGTCGACCCAGGCGATACGGTCGATGTACTCGCGTACAAACGGGTCATCGATCCCCGCCGAGATCTGCGTCGCGAACACGTCTTCGTCTCGGCCCATCGCGCTGATCCCTACGACCTCCATCCCGCTCACGCAGGCGAGTCGTTCCATCAGCGGCCCAAAGGACTCGGGGGTTCCGATCGCACCGTAGGCGAGGGCGATCAACTCGACGACGTCACTTTCTTTCACGGGATTTCACCCTCGGAACGGCCCCCCATTCAACAGCTCTCGATCGTAAGGCGGCGGCGCGTGAGGTGGCAGCGGTCGATGGAAAGATTGCGCTTGCTACAACACAACCAACTCGATTCGTTGATAATATCTAGCGTTGTACGTCAACCCGATCCAGCGTGCAACACACGCCCGCGACCGGACTTGACGGAGCCAGGTGCCCCGATCTGGCCGTTCCAATCCGCGCCGCCCGCCTGCCCCAAGCCGGCTTCGGTCCACGCTGATGCCGCTTCCCATGCCATCGTCGTCACACGACGCCGCATCGCCTCAGACGTCGAAAGGAGTCCTGGGTGGCCGAGCCAAGATTGCAGGCGAACCCAACGCTCGGCTAACGCAGACTGCGCCGGATAGTCGGGCGGCCCCGACTTCTTCCCCGCCACGACGAGCCCTCGTTTCGCCTTGTACACGTAACGCGCCCACGCCGCCCGCGTAGGATTGTCTACGGATGCTGTGCCCGTCCATAGCCGCCGGAATCGCCTCCCCGGCATCGCATGCGACCGTCAGTAGTGATCGCGCACTGGCTGACAGCTCCGGCGGAGGTAGACTCGTACGAACCCCGCCGGCGGTCCAGGAGTCGTGGTGTCACCCCTGCAGACGAGCGAGTCGTCGGAGGCGATCGCGCATGTTCGGGAGAGCCTCACGTCTCCCCGAACTCTCGGGTCCTTTTGCATTCTTGTTGTCGGCGCGATGACCGCGGTCAGTGAACTCGCTTTGCGACGTGCCCCGGGTCCCGCACCCCTTTGCGACGCGTCGGAGCGGCGGGGTCCCTCGCAAAACGAACGCTCAGCGGGCGCGTGCGAGTTGTCGCACGGGTCAGTGCGCCCTACTCTCTTGCATGGCGATCGAGTTGCAGCGCGACGTGGTGGTGGACGGGTACCGGCTCGACAACCTCCTGGGCTCAGGAGGATTTGGTGCCGTGTGGCGCGCGACGACCCTCCATAACGGGCGTGAGGTCGCCATCAAGTTCCTTCACGCGTCGGTCGATCGCGCCGGCGAGCAGCGTTTCGATCTCGAGGCGCGTATCCTGGCGCGGTTCAGCCATTCGAACTGCGTCACGTTGCTGAACCACGGGCGCGTACCCGACGGCCCCATCTACCTCGTGACGGAGTACCTCGGCGGACGCACGCTGCGCGAGTGGTGCAAGGGCGGCCGATCCCCCGCCGAGGCCGTCTTCGTCGCGCGCCAGATTGCCGACGCACTGATCTACGCCCACGATCTCAACGTCGTGCACCGCGACCTCAAGCCCGCGAACGTCCTGGTGGTCGAGTCACCTGGCGCCCCGCTGCACGTCAAGGTACTCGACTTCGGGCTCGCGAAGCTCACGGAGTCCGAGAGTGCGGATATCACCAAAACCGGGGAAATCATCGGCACACCGGGGTTCATGAGCCCGGAGCAGATGCGTGGGCGACGCGACATCGGCCCCGCCACCGACCAGTATTGCCTGGGCGTCATCTTGTTCGAGTTGCTGACCGGCCGTCATCCGTACCATGGCGACACGGCGATGGCTCTCGGCATGGCCCACCTCGTCGAACCGGTGCCACCGCTCGGTGGCGTCGCCCCCGCACTCGCAGCGATCGTTCACCGCATGCTCCAGAAAGCACCCGAGGCACGATTTCGCTCGATGCAGGATGTCGCACGAGCGCTGGACGACTGCTTCACCACGGCACCGGCGACCACTCCGGTCCGCGCACCCTCTTCGCGAGCGCTCGTGATCGCCGGCACCGCACTGCTGGCGGCTGCGATCGGCTTCGGGCTGGTTCGGCCCTTCGACGACGCGTCGATGGAACCCGAACGTCGACGACGTGCTGTGCCGTTCGTGAAAGGCCAGGTCCCAGAGGTCGGGCCGTCTCCCAAAGAAGCTTCGGATGCGGGCCCCGATCTTTCCGTCACGGCACGCGCCGCGTTCAAGACCGGATGGGACGAACAAGGCATCAACTATGTCCGATATCCCACAGAGCCGAAGTACCGCGCCATCATCGCGTTGCTGCCGCCGAGCACCCGGAACCAACCCATCGATTTCCTCGAGTACGTGGGTCTCGAGAGCGAAGCGGATGCCCAGGGACTCATTCTGTTCGCGCTCGATGCCGAGCCGCTCCGCGTCGGTTCCGTGCCCGTTGGCGGCGCCTGGGAGAACGGCAACGAACAAGAGGCGTGGCGCTCGATCCGAAAGCTCGTGAAACGACACGAAGTTCCGCTGTTCATCCTCGCCGAGGCGCGCGGGGCGCGCGGCGCGCAGAAGATGCTCTGCGATCTCGCGGATCGCGGCGAGATCGCGGCGGTCGCAGTGACCGGGCATCGTATGACGGTGGAAGAGGCGAGCGAGTTCCGGTGCGAGACACCCGTCCCGTACTTGAATCTCGTGCAACTGAAGAGCGCATACCACCCCATCGATGGCGGCCATCGCTGCGGGGAGACGAAACGCAACATCGACGCGTCGGTTGATGACCACGAACGCCATTGGAAGCAGCTCAACGGCTGTGATCGCACTGCCCGCGCGATCGAGCACACCGAAGGCATGTGTCTGTGGTCGAAATGCGATGTACCGTTCGGCAGCTGCCGCATCGACGGTGGCCAGAAGTGGCGTCACCGGACGCGGCCGCGCGACCACGACGATTGCCACGGTGACCCGTCGGAGAAGTTTCCGTATCGGAAGGTCGTGGTAGACTTCTTCCTCGAACAACTCCCGAAGGAACAGCAGTGATCGTGAAACTAGCGACGACCGCGGTCGCGATTTGGTCGGCCGCATAGAACAACGTCGAAGGCGTCGTCTGGTCAACGCCCTGATACGGCCCGTCGTAACGTTCTTCAGCTTCCCCTTCATCATCATGACACTGGGGATCTTCTCGTTGCTCATCAACGCGGCGCTGTTCGCCGGGGTCGCGTGGGCGACCGACGCGCTGTCGGTCTCCGGGCTTTTGCCGGCGTTGCTCGGTAGCGGGGCGAGGCCAGTCGGAGCGCTTACGGCAGTCTATCCGATGTCGTCGAGGGTCTTCCGGATGGACGGGAGTATCATTTGCGAACGATCGCCGCCCGGACCGCGCGGTGGTCGCTCAGCCTGGTATCGATCACTTCGGCGCAGACTGGCTCAAAGTCGGGGCCGACGAATACGAAATCGATCCGCGTTTCGGCCCCATCCTTCAGTAGCGTGGGCTTTGCCGAAGTCGGATGTAGCGCCCCGGCGTCGACGTAGCCCAGTTGGATCAGCGCGGCATACCGCGGCGTATCGTCCATGGCGTTGAGGTCGACGAGGAGCACGTCGGGTCGGTGTTCCTTCAGAGCAGCAACGAGCGAGTCGAACTGCCGGTCGTCGTCAGATGGCGGGTCGAGGTGCGCGGTCGCGACTACCAGCGGGCTGGCCTCGAACTCGTGACTGGACACGAGCAGTGTGCGCGGCTCGGCACCACTCTCCAGCGGCAGTGGGGTCACGACCGAGGAGTCCCGGCTCCCCACTCCTAGTCCGTAGCTGCCGCCCTGGTAATCGAGCGTCTTCACGAAGTGCACCGTCAAGCCCGTGGTCTCGCGAAGGACGGCCGGCTGGTCGACACGACCGGTTCGCCGCGTACCCACGTCGATCTCTTGCAGGCCCACAACGTCGGGGTCGAGGGCCCGTATCGCGGCGCCAATCTGGGCGATGTCGGCGTCGCGGCCCGCGTGGATGTTGAAGGTGACAACTTCGAGGGCGGTCGCCGGCAGGGTGTCGAAACAGTCCGTTTCGGGATCTATCTGGGCCGGTTGTGGCTGAGGCACGACCGGGGGCGGCTGTGGCTGCGGCGGAGGCTCGACCCTCGGTGCGGCCCCGCACGCAGGGGCCGACAGCATGATGGCGACGGTGAGCTTCGATAGCACGGACATCGCGCAACAATAGCCGAAACCGCGGCCAGGTGCTCGACCTCTTCCTCGCGGTGCCTGCGTCATCATGCGCCAGCTACATCCGACACTGGTGTCGCGGACCGAGGCCCATTTTCCGCCAGTGCGTGCAGAGTATGAGGCCCTGATTCTGCTCAAGCAGGTGTGGGCGCAAAGCGGTTCGGCTGCATGCGCGTCCGCTCGGCATGCTTCACAGCAGTAGCGTAGATTGCGGAACCCCCTCCGGCAGATCCCAAAGAACGTCTTGCACTCCCCGCCACCGAGCCTCGAGCAACGGATCGGAGAGATCTGAACGACGAGATCTCGGGCTGTTCGCAGATAGAAAATTCGGCGCTCTATCCCGTTGACAGCCGGACTTCAGGAGGAGACAACCGGCCCCGGTACTCGACGCAGATCGTCGGGTGAAATGAGTCCCTCGTCGCTAGAGGCCGTTGTACGTCGGGCGCATGGTGACCGGGATTCCGAACATTCGGAGGAAACGGATGAAGCGCACGCTGACAACGCTGGTCCTCATCGCGGCGGGACTCCCCACCTCTGCATTTGCCGAGGACGAGGCCCGGTACTGCGAGGCGATGCGGATTCTCGGCCCTGGACCAGAGTTTCCCGTCAACAGCACCGATCCAGTCCGTCTCCAGATCAGCAACCCGGGGTCCTCGGAGCCGCTTCGGCTGGACGACTTTAGCGACTACCCCGCGCCCGAGCTCTACCTGGTCGGGGAGCAAGGGCTGACGCTTGTCGAGACTCAGCTCGTCCCGGCGTCAGAAGGACCGTTGGCCCGGCAGCTGGAGTTCACGCGCGAGGTCGGCTCCTACTTGCTGGCGTGGGAGGACGAAACCTGCGCCTCCGGAGGTACCGCGCCGGCGCAGACTCAGGAGGCCGACACTTTCGTCATCACGCCCGAGGCAGTGCTTCCGACGGCGCTCGGTTCGATCGCTCCGTTCGTAAACGACTCTGGCATCCGGCTCGTGACGACGGTCAACCTCGACCCTGCCTGGGGTCCTTGGGTGCAGTCTGCTCGACTGGGATTGAGCATTGATGGCGAGGTGGTCGAAGCGGATCGTGCGACGCTCTCAACTGAGACATCGTTCACCTATCGGCACGTCTATCGGTGCGGCTCGACTCTTTCGGAGGGAGCGCACGAGTTGGTGCTTCGCGTCGGTGTCAGCGGGAGCGAATTCCTCGCCGAACCCCAGACCGTCGAGATTGAGTGTCCGCCACCCGCGATTGACAGCAAGGACGGGGGCTGCACCACTGCCCACGGCGGTCGGAACGGCTGGATCGCGATTCTTCTGCTCGGTCTCGTCGCGGCGCGGCGACGGGTCCGCGCAGGACTCGCCGCAGGTCTCGGGGTCGGCCTTTGAGTGACGGCGGAGGTCCATGGCGTCATGCCGCCGACAATCGAATTTGTGCGGGATCCAGTGCCTGACAACGACAACATAGATTCAGGGCGGCGCAGGTGGCGCGAGCTACGGCTTCTTTGGAGCCACGTTCGGTGGGCGTTGGAGCCCGTGGAGTACCTCACGGTGACTTCGAACACTCCCGTGAACGACAGCGTACTCCGTGCACTGGAGCAGCTGTCCTCGCCCGGAAGATGGGGAATCGTAAGGCCATTCTGGCGACAGCAGATGGCGCTCGATGAGCTGCGCGATGGCGGCGTCCTCTGCGCATTGGTCACCGCGTCCATCGCCTCCTCCGTCGAGGAGTTGATGAGTCCGCAGGCTTCTGTCAACCGCCGACGCATCGAGCCTGAACCCACACGCGATGAGCTGTACGAGTATGCCGCTACGCTCGACCGACACCTGCGAGACGACGAAGCTCCGCTGGAGCAGGAAACCGCGAACTCGCTGCGCGATTTCGTCGCCGAGCAGCTTGGGGTTGAGCCGAGGTGCATCGATTGGCAATCTCGTGTCGCCGACGACTGGTGGGCGACGGTGCCTGCGCGCCACCTCACTCTGGAGGAAGTCGAGCTTGATGACGGCAGCAGACTCAGCCTTTCGCCCCACGACCCCACGGACATCGATTCCGAGGGTGTTCTCGTGTACTGCCCGGCAAACTCATGAACTGGGAGTCCTACGAGACAGAGCACGGGTACATCCGGGCGAGAGTCCGACTTGTTGGGACGGCCGACGGCGGTCGCTCCACACCAATCTTCGCGGACGGCTACCGCCCCTCGTGGGACCTGGGGCACCGGATGCCGTCCGGCGAACTGACACTGAACGACGCGGCGGTGACGCTCATTGACGTCGAGGTCCTCCAACCGGGCGGCGTCGCGAACGCGCGACTGCATCCCCTGTGGCCAGCCGCATGGCTTGACGTGGGACCGGGCACGGAACTCCCGATGCACGAAGGCGCACGGGTCGTGGGTGGCGCAGAGATTGTGATGAACAAGCTCATCGTCCCGACCTTCTCGTACGTGGGCGACTCGCACGCCGCCGAACGCACCGATCTCGAGCCGCCATCGGCACCACTCGAGACTCTGGCCGAGCTAAAGGCCGTGTTGGCCTCGCTCGAGGACCACGGCCTCCAGGCACGGGATGAGGTGTGCACCTACGTCGTCGATGAGCGCTGTCGACTACGCGTCGCACCGCGTCGGTCAGAACACGTCGTATGCGCGGGTGGTGGGCCCGTTCTTGGCGCGGGTGAGATCCGCTTCGTCGAGGGCGCGGCCGGCCTGGAGGTCGCCACGCTGACCAACCAATCGACCGGCTTCTGCCCCGACTTCACCTCGATGGACGCGGTCGCAATGGCGTTGTTCCGTCTCGGCATCATGGCGTACCCGCGGAAGTTCACGACGGAGTTTGTGTTCAGGCTCTGCGAGGCATGCGGCGAGCGCAACATCGTGAAGGACGGGTGGTTCGTCTGCGCGATCTGCGACGCGGAGCTCCCGACCGACTACAACTTCCCGAGGTCCGAGTGAGTCGCCCACCCCTCCCCGCCCGTATCCACGGGATCTTCTCGGCGCGCTCGGCGACAGCATCGGGTAACGCGTCGCAGGAACGGGACGAACTTGACGAGTGTCTCGACAACGCGCTCTGAACGATCGCCGGCCTGAGCCGAGAACAGACGAAGCCGCCGACACTCGCAAGGGCGGTCCCGATCGCGTAGCGTCGAAGCATGCTTCTGGCCCGCATTCTCCTCCCCATCTTGATCGCGACTGGGCTCACAGCCTGCTCGCCGGAGCACGAGCCGGGCGCGTCCGCCGACGTCGGCGTGGCTGAAGATGGTGGGCTGAGTGACGCCGGCGGGGACCTGACCTCCCACCCGGGCATCGACGCGTCGGGACTGGACGTCGACGCACGCCCGACGGGCTTCGCATTGCCGGCCACTCAGGGCTCCTACACGGTGCCCTTCTCCATCGGGATCGAAGGCCGGGGTGCGGGGCGCTACGGCGCGGTCACGATCGCCTCCGGCTCTGGTTCTGTGGAGATCGACGGCGAGCACCTGCCGTTGGGGGTCTACGAACAGCAGGAGTGGGAGGCGTTTGGCTACACGCTGTATCAAGCCCTCGCCGTGGCGGACGACGCGCTGACCGTACTCTGGTTCTACTGTCGTGACGGTGCGTTGACGGACATCTGGGCCGAGGGTACCGATGGCAGTCTTCTGGAGCGCGTTCCGGCGACGGGGACGTGTGCAGAGTCGCCTGCCGCGTCGACAGTGAACGTCTCGTTCGGGGCGGTCGACATGCCCATCCCACCGCTGCTCGATGGCTTCACGGTCATCGGCCCAGATGTGGGGATCGAGGGCGCCTCGCCAGGTTTCTTGCGGGTGGGCGGCACTGAACTCGACGTATACGTGTTCAGTCACGTGGATTGCACGGTGGAGTGCGGCGAAGCGGGGTGGCACGAGTTGCACGCGCTGTTCTGGGACGCCGAGCGTCGATGGCTCTGCTTCGGGATCTTCTACCTGTTTCTGGACGACCGGCAGCCTCAGCTCGCATACGCGTTTTCGCTGCCATCGCTGCAGGCGCCGTTCGGGGCTCAGACGCTGCCCGACACCACGTGGAGCGGGCCCTGACCTCCGGGGCACACAGGCGCTGCGACGAGCCGGGCTGTCTATTGCTCGTCGTTCTCCGCGGGGCAGGAGCCATCGCCTGAAAACGAACGCGGCTCAGGTTGGCCGGCGCACGTGATGGAGCAGTCGGAGCCTTCGTCGCACGTCATTCCGCACTCGCCGGTACACGTGGCGTGGCACGTCGCGCCGTCCGTACAGTTGATGGTCGACTCGTTGCCGACCGTGATCGTGCAGTCCGCTTCGGCGCCGCCGCAATCAATATCGCTGTCGGCCCCGACGTCGATGACGCAGGTCGCCGACGTGCAGTCGACGTCGCCCTCAATCCCGGTCTTGACGTCGCAACTGGAGCCGGCGTGGCAATCGACGTCGGTGTCCGCGCCAATGTCGACGGCACACGTCGCACCACTCTGGCAGGTCGCGGCGCTCGCATTTCCGCCGGTCGCCACACATGACGAATTCTCTGCGCAGGTGACCGTGCCGCCGGTGCCGACGAGCGTCGCGTCGCAGTCTGCCCCCGAGCCGCAATCGAAACTGCATGGACCCGTCGCATCGACACCGCCGCAGTCGTAGCTGCACGTCGCGTCGGCTTCGCACGTGCAGGACGCATTGGTGCATTCGCACCCCTGGCCCGGACATGCCGACCTGGCCGTCGCGGTGTCCCCGCTGCAGCCGCCAAGAGTGCCGCCGACCAACAGAAGTCCAACGTGTATCAACAGTTTCAGGGACATTTGATTCTCCGAGAGTTGCAGTTGGCTTGCACTTGCCCGCCGATAATCGGCGAGGGCGAGTAGCTGGTCTCAGTGTGATGTAGTTCCAGCTTCGATCAAGGTGCTCCAAGCGATATCGTATGCGGTCAGCATACGAGGACGACGTCTGACCCCCGCGAGTTTCCTTACGCGGCAAGGGACGATTCGCCGAGTGGCGCGCGATGGAGGCGAGAGGTGTTGGCACCCCGCAGGCTGTTCATTGTGGCCCGCTGATTCGGAGGTCTCGTTACTGCAGGGAACACTGAATCTTATCTGCGAACATCTCGGTAATCAGTGCCAGTGCAAAGCTTCCGTAGGCCTTTCCGGCCTGCAGCCACAGCCCCGAATGTCTGACACCATCAATGTCGGTCCAGTTTTCGGCGAGGCAGCTGTGCGAGCAGACCTCTACCTGGTTCGCTTCGAGGCAGGTCTCGCACAGGGTGCCCGAAACGGCCCCCGCCGCTGTTCGGGCGGCATAGGAGACGCCGGAGACATTGACCGCCCCATCGATGACTGCGCAGGAGACGATGCATTGGCTGTCGTGGGCGGCGAGCCATTCGCCGAACTTCGAAGCGGCGAGGCTCTGGCTGACCTGCCCCGTCACGTATCCCACCGGATCGGGGACGATCTCGTCACCACCAAATCCGAACGTCGACTCTTGGGCCTCGGTGAGACCCAGGTCATAGTGGTTGAGCATGTTAAAGATTCGAAACCTAATCATCACATCGATGATCTCGTGCAGCTCGTCGACGCTGAGATCGCAAGGGCCGCAGGCCGGATTGAGGTCGCTTCCGAACGCGGCCCAGGCTACGTCGTGGTAGGCCACAACGTCGTCGTAGAACGCCTTCAGCCCTGTGCAGTCGTATACCGAACTCAGGCCATCACGCTTGGCGTCGGCAAACTCCTGTACGCCGGCGACAAGTTCCGAGATGGCGGCGCTACCAAAGGCTCCCTCGAGCAAGGAGGTGTTGCTCGAGTCGGCGATGTCCCGAAGGGACGTCATCCCAAAGCGCCAAACGCCCTGCCGCTGGGTGTCGATTGTGAACGCATGCAGCCCCACGCTGGTCGCGTAGATCCCCCGCCAGGTCCCCTGCGCGTCCTTGAAGAAGGCGGTCGGGATCAGCGCTGGACTCGAGATAATCGTTTCGCCACCGCCGACGTCGTGCGGGAACAGGATCGTGACGTTGTTCGCGAAGGGTTTCTCAGCAGTCACTTCGACCGGCAATGGGCGGACATACCCCTCTTCGAAGCCGAGCGGAAGAGGTCCGAAGTCGTCAACATACGCGCCCTGGGGCGTCACGAGACGGATCGTCACCGCGGTGTTTTCGACGAAGGTTCCCGCGGGGATCCGTACGACGAGGCCAAGCACAATCGAAAGGTCCAACCAGTCGCTGGTGACCACGACGTCCGCGCCGTCGGGACCGACAATCTGGGTGAGGAGCGGACCTGCGATGCCACATTTCTGGTGGCTGCAGCTGTAGCGTTGCGGCGCCGGGCAGGAGTGATGAATGCCGTCTGCGCACTGCTCGAACGTGCTGTCCGGCGGTACGGCCTCAGCCACCTCGCCGGGCACAAACATCCCGCCTTCCTCGGCGCATCTGACGGCGAGGTACTCGGGATCCCAGGTGGCCACGATGCCCCCCTCGACCAGCTCTCCGTAGTCGCACGAACGCGTCGTGTACGGCTCTTGCGTCTGTTCGCAGCACCCGATCTGGTCCGCCGAGGGACACGCGTCGACGATCGTGCCGTCTTTGGCCATGCAGTCGCGCTTCCATCGCTCGAGAACACTCTCGGACGTGGTGACGGGGTACTCCGAGGCCACGCAGATGTGGGTCGACGGATCGAGGCAACCGAACCACTCGCCATCCGGCACGCTGGTGTCTGCGTTCACGTCGCCAACGTCGGCCGCAGACTTGTTGGTGTTGCCGTCGCTGCACGCAACGGTGAAAGCGAGCGCCGCGAAGGACGCAGTCAGCCAGCGTGTCATGGGAGCCTTGGGGTCGTTCCAATGGGCAACCATAGTTGAAAGTCGACACATCGGACAGCCGGTAACCGACACAAGGGCTGGCTAACCTGAGCTCTCCAACATGGTGCGCCTCGTCGGGGCGCGCCTGCGACGTCGAGCAGTGTTTGGGATATCCGGCGAGGTGCGTCGCGTCAGAACTCCCTATCCGCTATATTTCTCGCCATGAACGAGACCTTACGCACCGACGAGTTGAACCCAGTGCCGTCCTACGACCGACGGCACGGCCGAACCATGAGCAAGTGCGCTGCTATCGCGTTGTTCCTAGCCCTTAACGTTGGACTGGCTAGCACAGCGTCGAGCCAGGAACTGATCGTCATCCAGGAAGAAGTGCCCGCCGGCCCGCTGGACCATTTCTTTGTGCCTTTTGCCGTGCCCGACGGAACGGTCGAAATCGAGATTCGACATGACGACCTTTCCGACCAGAACATCCTCGACTGGGGTCTGGTCGACGCGAGCGGAGCGTTCAGAGGATGGGGGGGCGGCAACAGCGAGCCCGCCATCGTGGGGACGGAGGCGGCATCCCGCAGTTATCTTGCCGGTCCCATCGAGCCGGGTACGTGGAATGTCGTCGTCGGAAAGGCCAAGATTTCCGAGATGCCGGCCTTCTATGACATCGAAATTGAACTGCGAACGACGGCGACGCTCCCGGCCCAAACTGGGCGCACCTCGTATGTGGCGTCTGCGGCCCTGGAGTCCACCGCCCGATGGTACGCCGGCGATTTACATGTGCATTCGCTGGAGAGTGGTGATGCCAGACCGTCCATCGACGAAGTTGCGACCTTCGCGCGCGAAAACGGGCTCGATTTTGTGCACTTGTCCGACCACAACACCGTGTCGCAGCACGACTTCATCGTGGACGTACAGGCGCGGCACCCCAATCTACTGATCGTGCCCGGCACGGAATGGACCACGTATCAAGGGCATGCAAGCACGTTTGGTCTGACCACCTGGGTCGACCACAAGATCGGCCAGCCTGGCGTTACAGTTGACGGTGCCATCGACGCGGTGCATGCCAACGGCGCCTTGTTCAGCATCAACCATCCGGCCCTCGACCTCGCCGGTTTCTGCATTGGCTGTGCCTGGTCGCACGACATCGACCCAACGAAGGTCGACGGCGTCGAGATTGGTACGGGAGGGTGGGAGCCGACAGGCCGGGTCTTTACGCCCCGGGCGATCACGTTCTGGGAGGGTCTCCTGGACGCCGGTGCCCACGCCGCGCCGCTTGGTGGCAGTGATGACCACAAAGCCGGGGTGGGACTCGGGAACTTCGACAGCCCGATCGGCTCCCCAACGACGATGGTCTACGCAGAAGCTCTCAGCGTCGCGGCCCTGATCGAGGGCATCCGGAACAACCGAACCGTCGTGAAGTTGCAGGGGCCGTCAGATCCGATGGTCGACATGGCGTTGGACCCGCCAAGAGCCGGCGACACTGTGTCGGCGCAGCGAGTGATTCTGACCGCGACCATCACCGGCGCCACCGAGGGAAGCGACCAGATACGGCTGGTCAAGAACGGCGTCGCGGAGGAGGGCGTCGACATCACGGGAGACCCGTTCGTCTTTGAAGTTGTGCTGGAATCGCCGACCTCGAACGACGACCGCTATCGCCTGGAGGTCGTCTCCGGCCAGAAGTACCGGACGATTACGGGACACTTCTGGTTGCGCTACGGGGACGCACTTCCCAGCCGCACAACCGACGATGGTGGCGACCCGGCGCCCGACACAGGCGCCGCCGATGGCGACGTAGGCCCGAACAGTTCCCCACCCGGATCGGCGCCGAGGACCGAAGGTGGTTGCTCCTGCTCCTCCCACCGGAACTCTCCAGGTCCTATCGCCTCTCTATGGCTTCTTGTGACTCTGGTCGTTGTTGGAAGGTCGCGATTCGCTCGCTGGCGGAAGTAGTCGGCGACTCCAATGAGCTTCCGTAAAAGGTGACTCGAGTCACTCACCGTCTGAAATCTGGAACTCAAACGACTCCGACACGCTCGTTTCGGGGACTTCGAGCGTGAACGCACACGGCCCGACCGCCTGGGGAGTAATCTCGAGCGTGAAGTGCTCGTCGGTCGCGGCGCCCGTCACTTCGACCGAGCAGTTTGTTCCGACCACACTCGCCACCTGCGGGCCGACCCCAGCTCGACAGACGCGCTCACCGCGATACTGCGGCCACACCTTGCGTGTCGCCGCCCTCGACGTGCGCGACACCGTACGAAGTCCGTTGACCTTCACGCTGTCGATGTCTGCAGGATCGACGAAGCGCAGCTCGAGCTCCTCGTCGTCGACCGTGGAGCGCACGGTCACGAGGCCCGCGGACATCGCCGGCGTGAATACGAGCGTGCCGACCCTCATCCGGCCAGCGTCGAGCTCGATGGCCGCGGGCGACATCGACAGCGGCGCGAAGCCGTATCCCAACATGATGCGGTCGAGGCGGTTGCGTAGCGTGTAGTCGAGCGTCGCGGCGGTACCTACGCCGTACTGCGCGGTCTTGAAGTCGAGGAAGTTGCACTTGTGCGACAGCGAGACCTTCGCGGCCTCTTCCGCCGTCAGATCGATCACGTCGTCGAGCTCCCCGTCGCTTCCCCGCGCCGCGACCTCGAGCGACGAGCTGCCC
>JBFIHF010000010.1:0-48796 GCA_041601915.1 Bradymonadaceae bacterium
CCGGTTTATGCACCATTTGCATGAGCCGCGCCGCTCATGCAAAAGATGCAGTCCCCTTGCGCGGCACCGCGGCCGACGGGTAGACTGCCGGTAACTCAATGGGTGCAATGTGTGAGCGAGGAGAACCTCGAAGGCAGCGTCGTCGACGGACGCTACGAGCTGTTGTCGGTCCTCGGTGAGGGCGCGATGGGCGTGGTGTATCGCGCTCGACAACGTGTGGTCGACCGGCCCGTCGCAGTGAAGATGCTGCACAAGGAATTCGCCGAGGACGCCGGATTCCGGCTGCGGTTCGAGCGCGAGGCCCAGGCGTTAGGCCGCCTGGACCACCCCGGATGCGTGCGGGTGTACGATTTCGGGTGGTTCGACGAAGCCAACGCACCGTATCTCGTCAGCGAGCTGGTGGAGGGCACGACGCTGCACGAAGCGCGCGAGGGATGGGGAGATCTGGATCTGCTTCGGATCTCTCGCGACATCGCGACGGCGATGGATCACGCCCATCAGCAAGGGATCCGCCACCGCGACCTCAAACCGGAGAACGTGTTGGTCAGTGCCGACACGCGCCAGATCAAGATCATCGATTTCGGGCTGTCGCGGATGCCGCAGGAGGAGGAGATTCGGCTGACGCAGGTCGGAGACGCCCACGGGACGCCGGCCTACATGAGCCCCGAGCAGTGTCGAGCGGACGAAGAGGTCACCCCGGCCGTCGATGTCTACGCCCTGGGCTGCATGATCTACGAGATGTTCGAAGACGACCTGCCGTACTGGGCCGCGAAGGCCTCCACGGTGCTGATCATGCACGTGACGCAGCCGATTCCGCCGTTTCGTGGAACGGCGCCACAGGCTGTCCGGGACCTCGTCGTCCGCATGATGCAGAAGCAGGCCCAGGATCGCCCGACGATGGCGGAGGTCGTCACGGCGTTGGACGCCCTGATCATCGACCTCGAGGGCTCCCCCCCGACCCTGCATTCGACGCCGCCGGTGAAGCTCGTCGTGGGCCCCCAGCAGCTGCGCGACACGCACGTGCGCAATGAGTTGACGATGGACCTCGACCCGTTCGAGGCGCACGGCCGACGGGACCGCGTGATCGCGGCCGTCGCGGTCGTGCTGGTGCTGGTCGCCGTGGTGTTTGTGCTCTGGCCGTCCCCGACACCCCCCCCCCTTCCGGTCGTGGTCGCGACCAGCGAAGTCGTGCAGCCGGACCCCGGTGAGATCCTCGCCGCGGTCGACGTCGTGACGCAGCCGACGACCACAGCCGCCGCGGATGCGGGGCAGAGCGTCGATGCCGCGGGGCCGATGGTCGACGCACCGACGCCGACCGTTCGAAAACCGACGGTTGCCAAGGCATCGCCGGCCGCCGATCCTCGACCGGAGACGAAACCCGACGCCGACGCCAGTCCGACGACCCCGAAGCCGCGTACCTCCGTGAAGTTGAATTACTGATGCGCTTGCTACCCATCGCCGTTTCGGCCGTCTTGTGGGCGTTCTCCTCCATCGCCTACGCCCAAGGCGCCGACGAATGGAACGACGCCGGCGTCGCGGCGTTTCAAGGCGGCGACTTCGTCGGCGCGGCCGAGAACTTCGGCCGGGCCTATGCGGCAGACGCCGATCCGATCTTCCGCAAGAGTGAGGCCGTGGCGTGGTTCAAGGCCGAACGCTGCGACGAGGCGATCACGGCGGCCAACGCCTTTCTACTGCAGTGGCGCGGTGCGGCCGAAGAGACGGACGAGGCCGCCTCAGTGGTCGCGAACTGCAAAGTAACGCTGGCGAACAGCGCCACCGAGGCGGAGAGCTACGACCTGGCGGAACGGTTGCTCTTCGAGGCGGACGCCATCGCGCGCGATCAGTACACGCGCGACCGCATCTCCGCGGCGCGGGTGGAGCTCGCCACCCGGCGCGCGGCGGTCAAGGATGTGGTCGTTGCGCCGCCACCGCAACCGCCGCCCCGCTCCATCGTGCCCGCGATCGCGACCATTTCGGTGGGGGGGGCACTCGTCGCGACCGCGGCTGTGCTACACATTGTCACGCTGACGTCGACGGTCGGTCGTCTGAAGGATGCTCAAACCGGGGCTGAAAACGAACACGCGCGCATCGCCCGCAGCGTCGACACGGCGAGAATTCTGGTGCCGACGCTGTACGCAGCGGGCGGCGCCGTACTTGGAGTAGGTGTATGGTTGTGGATCAAACCAGGCCGCAGCGTCGAACGCGAAAGCGAGCTGTCGGCAGGATTGTCCTGGTCACGGCCGTTTTGACGGCCACCGGATGCATTCCGCCGTCCTCGCGCTACCCGCACGTTCCGGGCAGCGGTACGACGGACGGTGAGCCGGACGCGCGCACGTCGGACGTCGGCCCACAGACCGACGCTTGCGTCGTCAGCGAGGGGGCACTCTGCGAGGCGCAGGGCGTCGAATGTGGCGAGCTCTCGGCAACCGACGCCTGCGGCGCATCCCGAACGGTGAACTGCGGCGAGTGCTTGGACGGCGGCATCTGCGACAGCAACTCTCGCGTGTGTTGCGTGCCGGGGACGGATATCGACTTCTGCGAAGCGTATGACGCGGAGTGCGGAGACCTCGAAGCGCTGGACAACTGCGGAGCGGTGCGCGTTGCGAACTGCGGGACCTGCACGGCGGGGATCGACTGCAACGGCACGACGTGTGGCCAGTGCGTGCCGGAGTCCGACGTCGAGTTCTGCGCACGGCTCGGCGTGGAGTGCGGGGTGCTGGAGTCGGGGGCCGACAACTGCGGGGACGTGCGGCTGGGACGCGCCTGCGGCAGCTGCGTCGACGGCAAGGAGTGCGTCGATCCCGACGGCGACGGCGGGCCGCAGACGGCCCGCTGCACCTGCCCGGGCGGGTTCCGCGAGAGCGTCTGCGGGGACGACGTCGACAACGACTGTGATGGCAAGGTGGACTGTGAGGACGAGGATTGCGACGGGCTCGTCTGCCGTGACGTGCTCATGATCACCACGCGGTGCGCGAACATGCGGTGTCCGTTGTGACGGGACACGACGTCAACTCGCTTCCCGCGATGGTGGTCGGTGATGTCGGAGAGTTCGCGCGGGTCCTCGCGGATCACGAATTCGAAGTCGTGAGCGAGATGCCGGACGGCTCCGAGGTGTGCCTGTTGCTCATTGGGGCCGACGTGCCGCTGGCCGCAGCCCGCGATCACGTGCTCACCACCGGCGCACGGGTCGGTTGCCCGTCCTTCGTCGTCGTCGATGGGTACACGCCGGAGACGCTCTCGAAGGCGCTCGATGTCGGAGTGGACGGCTTAATCCCGGCCGCGGCGACCGACGACGAGTTCATGCGCATCATCAACAAGGAGCTCCACGCACAGGAGCACCGGCCGGCGCGCGGCGTGCCGCTGCGTGTCCAACCGATGGTCGGCTCGAGCGGGCCGATGCAGGACCTGTGTCGCCTGCTGGCGAAAACGGCGCCGACGAGCGTGCCGATCCTCGTGACCGGCGAGAGCGGGACTGGCAAAGAGCTCGTCGCCCGATCGATCCATCGGCTCTCGCCGCGTCGCAACGGTCCGTTTATCGCGCTCAACTGCGGCGCGATCCCAGAATCACTGCTCGAGTCCGAGCTGTTCGGCCACGAGAAGGGCGCATTCACCGGGGCCACCGAGCGACGGATCGGTCAGTTCGAAGCCGCCGACGGCGGCACGCTGTTCCTCGACGAGATCGGGGAGCTCCCGTTGAGCATGCAGGTGAAACTGCTGCGCGTCCTGCAAGACCAGCATGTACAGCCGGTGGGAGCGACGCGCTCGGTGGAGGTCGACGTCCGCCTCGTGTTCGCCACGAATCGCCGGTTGGAAGACGAGGTCGAAGCGGGTCGCTTTCGGGCGGACTTGTTCTATCGGATCGACGTGCTTCGCATCGAGGTTCCCGCGCTGCGCAAGCGCAAGAGCGACATCGAGCGGTTGTGGGAGCACTTCGTCGCCCGCGCGGCGCAAGACGAGGGACGCACGGCGCTGGAGACGCGCCCGGACGTCGTTCAGCTGCTGATGAAGTACGACTGGCCGGGCAACGTGCGCGAGCTGGAGAACGTGGCGCGGCAGGCCGTGATTCGCCGCTCGACGGGCAAGATCACCCCGCGCATCGTCCGCGACCGGCTCCGCGGCGGCGTGCACGCGACGGATCCCCCCGCTCCGCACGAGATTCGGTCTCTGGAAGCGATCGAGCGTGACGCGATTATTCGGACGTACTTGACCGTCACCCCCGTCAAGGACGCCTGCGAGATTCTGGGAATCTCGGAGCGCAAAATGTACTACCGGCTCAAGCAGTATCGGGAGCAAGGCTGGCTGGAGGAGGAGTCGCAGCATGCCGTCATCGAGCGGCCGCGCCTCGTGTTCGCGCACGGCGAGCGAACGGCGTTCGTCGCCGCCGAACCGGGGCTCTCTACGAAGTTCGATTCCGTGTGGGTCGAGGACGGCATGGGCCTGATCAACGCGGTGTACGAATCGTCGCCCGATGCGGTTGTGCTGCAGGCCGCGCTGCCGGTGCTGGACGGGCTGAGCATCCTCGAGCTGGGGTTCGAACACAATTGGCGGATGCCGATCGTGCTGCTCGGTACTCCCGATGACTTCACGACCCGCGAGTACGCGAACGCCTTGGGTGTCACGGCGTTCCTCGACGAGCCGGTCGATACGAGTCAGCTCGCATGGGTGCTCGAGACGGCGCTCACCGTGCGCACGGCCTAGACAATATGGAGCGACCATGAAGAGTTCCATCCTTGTCTTGTCTGTCGCGCTGCTCGCCGGATGCGATGGCGGCGCGAACTCCCAAGGCGGCGATGCGGGTACCACCGGTGCGCCGGACGCGATGCCGCCGATCGAGCATCCCGACGACGCCACGCGCTACGCCTTCGCCAACGGCTGCTACGCGCTGGGCACGACCGATGCGGACGGAGCCGAACGCTGGCTGCGGGCCAGCGACGACGAGCACTATGCGTTCGACGCCACTTCGGCGGCCGAGGCCGCGCCGTTCGTCATGAAGGCGTCGGACCTCGCCACGTACCTGTTCTACGACGCCGACGCCGGCTACCTGGTGGCGGAGGACGGCCCGATCTTGCGGGAGACGACGCTTCAGTCCGACGTCTCGCGGGTCGACGACAACTACGTGTCCGGAGCGGAGTGGCAGCTCGAATTCTCAGATACGGTGTCGCTGCGCTATCGGCTGCGTAACCGGCGCACCGACGACTTCCTCGGGTTCGACGGGCTCGTGAACGACGGCGTGGATGCGGCCGCGCTCACCATCGAGCCGGCCGAGGGCTGTGCCGATCATCCGGAGATGTCCCTGGACGCCACCGGAGCGGTGCTCGCGAAGACGTACGAGGACGGCGCGCTGTATGGGTTCGTCGACACCCACTCGCACATTCTGTCCAACTTCGGATTCGGAGGCGGCGGCGTCTTTCACGGCGCAGCGTTTCACCGCCTCGGGGTCACGCACGCGATGGGCGACTGTGAGCTCTTCCACGGCCCCGAAGGCCGCGCCGACTTCCTCGGCTGGGGGTTCAGTGACGAGAGCGGAACGTTGGACGAGGGGTCGTTCCTGTCGCTGTTGAGTACGGGCCGATTGCCGGAACCCAACCACGCGACAGACGGCTGGCCGACGTTCACGGACTGGCCGACGCGCACGAGCTCGACCCATCAGACGCAGTACTACAAATGGCTCGAGCGGGCCTGGATGAGCGGGCTTCGACTGATGGTGCAACACGCCGTGAGCAATGAAGCGTTCTGCGATCTGATGGCCGACACCGGCTTTCAACCCGTGCGGTACGGCTGCGAAGACATGCTCAACATCGACCGACAGCTGGTCGAAGTGCGGCGTATGGAGCGATACATCGACGCGCAGTCCGGAGGGCCCGGCGAGGGCTGGTTTCGGATCGTGGAGTCGCCCGAGGCCGCTCGCGATGTGATCGCGCAGGGCAAGCTCGCCATCATCCTCGGGATCGAGGTCCCGAACCTGTTCGACTGCTATCTGACCCCGCGGCCCGGTGGACCGGAATGCGACACCGCGCACATCGAGCTTCAACTCGATCGGTATCGCGAGCGCGGCGTGCGCGCGGTGTTCCCCAACCACAAGTACGATAACGCCTTCACGCCCGGCGACGGACACCGCGGCATCGTGGAACTCGGCAACTTCATCACGACCGGGCACTGGTCGAACTATGTCGAAGACTGCCCCGTGGTCGACACGGTCTTCGACAAGGGACGTGTCGTGTACGGCGGATTCAACGAACCACGCGAGGAGTTCCTTGCGCCAGCCCCGAATCCGCTGATCCAGTTCACGATGATGCCGTTGATGCAGCTGCTCCCCTACTCCGGCCGGATCCGCGAACCCGCGCTCGACGGCGAGTGGTGCCAGAAAGCGGGGCTCACGGCCGCGGGCACGACGCTGATGCGCGGGATGATGAAGCGCGGGATGATCCCCGAGATCGATCACCTGCCGCGACGGTCGTACCTCGACGCGTTCGCGCTGCTCGTCGAGTCGGACTACCCGGCGGCCGGGACCCACGGCAACACCAACGACGGGAAGCTGTTCGCCCTGGGCGGGGTGTCGAAGGCGGGATTCGGACGGTGCGCGGACCCGGCCGATCCGGGGTCGATGGCGAGCCGGTTTCGGGACCATCGGGACCAGATTGTCGCCGCGGGTGGGTTTGGGGCCGAGGGGTTCGGGTTCGACCTCAACGGACTGGCCGGCATCGTGGGCCCGCGGTTCGGTGCGGACGCCAATTGCGCCGACGTCCAGCAGAACCCCGTGGAGTACCCGTTCCAGTCGTACGCAGGCGATGTGACGTTTGAGCAGCCGCGGATGGGGGAGCGCGTCGTGGACTTCAACACCGAAGGCATGATCCACATCGGGCTCGTGGCGGAGTTGATCGAAGACGCTCGTCGAACGGGGGTGAGCGACGACGACCTCGATATCGTGTTCCGGTCCGCCGAAGCGTACATCCGGATGTGGGAGCGCGCCGAACAGCGCTCGCGTGAGCTTCAGTAGGCCCACGCTCCAGAAACAAACGTTCGTTTTTTATCTTGCGACCCCGATCGGAAGTCGATAGATCGTAGGCATGCCAAGTTCACCGCCCCGATCCGCTCTCCGACGCGTCATCCAACTGCTGACCGCCAGCGCCCTTCTCGCCCCCGCGGTTGGCGCGGCCGCCCCGCCGCCGCTGTACGTGCCGTGGCCGTGCGGCGATACGTACAAGGTCACCCAGGGTCACAACGGTGGCAGCCACACCGGCGAGAGTTCGTGGGCGTGGGACATCGGAATCCCAGAGGGCGGCGAGGTGGCGGCGCCCGCCGACGGCGTGGTCTCGCACGTGCGCATGAATCAGACGCAGTCCGGTTGTGACCCGGCCTACGCGACCAAAGCGAACTACGTCGTGATCGAGCTCGCGGACGGCACGCAAGCGCAGATGGCGCACCTCCAGGCCAACTCGAGCACGCTGCGCGTCGGCGATCGGGTCCGCCAGGGCGACATCGTCGGCAAGGTGGGTCGGTCGGGCTACATCTGCGGCGTGCACCTGCACTTCAAGATCCAGACGCCGTGTCGTTACTTCACCTGCCCCAGCGTGCCCGCATCGTTTGTGGAGTTCGGCGACCCGCGCGCCGGAACCACGATCACGAGCAACAACTGTCAGGCCCCCGAGGAAACGACGCTGGTCGCCGACGCGTTCGACCAGACGATGAGCGACGTCGATGGCGACGGGGCCGCGGATGTGTGTGCGCGCGGCGTCGACGGGATCGAGTGCGCCCTGTCGCGCACCGGCCCACTGTCCGTCAATCTGACGGGTCCGGCGCTGTCCGACGCCCAGGGTTGGAGCGATGTCTCGAACTTCTCCACGCTGCGACTCGCCGATGTGACCGGCGACGGCCGCGCCGACCTCTGCGCTCGAGCGAACGCCGGGATCCGATGTTGGCCCTCGGTGGGCGACGGCTTCGAAGCGTCGTTCGCAGGACCGGACCTCGATGACGCCTCGAATTGGAACCTTCCGCAGTACTACGCGACGTTGCGCACCCCGGACATCGACGGTGACGGCCGAGCCGACCTCTGTGCGCGCGGCGCGGCGGGCCTGATTTGCTTCCGCTCCACCGGAGCCGGGTTCGAGCCGGGCGTCAGCAATGGCCAGATGAGCGACGCCGATGGGTGGGACCGCGCCGAGTACTACTCGACGCTGCGGATGGCCGACATCGATGGCGACGGGCGCGACGACGCGTGCGCGCGAGACAGCGACGGGCTCGTCTGCTGGCTGTCGGACGGTGTCGGCTTCACGACCGAGATTCGGGGGCCCGCTTGGGCGGACGAGGTGGGCTGGAGCGACCCATCGAACTACACGACGATCCGATTCGGCGACCTCGATGGCGATGGACGCGCGGATGTCTGTGCGCGCGCCAATGCGGGTCTTCGCTGTTACCTGTCCGACGGCACAGGCTTCGGCGAGGCGATCACCGGGCCCGCCTGGTCCGACGACGAGGGCTGGTCCGACGTCAGTCAGTACGCGACGATCGCCCTGGCGGACATTGATGGCGATGGAGTCGCGGAAGCGTGCGGCCGTGCGATCGATGGCATCCAGTGTTGGTCGGCGGCGAACCCCACGGCAATCATTCAAGGCCCCCCATGGTCGACCGACGCCGGATGGGATACGGCGAGTACGGCCTATACGATCCGGTTCGCGGACGTGAACGGCGATGGACGCGCCGACGTGTGCGGGCGGGCCCCAGACGGCTACCAATGCTGGTGGTCGCGAGCCGACCAGTTCGTCGCGGCACCGACCGCGGGCATCTGGGCCGACGCGACCGGCACCTCGACGTTCTCCACGATCCGGCTCGGAGGCACCGCGCCGATCGCCCAGGAGAGCACTGTTCAGCCGCCTGGCTCGACCGCCATCGACGAGTCGACCCCGCCGGTGGGCGAAGAACCTGGGGGCTCCGCGGGCGCCGAACCCGACGCTGAGCACGCGGGGCCGACGGTCATCCGCGGACGTGGCGGGTGTGCGACGGCGACCGGTAGGCCGGCAGCAACGGGACTGGCCCTGGGGCTGCTCGTTACGGTGTGGGTTCGGGCGCCACGCAGACGTCGTTCGCTCCACACTCGATGCTGAAGCTGATCGCGTCGAGCACGTTGCCCGAACACGCGTTCGTCACCGCGCGCGTCTTACACGCGCCAAATTTGGTCGCGTCGATGCGTTGCTCGCATTTCTTGGCCGACCAGAGTTTGTTGTAGCGGCTGGACATCTCGGTGCGACAATCGTCGAAGTTCTTGAACTTCTGATCCGGTCCGATCTTCTCGCAGCCCTGCATCTCGCGGCAGATGGCGCCCGCGAGGTCATCGCGATAGTCGGCCCGGGACTTCTCGCAGCCGAGACCGCCGAGGAGCATCAGGCTGAGGATCACAGGTGTCTTCATGGTAGTTTCCGTGAGGCGGTAGCCGGCCGACGGTAGCACGATTGGACACGCACCGCGTATTTGGAGAGTCGCACTCTTGGCGGAAACGAAACATATCCTCGCACTCGGCGGCGGCCGGCTGGCGGACGGCGGTGGGGTCGACGACTTCGCGCTGGCACTGTGCGGCGCGGACCGTCCGCGTGTCTGCCTTCTGCCGACCGCGTCGGGGGACGCCGACGACGAGCTCGACGCGTTCTACGCGGTGTTTGACGCGGACCGCGCAGTGGCATCGCACATCGGTCTGTTCCGGCGGAAGCACGAGAATCTCGCGAAACGTTTGCAGGGCGTCGACGCGCTCTACATCGGGGGCGGAAACGTGGCGAACCTGCTCGCGCTCTGGCGTCTGCACGGTCTCGACCGGCTTGTCGGCGACGCGTACCGAGCCGGCACGGTGGTCGTGGGGCTCAGCGCCGGCGCGAGTTGTCTGTTCGAAGCTTGCCTGACGGATTCGTTCGGGACTCTGGCTCCGATGGCCGACGGGCTCGGCCTGTTGCCGGGAAGCTTTTGCCCGCACTACGACAACCCCAAACGACGGCCACGGTATCGCGAGCTCGTCCGCGATAGCTTCGCGCCGGGCTATGGCGTGGACGGCGGCGCGGCGCTGCACTTTGTCGACGGCGCTCTGGTCGAGGCGCTGAGCGTTCGGCAGGATGCGGTGGCGTACCGCGTGACCGCAGACCAGGAGGAGCGGTTGCCTACGCGAGAGCTGGAGGACCGATGAGTGTCGAGGGGCTCGTGCACGAGCCGAAGTTCATCGATCGCGAGGACCGGCGCGAGCTGCGCGAGTGGCTCGCCGGGCAGCATCCGTTGTGGGAAGACCGACACGCGCCGGGCCGCACGGTGCGGGAGGGCCAAAAGCGGCGCCGCCTGCTGCGGCCGGTGATCTGGCTCGGCGGCTGGCAGTTCGCGTGCCTGAACTACTATCGGACCGGTCACGAGGCCCATCGCGTGGTCGAGGCGGAGCCGTTTCCGCCGGTCTTGACGCGGCTCGTGGCACGGATCGAGGCGATCGCGGCCGAGACGTTCGCGCCGGCTGACATTCCACCCGGGTGGTGCCTGAACACATGCCTGATCAACTTCTACGGGCTGACGTTGCGGGACGGAAAGTGGGTCGACACCGCGCGCCTCGGCTCACATCGAGACCACGAGCCCGGACCGGTCGGCTCGCTCTCGCTCGGCGCCCTGGCGCGCTTCGAGTTCACGACCGGTCGCGTCGCGGGGGACGAGGTGGTGCTGGAGCGCGAGCTCAAGGACAGCTCGATGCTGTTGTTCGGTACCGAGAAGTGGAAGGAACAACTGCACCACCGCGTGGTCAGCGTCGGACGGCAAGGCGGGCACACGTTTGGCACCGAGATCGAGGGCTTCCGGCTGCGCCGCGTAAATTTTACGCTGCGCTACGTCCCGCCGGAGTACATTCACCCGTTTCACACGATGCCTCAGGACGCGCGCGACAAGGTGCGCGGCTACGTCGAAACATTGGCCGGCACCTCGCCGTTCTTCGCGGCCGCGTTGCGCAAAGAACGCGCGCTATAGCGGACAGCCGAGGTTGTTGTACTCGTCGAGCACGTCCTTGAGCTCGAGGATCGCGTCCTTATCACCCGAGGCGAGCGCGTCGTTGGTGCGCTGGATCACTTGTGCCGCGCTGATCGGGTACGCCACACCGGGATGCGAGGCGTCGAGCAGTGCGGCCACGGCCTGCCGGAGCAGAATCTGTGCCTTGTCCGCCGTCTTCGGCCCGCCGCGGTAGTTCAGTGCATCCATCAGCGTGTGCGTGTTGGGAATGTACGCGGCGGCATTGGCGAACACCGCGACGACCTTGGTCCCCGGAGTGTAGCCGGTGCTGCTCCACGCCTCGGGATGGTTCTTCCAGTAACCCGGCGAACATCCTTCGTCGCCGACCTCCGTGCAGACCACCGTCACCGTGGCACTGGCCGACTGAGCCGTCTCGAGGATCGTGGCCGTGTTGTCATTCGTCCCCTCCAGCTCACAGTCAAACGTTCGGTCGTACCGAATCGTCTGGGTCTCGCTGACGATCCCGAGGTCGGTGATCTCACCGCCGAAGTCGTCCTCGACGCTGACATCGGCATTGACGGGGTAGATGGTGGCGTCGCCGAAGTCGACATCCGCGCTGGCACTGCCACCACCGACCGGCGAACCGTACTTCACCTTCACGACGGCCTTGTTGATGAGGTCCGCCGGAGCGTCGAGGTCCACGCTGTACCAGCAGGTGATCTTCCCACCGGCAATGAGGGTCGTCGGCAGAACCTTGTCGCAGGTCAGGGGCACCGGGGTCCCATCCGACAAGGTGTCGATGATCGTGTAGATGTTGGCGAGCAGTGGCGTCTTGTTCTCGACGATCACCTGTCCGACGACCTTGTAGCCGCTGTCGGTGTAGCCGAGTTTCGTGAGGATCACCTTGTAGTACGAGGTCGCGCTGTCGCCGACTTCGAGTTGGTGGGAGGTGGGGTAGACGGTCTTGGCGATGTCCCACTCCCAGGTCCGCGTGAGCTTTGTCTTGGCGGTCTTCGACACCGAGAGTTCGTAGTCGTAGCAGAACTCGACAGACTTAATCGGGTACCGCTTGCCGTAGTAGTACGGATTGAGCGGCGTCTTGAGGTCACCGGCGCCGAACGATTCGGGGTCGAACTTGTAGACGAGCGACTTGTAGCCGCCGGTCACGATCGCCGCATCAATACCGAGGGTGCTCGTGAAGCTCGCGATGCCGGCATAGATATCCCACGACAAGGTGAGGGTGTTGTAGGCGTCGATCACCTTGACGCCATCCCCGTCGGCCGCCAGCACCTTGAGCGAATGCGTCCCGAGCTTCAGATCGGAGCACTTCGTCGGATAGTAGCTGCCCCCGAGCTCCTGAGCGCGGTTTTCGTCGGCGTCCGAGCCGACGCAACCGCAGAGGGCGCTAATGAGAATCAGTGGAAGAACTGAGCGTTGAAGATTCATGCCGCCACCCCTTCGAATGAAGTCCGAGGCGGGTGAGACACAAACTGCCCGGATCGGACGTGAGTGTTTCGGTCATACTCGCGCGGGCATTCTGTTCGGTTGCTGCGGCCCAAGCGCGAACAAGCTAGTTGCCCGGATCCTGACGACAACGCCGAATTCGACGGTGGCGCGATCGCCGACCAGAGGTGCGCCCGGCGATAGGTCCGCGTCGAGATCCTCACTTGCGATTGACGGGAGGCCCGCAGCGGGTATTGATCAGGGCCATGCGACCTCCTTCACTGCGCCTCGAGATCGAGCTCTCCCCGATGCCCGAGACGTGGTGCTCGGATCCCGGAGCATTATCGGTGGGGCTTCAGTCGGGTCGGAGCGACATCGTCCGCGGGGAGCGAACCGATGACGGGCTCTACTTCAGCGTTGATGTCGTCGTGAAGACCGGTCCGGATGGCGAGCCAGATTTCGCCGGTCCGTTGGTGCACGGAAAACGTGGGGACCGCTTTCTCTATGTCTCCTGGGGGACGGTGACAGCGACCGATGACCACGCCATGTTCCGTCGACTCAAGCTGTACCTGAGCCCCGTGAGCCGCCGGGATTGGTCGTCTCCCGGTGTGAGTTGGGCGCAGATCGAAGCGGGCGTCGCCGGCACGCACATCTCAGGGCGCGGGACGGACGGGACGCCGCACTGCGGCTCGGCGCCGATCCATTGGCGCTGAACCGCGGGGCGACGGCTACGGACAGGTGTCGCCTTCGACGCAGTACACGACGCCGGAGACCCCCGGCGCCGCGCAGCATGCCTCGTCACGCCCGCAATCAGGGCATGGGCACTGCACGCACGCGCGTCCGGGGGCGTAGTCTCGGCAATTGCCCGTGACACACACCTGATCGCGGTCGCACCTGTCGAAGCAATCGCCGCAGTGGATCGGACTCGTCTCGAAGGTCGCGTCACTGACGCACTGCGAGCCGCCCGCGCAGTCGTTGAGTCCCAGCGCCTGGCAGTCCGTCTGCGCGGTGCAGGCTCCGTTGGCGCAGACTTCGTCCTGGGTGTCGCACGCGACGTTGCACAGTCCACAATGTTGGGCGTTGCTGGAGGTATCGACGCACACTCCGTTGCAGAGCTCGAGCCCGGGTCGGCACACGCACGCACCGGCCACGCATTGCTCGGCGTTCGCGCACTGCGTGCCGCATTGGCCACAATTCTGTGGATCGTTCTGAGTATCAGCGCAGGTTCCATTCTGGCCGCAAGCCGTCATCCCGCCAGTGCAGCCGCAGAGGCCCGACGAGCACGACCCGAAGTTGCGGTCGCAGTCGTTCCCGCAGCCGCCGCAATGATTGGGATCGGTGGCGACGTTCACGCAGCTGTCCCCACAGATGACCTGGCCCTGGAACGGGCACGCGCAGGCCCCCGACTGGCACGTCGCGACAGACGGGCAGTCGTTTCCGCACCGTCCGCAGTTCGCGACATCGGCCGAGGGGTCGATGCACGACCCAAAGCATGCGATTTCGCCGGCGTTCGGGCACGCAAGCGGTTGGCAAGCGCCCGCGAGGCAGGTCTCGCCCTGCCCACAGTCGGTGCCACATCCACCGCAGTTGTTGAAGTCGATCGACGGGTCCACGCAATCGCCTCCGCAGATGATCTGGCTCGCCGGGCATGCGCAGGCACCGGACTGACAAGCGGCGGTTGCGGGACAGTCGTTGCCGCAGGCGCCGCAGTGGGCGACGTCGTTCGAGGGGTCCACGCAGCTGCCAAAGCACGCGATCTGGTTCGCCGGACACGTCAGGAGGCCGCACACTCCCGAGACACACGCTTCGCTCACGCCGCAGTCCCGACCGCATGCCCCACAGTTCTGGAAGTCGTCGGCGAGGCTCGCGCACGAATCTCCGCAGTTGACGAGCGTCGCCGGGCAGGCACATGCGCCGGCCGTGCACGTCGCGTCGGACGGACAGTCGTTGCGGCAGGCACCACAATGGTTGGCGTCCGCGTCGAGAACCGCACAGGCGTCGCCGCAGTTCACGGTGCCAGTCGGGCACTCGCAGGCCCCGGAGGTGCAGACGCCGCCGGTCGGGCAGGCGAGATCGCATCCTCCGCAATGGGCGGGGTCCGATGCCGGCTGCACGCAGTCGACCCCGCACGTGATGCCCGGTGAATCACACGCCGGCGGCATGTCCTGGGGCACGCCGACGTCGGCGGTCGCGGCGTCCCCCGCAGCCGCCGCATCATCGATCGGGGCGACATCGTTCTGACCGAGGTCGGCTGCGATGGTCGTCCCACGGTTGTTCGGCTTGCCGCTCTCGTCTCCGCAGTTTCCGCACGATCCAACGAGCGTCAGCAGGGTGAGCAGGAAAATCCGGGGGAGAAACTGACTCGGCGTACTCATGCGGTGCTCCATGGTCAATTGGGCGTCAGATGGTGGACAGTGTGGGAGGTCTCGTGCCTCAAGCCTGTCGAGGTTCGCGGCTAATTTCCACGCGCTGAGGCATATTCCGTATGCCGCGGGCATACGTATCCAGCGCGCATACGAAAGTTGCGCGGGGTTCTTGAGCAGGATCGCGATGTGCTCCATGCTGTTCGCAGACCACCCCCAGACGTCAGGTACCCCTATGAAGTCAATCTTGCTGTTTGTGCTCGTGTGTGCGGTTGCGGGCGCTGCGTGCGGCGACAACACCGCGGGTACCGCGGGAGGCCAGAACGCCACGACGAATCCGGCGAACTCGTCGACGAACGCTGCCAACAGCCGCAACTCGCAGTCGGGCGGCGGGGTCGTGACGGACCCGACGTGTGAAGCCGGGCTCTGCACGTGCCCGGCGGGGCTCGTGCTGTGCGGGACCGAATGCGTGGACCTGTCCGTGAACACGTTCCACTGCGGAAGCTGTCGTCGCGACTGTGGCAGCGGAGATTCGCAATGCGTTTCCGGTCAATGTGAGTGTGGTGGCTCTGCAGTCCAATGCGGAAATCAGTGCGTCGATCTGTCGACGGACGTCGAACATTGCGGAGATTGCGGCAACGATTGCAACAACAACGAGACCTGCGTGTCCGGTGTCTGCCAGGGGCTGACGTGCGAGGGCGGCGAAGTCGCCTGCCAGGGCGCGTGCGTCGACGTGTCGGCGGACGAACGAAACTGTGGCGGCTGTCAGGACAGCTGCTTTGGCGGCGAGCTTTGCCAGTCCGGCCAATGCGTCTGCAACGGTGGCACGTGTGCGGACATCGGAAACGACGGCCGTATCGTCGGCGGAGCGTGCAGCGTTGCGAACACCTGTTCCGTCGGATCGGAGTGCCTGACGGACCCCGACCAGTTTCCCGACGGAATGTGCAGCCTCAGCTGCCAGACCACCGCCGACTGTCCCGATGCCACGCTGTGTGTGCGCATCAACAACGACGGCCGCTGCTTGCTCGCCTGTGACCAGGATGGGATGTGCCGCGGCGGCTACGAATGCCGCGACGAAGATCTATTCGCCGACGGCCAGAACGAAGTCCAGGTTTGCATCGCCGACGGCGGCTGACGGAACCATCGACCCCCATGGACACCACGCTCGGAGGAGCCACGTATGCGTAGCCTACTGATCAGCCTTCTCGCAGTCTTTGCCCTCGCCTCCTGCATCGACGCGCCCACCGCCCAGAGCGCGCGCTCCGAATTCCTCGGCGCTGCGGACAACTGTGTCTGCGATGACGACGATGACGACGACGACGCAGACGAAATGGACGACGACGACGATCATGATGACGACGATGACGATGACGACGATGACAACCAGCAGGCCGACGGCGCGGATGCCGACGACGATGACGACGAGCAGTGCACCTGCGGTGATGACGACGACGATAGCGACAGCGACAGCGACGACGACGACGAGCAAGAAGGCGAGCACTGAGCTCGGCTCGCTCGGAGGTCGGCAGTAGTTAGTTAGGCCCCGACCATTAGCGCGCGATCGGCGCGCCGCCCACCACATTTCGGAACAGCCGCGGCGAGGCCACGACGGTGTCCTCGAACGCGTCGTACAGTTCGGAATTGCTCGCTTCGTCGATGACGATCGGGTCGCCGATCAGCGCGGCGAGATCGCCCTGAGTCACCCATCCATTCACGGCGAACCCGAGGACGAGCTCGTTCGGCGAATCTGCAGAGAGCAGGATCTGGCCGTCGAGCTCCATCGTCGCATCCAGCGTGGCGCGGACGACGAACGGATTGCCATCTTTGCGCAGCCCGCGCACGAGCATCGAGTACCCGGCGAGTTCGGGTGGCGCCCCCGCGGGGACCTCGCCGTCTTCGAGCGGGCGCACCTCCACCTCGAAGCCGCAGAACGATCTGCCGGTGCCGCCCACGGCCAAGGCGTTGGGGAATGACGTGCCACTGAGGAGGTCGGTCACGTTCAGCGACTCCACGTCGAGGTCGTCGCCGTCTGCTCCCGTCGTGTCCCCGTTCGTCGCGTTGTTCACCGTGCCATCGGGCGCGTTGTTGACCTCGGGGGGGTCTTCGGCATCGCACGATCGCAGGTGCACGCGACTCGTGGCCAACCAGGCGTGCGTCAGCACGACGCCGTCCTGAAGAGTTAGCGCGTTGGGCAGCGACTCCTCGAAGGCTTCGATCCGCACGACAGCCTCGGTCGACACGACGGGCTCATTGGTCTGTGGGTTGCCCACGTCGGTCGCGACGCACCCGGTCATCGCGACGGACAGGACCAGCAGTCGACGGCTCACGATTCGCTCCAGTTGCTGAGTGGAAAGAGCTGGATCCCGATCTGGTAGACGATCTCACGACCCCGATCTCGCTCACAGCGCTCGATGAGACTCTCGCGAAACTCGTGCACGCGTTCCTTGAGCTCGCCGATCGTGTCCTGTTCGACGACGACCGTCAAGGAACTGAGGTCGCGAAGCTCCCGTGGGACCTCATCGATCGATGCGGCAGCCCGCTCGAGCATCTGCCGGTGGTAGTTCCCGATCGCCAACGAGCGTACTTCATGGCCGGTCGTCCAGGTCGGCTCGCCGCGCGTCACGCGATCACCCTCCCGCACCAGGAGCCCGAGATCGAAGAGTGTCGCCAGCGCGCTCGCCACGTCCGCATGTGGGACGGGCGGGAACAGCTGATTGGAGATCCACTTGGGGTCGTCTCGAAAGTCCGGGCGCGCCGCCATTTCTCGGATGGCGGGCAAGTACCAGCGCGACAAGTACTCGAACATCCCCGCGTCGATCCGACGTGCCTGGCGAAATCGCTGACTGGCCGACACACGCTCGAACGCCGCGTTCTTCTGCTCGGAATCGGATGCCTGGTCCAGGTTGACGAGATCGAGAAAGAATCGCCGCTCGTCGTCCTCGAGCCCCAGCCCTTGCACGACCTTGTTGGCGGAGTCCGCCGTGAGATTGCGGCGTCCGTCGCTGACGACCTTCAAGAAGTTGGGAGATGCGAATCCGGCGCGTCGCGAAAAGTAGCGGTACGAAAACGCGGGGACCGCGGCCTTGGCGGCCGTGTAGTAGTCGCGCAGGTACTCGCGATAATCGAGATACGCGAAGACGTCAGGCTTCCAGGAGTCTTCGGCCACGTCGGCTACTTCTCGAGGGGGATCGTGGCTCTCAGTGTCGTCGAAAGGGTCCGGCAGTTCCAGCGCATCGCCCAGATTCTGTATGCGCTGCGAATACGGATTATCGGGTCGTACGTTGCTATCCGGAGGGCGCTCTCGGAGGCTTGAGTCATGTCATCGAGGACTCTTTTCGCGGTACTGCTGGGCTTCCTACTCGCCCTGATCCACTGCGGTCCGCCCGAACCGCCGAACCTGCCCCGCAACTCGGGAGCGAACGCGTGGGACCTCGACGAAGTGCCCCCGACGACGACCGATTGCATGGCCAGCTGTGCGGCCGACGCGCCATTCTGCGATGCTCGGCTTCGACGCTGCGTCGCGTGCACGAGAGACTCGCATTGTGGGTTGGCGCTGCCGGTGTGCGATGTGCGCGTCGGTCAGTGCGTCGGCTGCGTCTCCGACGTGCAGTGCTACGGCGACCGCCCGATCTGCGATGCGCGGAGTTCGACCTGCACCGTGCGGTGTGTGGTGGATGCGGACTGTGACGCGGACGACGACGACCCGTCGTTCTGCGAGTCGGACAGCGGGCACTGCTTGCAATGTCGCGACGACGACGACTGCGACGACCACGCGATGTGCGCGGCGAACGGCCAGTGCTTGTGCGACGTCGAGCAGTCCGGTGAAGACCACCACGATTGTTCCGACGATTGATGCGTGCAGTCCGTTGCATCCAAACGGCGTTGGACCGCCCCGCCGGCAGCGGACCATGTGGTGTAGCTTCGATGGACACACCAGCGAGTCTGCTCATGCAAGCGATCAACCCCCACGCCATCATCTCCCGCTCACCGCAGCTCACGTACGCGTCGGGCGAGACCCGGTGCGGGCTGCCGATTGAGAACGACAAACAGATCACGGCGGTGGGGCTGGTGGGCCGCGACGTGCTCTTCGCACGCGAGGGTTCCGTGTGGAAGTTCGACGTCTCCGAGCAGCACGAAGAGCAACTCATCGCCGGCGACGACGGGCTGCTCATTAACCGCGTGTGCGGGAGCGAGCAGACCCACCTCCTGGCGTTCTGTGTCGACGACCAGGTCTTCATGGCCTTTGGCACGAAGACGCGGCAGATCAAGAAGTTGCGGACCAGTGGACCCGTACATGCCCTCGCGCTGGCGTCGGCCGCGCCTGTCGTCGCTGTGGGGCTGCAGGGCGCGGTGCGGATCTACAATCCGGCCAGCGGGACCGCACCGGTTATGCGCCTCGATTGCGAGTCGCCCTGTCGCGCGTTGAGCTTTTGCCCGATGGGCTACTACATCGGCGGACTATCCGAGGCCGGCGAGCTCATCGTGTGGGACCTCATCACGGGCGGCCGGGTCCACGAGGCGGTGGGCTTCGGCAAGTACACTGATCTGTCGCTGCAGCAGTTTGGTCCGCTCGTCGTGGACCTGTTGAGCAAGGTCGGTGCCCGACGCATCCGCATCGACAAGCGCGAAGACTCCCTCGCGAGTTGATCGCCAGCCGGATCTACCGGACGGCCGGCACAAACCAACTCAGCGCGTCGATGAGTGCGTCGGCGTGAGGTTCCGAGGCGTTCAGGGGGCGCGAGTAGGCGTGAAGGATCTGGTACCCGGCGCGCAGGCGCTGCTGCCGCATCCGGTTGCACCAACTCACGCGAACCATCGACTCCGGCATGCGCTTCAACCAGGGTACCCAACCGAAGCGAATCCGTGACGGCTCGACCTCGAGCGCGCGGTAGACGTGAGGCCAGAACTCGATGCGGGCGTGATCGCCGAGGTCGTCCCACACCGCGTCCCACATCAAGAGCCGCTCCGTCGGATCCGCCGTCTCCACCGCCAGCGACGCGAACTGGTACGCCAGTCCCCGCTCGATCGCGAGCTGCGCCACCCACGTGTAGGTCTTCGCTTTGGGCAGCGTCGCGATCGCCGCCGCGAGATCATCGCCGGTGTTCGCGACGCGGAGCGAGGCGCGAAGCCGCTCGACGGCGGAGATACCCGCTCGACGGCCCCACGTCACGCGTTCGGGCTGGCCGAGTTGCTCGCGCCTCCAGTTCAGCCCTGCGACGATCGAGGTCGGACCGCGGGCATGCGCCGCCTGCTCGATTCGATCGAGTTCCGACGATTCCAAACACCCCATGATGAGTCCGAGGACCGTCCACACTTCGTGGTGAGGCGTGTACTCGTTGGATTCGTCGGGCGCTGTGAGGACTCCATTGATGACGAAGGAGATCGTCGTGTCGAGTTCGACGGCAACTCGAGGGTGGAACTTGACGTCGCGGGCGCGCGCGACGGCCATCGCGCGCGCGATCATTTTGGTGGCCGCGGGGGTCGCGAGTTCGAGTTCAAATGCCGCCACGAGCCCCATCGGCGGCAGGTCGCGAAAGTTGATGAATCGCATCGCGTCGGTGCGAATGAGGCGTTCGGCGAGCCGCTCGGCCTCGTCGCTCGGCAGCGCGCGCAGGAAATCGGTCGCGCAGGCGAGGCCGGCGACGACATCGAAGTGGTCGCGCCAGACTCGGCGCGCGACCTCGCCGCTCTGCTCGGCCGACGGCGCACAGGCGACGAGTTTGCTGAGCGTCCACGGTCCCACGACGGCGGGGAATGATGTGAGGAGGCGGTCGGCGATATCGGGCCAACGCTCGGGCGCCCGCTTCGCGACGCCCACCAATTCGTCCAGCGTCCCCTCGCTGATCGCGAGCGCACTGGCCGCGGTGAGGACCCGACCGCGCGACACAGGCGGGGTATCGTCCGCGAGATCGAGGAGTGTGCGAACGTGACGTCTGGCGTCGGTGAGCGTGCGTTGGCGTACCAGATCGCCCACGTACTCGCGTTGCTCATCCAACGTGTACACGTCGGACCAGTCCGGTACATCGCACAGCGGCGGAGAAAGATGCAGGTTGGCCTTTGCCGACTCGAACAGCGCGGATGCGATCTCGTCGCGGCGTGCCCCGTGTGAGGCCCGCAACAACGGAATCAGCGCGTGCAGGACATGCCACCACGTCATCGGCGGCGGCGGCGAGTCGGCGAAGCCCCAGACCACATCGAGGCACGTGTCGCGCTCGACGGCAGTGAGTCGACGGACGGCTTCGCCAAACGCCTGCAGCCCGCCGGCGTACAGCCCGTGGGCGAGTGCGTAATCGTCGGGCGACGCTCCACTTTGAACCACCAACTCGGCGAGCCGTTGTGCGGCCGCGCGCCCCACCGCCGGGTCGGAATGCGACAGTGCGTGACGGAACGCGGCGGGCCGATCGCCGGGGGATGCCGCCAGTCGACGGACCAAGAACTCCCGATCGACGAGTCCAGCCGACTCTCCCCGGGCCTCCAGCTCGAGTTCCGCCTCGAGCAGCGCCTGCGGTGGAATCTCCGTGAGCGGGATCGGGGTGCGACACCTCGCGCAGGCCAGGACAAACTCAGATCCAAGCGGCAGGTCCTTGTCCGACCACGGGTACGGGTTCGTGCGGGCCCCGTCCAACAGTTCGGCGGCGGCGTCCGCCTGCCCGGCCGCCGCCAACGCCACGGCGAGCACCAACCGCGGGTCCTTCTCGTCGTAGCTCGGATCGAAATCGAGCGAGGAGACATCCGCGTCATCGAGCCGCGCTTTCGCTCGCCACAGCATCGAGACGCGCTCGGCACCGTCGAAGATCGTCGCTGCGGCTGTCACGTTCGCGATCCACACCTCGATTCGGTGCGGGTCGAAACGCTCGAGATCGTCCCGCACCGCCTGCCGAAGCTTGTCTCGCGCCGCCTCGTCGACAAACAACGGAAACAGTGACGTCGCGCGCACGGACAGGTCACCGGCGCGACCGGCGGGGCGGAGCGCCCAATCCAGTGCGTCAGAAAACCGGCCGCGCCGCACCAAGCGCCGGGCAATCGGTGCGGCGGGCCAGCCGAGTTCGGCGGGCGAGTGCTCCAACAGGCGATCAAAGCCGCGGTCGTCCAAGGCGTCGATCAGTGCCAGCACGGCATCAGAGTGCGCGGCGGGCTCCACGATGCTCGCCACACTCGCGATCGCGGCGCGCTGACTGCGAACGCCGAGGCGCACGGCCTCTGCGCGAGCTCGCGGCGACAGATGGACCTCCGAATCCACGACGAACGTACTGATCGCGGAGAGCTTCATCTGAAGGGCGCTCAGTTCGATCGACCACTCGCCCGCGATCGTCGCTTCGACGGCGGCCCAGACGCCGAGCAGGTCGGCCATGAAGCCGCCCGCGCTACCCTGCACGCGTTCCCACACGTCGAGCCAGCGCGCATCGAGAAGTTCGAGGATCCGCGGAAGTCCGGCGTCCGCACGGCGCAGATGGACCGCATGCGACGCCAGGACATACGCCGTCTCTTCGCCGGTCGGACCGCCGGCGCACAGGGCGTGGAACGCGTGAGAGGTCTGATCGGCCCAGGCCGCGTCGCAATCGGCTCGTTGTTCGGCGGTCAGCCGATCCGAAAAGTAGTAGGCGAGGCGCGGATGGACGAACGAGACCACATCGTGGTCTGTACGGACCGCAAACCCCGCGATCGCGGCGAGCACCTTGCGCGTCCGGGCGACCGGTACACCGCTTGCGCGCGCCAGTAGGCGAACCGGCACGGGGCCCGTCGCGCGACACAATGCCGCGACCACCGCGTCGTAATCGGTCGGCGGCTGCCGGTTTTGGGTGGTCCACCAGACGTCGAAGACTCCCTCGAGGCCGCTGGGGGCCTCCTCGAGCTGCAGCGGATCGGCGCGTCGTGCGAGATCGGCGAGCATGACGAGGCTCAGGGTCTCGCCGGCCGCGATCCGGGCGACCTCGTCGACACGCTCGGGTTCGACATCGGGCAGCAACTCGTCGACCGCGGCACGGGCGAGGCGATCGAGCTCGAGCGTGGCCCCCGTCCAGCCGAGGTTCTTGGACCACTGCGCCGCATCGAGGTTGGGCAGCCGGCGCGCGCCGACGACGAGGCGCACATGGGGCGCGCCGTTGAGGGCACGAATGTCGTCTTCGAGGTCGGGGTCCACCGCCTCATCCAGCCCGTCGATGACCACCACGACGCCGGTTTCGGCGGCCGCGAGCTGGTCGACCCAGTCGCCGTGGGTGCGGTGACCGAGGGCGCTGAGCCGCGCCGAAAGCAGGGCGCGAACGGCGGCACTTCGTGAGGTTTGGAACCGCTGGCTCACCGGAACCCAGACGGCGCCGTCGGTACGGTCCGCCCAGCGGTGAAGCAGCGCGCTCTTGCCCCACCCCGCCGGAGCGATGACGAGCATCGTCGGCACATCGCCCTGCAGCCAGCGGTCGAGCGCATCGAGCTCATCGTCGCGCCCCACGAAGGCATACTCGGCGTACTCGGCGGCGAATGCGCGGACGCCAGCCCCTTGCTCGGAGGCATCGAAACCATGGGTCAGTCTAGACATTCAGCTCGTTCTACGGCACGACGCGGGACCTCGGCTCCGCATCGGAGGTTACCGTTTTACATTTCGCCGCGTTTCTGTTGCAACACTCGCCGACACGATCGGCGAACGACGTCCTATGAATCCTCTCCAGAGCCTCGAAGCGCTCTCCCCGACGGAGCGGCGCACGACGATCACGTCGTTTGTGTTCTTGCTCGCGCTGATGAGCGCTCATTCCTTGATGGAGACGGCGCGCGACGCGCTGTTCCTCGGCGCGCTGCCCGCGGAGCGGTTGCCGTACGTGTATCTCATCATCGTGGTGGTCTCGGCCCTCGTTTCGCGCCGCGTCACCCCGTTGTTCGAGCGAGTCCGTACGGAGCTCGGCCTGCGCGCCTGGTTGATCGTCTGTTCGATCGTCACGGCGGGCTTTTGGGTCGTCGTGGAACACGCGGGCGACGCCGGCTACTACGCGCTGTATGTGTGGTCGGCGGTGGCGACGACACTGGCGCTGATCCAGTTCTGGACGTTCCTCGGCGACCTGTTGTCGATGAGCACCGCGAAGCGCGTCTACTCGTTCGTCGCAGCGGGCAGCGCCTTCGGTGCGATTATCGGATCCGGGCTCGCCGCGGTCCTGACCGCGCTCGTCGGTGCACGCGACATCCTTGTCGTCGCCGCAGCCGCCTTCGCGCTGAGTGCGGTCGCCCCGTGGTTGCTGGCGCGATGGAACGCGGACAAACTTCGGCCCCCGGATCCGGGGGCGCCGGCGATTGGCCTGCGCGAACTGACGCGCAAGACGCTCGCCCATCCTTACCACCGCGCGATCACGGCGCTGATCGTCCTCACGACGATGACCGTGACCCTCGGGGACTACCTCTTCAAGAGCGCCGTGGCGGCCCGGGTGAGCCCGGAACATCTGGGCGAATTCTTCGGGGGCGCCTACTTCGCGTTCAACGCGCTGGGGTTGTTCGTCCAACTCGTCTTAGTCAGCGCCGTGATTCGGCGCTTCACGATCACGACGTCACTTGCGATCCTCCCGCTGTTCATGTTGCTCGGGGGCACGGGGTTCTTCGTCGGCGGCGGGATCTACGCCGCGGCATTGCTGCGCGGCGCGGACGGCTCGTTGCGGTACTCGCTACACCGGACGGCCCTCGAGCTGCTGTACGTTCCGCTTAGTCACGCGGCGAGATCCCGACTCAAGCTCTTCAACGATCTGCTGGCGCAGCGTGCGGCCCAGGGTCTCGCGTCTCTGGCGATCCTCGGCGTCGTCGCGATCGAGGCGAGCGAGAGTTCGATCGCGGCGGCGCTGTGCATCTTCGCGACGGCATGGCTGGCGCTCGCGGTCCGCCTCCGGCGGCCGTACCTCGATATCTTTCGGCGGAAACTCGATCCGGAGATGCTCGCCGAACTGGAGTTCCCGGAGCTCGACATTCGGTCGCTGGAATCGCTGGTCGCGGGGCTCAACGACGTCGACGACCGCAAAGTCATGGCCGCGATGGACATCCTGGCCCGCGAAGGGCGAGTCAACACGATCCCCGCTCTGATTCTGTACCACCCCAGTGAAAACGTCGTGCTCCGCGCGATCGATCTGTTCGCGGCCGGCGATCGCCGCGACTTCATCGCTGTCGCGCGTCGTCGACTTCACGACGCCAATCCGCTGTTGCGGGCGTCGCTGCTCGCCGCGACGGCGAGCGTCGCGGCGGAGGAGCAGGACATCCGTGAACTCTTGACCGACGGCGACCACGCCGTCCGCGTCATCGCGGCGGCGGTGATGCTGCAGCGCGGCTGGGGTGTGGCCGAAGAGTTGCGGGACCAGGTGCGGGCGGAGTTGGCCCATGACCACGAGTCCTGCCAGCTGGCGTTCCTTCGCGCGATGCCGCGCCGAGGGGCCGGATTCGAAGACGAGCTCGTGACGTTGTTGAGTTCGTCGAGCCCACGCGTTCGACGTCGTACGATCGCTGAAATGGTCCGGATCGGCGATCCGCGATTTCTGTTGCCGATCCGCGATGCGCTGACCGACCGCACCACGCGCGATGCCGCGCAGGACGCGTTGCACGACTGGGGGGAAAGTTCCCTCGCGATGCTGCTCGACGCGTTGGACGATCGGGACCTCGCGCCGCCGCTTCGATGGCAACTTCCCTACGCGATCGGCCAGTTTCCGGCGCGGATGGTCGTTCCACACCTCGCCGTCAACTTGCGGACGGAACCCGATGGCATGGTCCGTTACCGCACGATTCGAGAGCTGGAGCGAATCCAGCAGCGGGAGGGCAAACTCGACATCGAGGCCCATCTCGTCGATGTCGCCTCCGATCTGGTGAGCACGGCGTTGGAGCTGTTGAACTGGCGCGTCGCACTGGAACAGAACGCGCAGGAAAACCCGGAGCTGATGACATCGACGCACCGGCTGACGGAGGAGCTAATCGCGGGGAAAGAGACCAACACGCACAACCTGATCGTCCATGTGATCGGCCTCGGTTCGCCCGGTGAGGACATCGGATCGATCGTTCGCGGGTTGCGAAGTCCCGACGACGCACTGCGCTCCTCGTCGCTGGAGCTGATCGAGCATCTGATCCCGGCTCGGTACCGGGCGTCGATGGTCACTCTGCTGTCCGATCAGCCGCCGGCGGCGCGCCTGCTGACGCTCGCGTCGATCTACCCCTCGCGAAAGCTCGACTACAGCGAGCTCATGAAAGTGCTGCTCCAGAGCGATGACTTCATGCTGCGTAGCCTCGCGGCTCGTCGAGTCGGCGAACTACGGCTGCTGGAACATCGATCGACGCTCGAGGACCACCTCGCCGGGGCCGACAGCGACTACGCGCCGGTGCTGGAGCGCGCGCTGGATTCACTGGGCGCGTCGGCCCAGAGCTGACCCACAACGACCCGGGCTTGTGAGGTGACGATGCGCATCGCGAGTTCGAAATGGTCGGCGAAGACTTCGGACGACGTGGCGTAGTCGAGGATGAGCACCACGACGTCGGTCTCGGCCTCGGTCACGTATCCGCGTGGGCGTTCCGCGAGGGCGTCGAAGTACCCGATGGAGTAACCGGGGCCCACGCGTACGGTCCCGTTGTCGTTGGAGCATCGAATGACCCCGGAGATGAGCAGCGCCGAGAACCGGGAGTCGTCGCCGATGTTCCAGATGCGGTCGCCGGCGCGGTAGTGCCGCTCGACCTGACGACGAGCCAGTTCACCGGCGGCATCGACATCGGCGATCGCGAACGGCAAGTACTCGATGCTCCACTTGAGTCGATCGACGAAATCCAGGGGGCGCGACGGCGGATCGACATGAACGATTTCGGGCTGATTCGCGGGGTGTACCGGCAGGCTGCCCCGCGCGTTGAGGATCTCGCGCGTCATCATGCGCATGCTGTTTCGGAGCAGGTCGAAGCCGCGTTCCCACACGTGCTTGAGCTGCCGAGCCGACGCCGACAGAACCAGACAATCTTCCTGAGCCACGATCGACCCCGGCGCGACGTCGATCTGGGCCAATACGCCGACCAGCGACACGGTGTGGGGGGGCACGATCTCTCGGATCAGCCGACCGTCGCGGTACAGACCGACACGACCTTCGACGAGAAAATACGCGTGGGCGATCGGTTGCCCCGCCTCGACCAAGACCGCACCTTTGGGCAGGCGCTCTTCCTCGAGAACTTGGGCGAGCGTCGCGAGGCTCCGGATCGGTACCCCATCGAAGTCGGCCAGCGCACGCAGATACGTGACGCGGTCCCGCACGGAGACCAGGTGCAGAGGGCTGGGTGGAACTGCGTCGTCGCCGATGTTCACGCGACCTCAGCCGACTCGGGGACCTCGGGGATCTGGGGCTCTCGCGCACCCAACTTCCTGTACTCGCGCACCAGCAGCACCCCAATCCCCAGCCACAGCAGGACGAGGCCCAGGTTCAGCGTGGCAAACCCCTGGGCGGTCAGCCCGAGGTACGTCGTCCCCACGAACACGAGGCCCGCGGAGAACACATCGCCCCCACGGACGAAGAACGTGTCGATCGCTTGCTTGGCGGCGTACTTCTCGTCGCGACTCGTCGGCAGCCAGAGCATCGCCTTGGCGGTGTTCATGATCGAGTAGTCGGTGCTGTTCTCCGCGATCTTCGCGCCACGAACCACGGCGAAGCCGGCTCCCGCGGCGATGAGCCCATAGGCACCCAGCGCGACGATCGGCAGGGCAAACAGGACGCCGGCGATGCCGAGGTGTTTCGCCAGCCGCGAGACCACAAACGCCTGCAACAACACGGTGACGACGTTCGTGATGACGTAGAACTCACCATAGAAACTGCCGATGAACGCCCCCTTGTCGACCGTGGCATCGGCCGCCATCGCCGCCTCGGCGGCCTCAATGACGAACTGGCCGAGGATGAACTCGCCGGTCGTGTTCACGACGTTCAGCAGCACCATCAGGCCGGCGAGCAGCAGCAGATACTTGCTCTGGAACACGAGCCGGAAGCCATTGGGCGCCTCCTCTTTCGGTGCGGGCTCGGGCTCGGCGATCGCCACCTTCGCGGCACGGTTGGCGCCGCGCCGTTCGATCAACCAGTACACGCCGAGCGAGGCGATCAAAATCACCGCCGTGATGTGCATGAGGTTGTGGGCCTGGACCTTTTGCTCGAAGAGCGCGCTGGCGAGCGCAGCCCCGACGGGCGCCCCGAGCGTGGCCCCGATCGCGATGACACCGAAGACCCGTTCACCGACGTCGCGACGGTACAGGTCGTTCGCGTAGGACCAGAATTGCGCGATGATCGACAGGTTGAAGATGCCGACGAAGATGTAGAACGCGAACCCGAGATACGGAATCTCCAGAATCGCACCGAGGACGAACAACTCGAACCCCACGACGAACGCCAGCGTGAGACCCACGATGAGTCGAAGTCGCGCGACCCGAGCCGCGAACCACCCGTACACGGGGACGAAGCCAATCAGCGCGACCGCCTGCACCGCCGAGGCGTACGACTTCATCTCCGCGCCGCCCGTCGCAAGGATCAGCGGTTCGCGCGCGGTCTTGATGATGTAGTATCCGGCGAGCAGCAGGAAGACGTTGACCATGAGCAGGAAAACATCGAGGCTCTCGTCGTCCCGGACGTCGCCAAAGAGTCGCAACAAGTAAGTCATGTGGGTGCACCGGCTGAGGAACCATCGCGGTATCCGTTCATCGGTACCTCGAAACGTCGGGCTGCGCCATTCCACCGCGAGAACGTGTGTTGTGCTCCTCCGCATCGCGTCTGACCTCGCGACACCGCCTCATGGTGTCGGTCGCGGCTGCGATCTGCGCCCTGATCGGGGGCATCGGCTCGCTCGCCGCACAAGTCGTGGTCACGCCGGACCCGCCGCCGCTGGTGTTGTGTTCGCGCTGGGGGGAGTCGAATTGCCAGGCGCGCAACGCCGTGCGCGATGTCACGGGGGTCGTCGCCAGCGGGGTCACGCCGCCGGTGGAACGGTCCGGGGCGACGCGTGCGAAGAAGTTCTTTCGCGGAGTCGCCAAGGGCGTGTTCTTCGTGCCGCGCCTGGCCGTCTCGGCGGCTCTGATTCCGATCCGGGGAACGGTCGCGTTCGTGAGCCACTACGACCTCGTCGAACGCACCATCGACTTGCTTTACAACGATGCGCGCACGGCCGCGATTCTTCCGATCGCCGGCTACCAGTCTGGATTCGGGATCCATGGGGGGGTCACGGCGTTTCACCACAACCTGTTCGGCCACCAGGAGCGCATGTCGGGCACCGCGAAGTTCGGCGGCCGCCACATTCAGTCGTATCAGGTGCGGTTCGGCGCGGATCGATTGCTGGCCACCCCGGTCTGGGTCGACCTGCTCGGCCGGTATGAATCCAACCCGCGGCTGCTCTTCGCGGGGTTCGGGGCCCCGATGTCCGGCGGAGTGTTCGGGATTGACCGCGAGGCGTCGTACTACCGGCAGGATCGGGCACTCGGGGTCGCGGCCGGCGGCGTCACGTTCGGCGATCACGCGCTGTTTCAGCCGGGGGTCCGCGGGATCGTCAATGCACGCAGCTTTGCCGACCCGCCGGCAAGGGTCCGCGTGACCCCCGTTTCGGACGTCTACGACACCAACGATCTGGTCGGGTTTGCCGGCGGGACGACGACGGCGGAGTTCCAAGTCATCGCGAGCTTCGACGGCCGCGTGCACCGAGGGTTGTGGCGGAAGGGGCTGTTCACCGAAGCATTCGTGGGGCGCGTGTTCACCGACGATGCCTACGCGCATGTCGGTGCCGAAGTCTCCCTCGACGTCCCGATCTGGCGGAACACGCGCGTGCTGTCCTTCCGCTCCGCACTCGAAGGGGTCACGGGGAGCATCGAGGAGATTCCATTCAGCGAACTGCCGCGCCTCGGCGGGCCGGACCGACTGCGCGGCTACCCTCAGGACGCGTTTCGAGACAGCATCGCGGTGCTGGGAAGCGTGGAGTACAGCTATCCGATCCACAAGAACGTGTCCGGCAACTTGTTCGCCGACTTTGGGCGTGTGGCCGGCGAGCTCGACGAACTGACGACACTGCGCGGCTGGCGGCTCGGGCTCGGCGGAGGGCTGCTGATCGGCAGCGAGGACGACATCGCCCTGCGCCTGTCCGTCGCCGGTGGCGAGAACCTGCAGTTCTATCTCGGCACGGACTTCGCGCGCGCCTTCGGTCGCCGGAGCAGACAACTGTGAAAATCCTCGTCGTACTGCTCACACTGAGCGCCGTGCACTGCGCGGCCAACAAGGAGTTCGTGGACGACTCGATCGTGTGGCGCGTTGCGGACGACCGTCCGATCGACAAGCCGGAGGTGCGCAAGTACCTGGCGAACAAGTACTTCGCAGACGTGCTGGTCTTCAGACGCGTCACCCGCGCACTGGCGCTGCGAGGCCACCGCCCGGCCATGAACACCAACGCCCTCGATGAGGTCCCGGACTCGTCGTGGTTCACGAATCGAATCGGACTGTATGAGTTCTCCGCCACGGAGGTCGCGCGCGGCGGGACGACCGCGCCGGGTCCCCGACCGCCGTTGGTGATTACGAGCGGAAAGTTGGGCAGCGGCAAACCGGGGTTCGCGGCCAAGGACGCCACGGGGCGGTCGTTCGTGATCAAATTCGATCCGCCCGAAAATCCCGAAATCCAGACCGCGACAAATGCCGTCGTCAACCGGCTGCTGTGGGCCGCGGGCTACAACGTGCCGTCGGACTACGTCTTTCACTTCAAACCGGCGGACGTCAGCGTGGAACACGGCGCGATGGTGGAGGGCAAATTCGGCAAGAAGGAGCTCCTGACGCTCGACGCGGTCCACGACATGCTCTCGCTCGTGGTTCCTACCGCGGACGGCCGGATCCGCGCGACGGCGAGCGAGTCCCTGAAGGGCGTGCCCGTGGGCGGGTTCAGCAACCTCGGCACCCGCCCGGATGACCCCAACGACGTCATCGAGCACGAGCACCGCCGCGAGCTACGGGGACTCCGCGCGCTCGCCGCGTGGCTCGGGCACACGGACATGAAGGAGGACAACACGCTCGACATGTACGTCGGCGCCCCCGGCAAGGGGTACCTGGTGCACTACTTCGTCGACTTCGACAAGGCACTCGGCGCTCGCCAGGTCGAGACCCAGCGCTGGGAAGACGGCTGGGAACACGTGTGGGACTGGGAACGCAACACGCTGAACGTGGTCACGTTGGGGTTGTGGAAACGTCCGTGGGAGGACACGAAGTTGACGGTCTGGCCCTCGATTGGCGCATTCTCGGCCGACCCGTTCAGCCCCGAGCACTGGCGTGAGGCCTACCCCTACTTCCCGTTCATCGAGGCGCGAGCGCCGGACCTGTTCTGGGGCGCAAAGATCGTGATGCGGTTTCGGCGCGAGCACATCGCCGCGGCGGTGGGCGCCGGCCAGTTCAGCGATCCCGATGCCGCGGCCTATCTGGTGGAGACGCTGGTCCGGCGACGCGACATGATCGGCCGGGAGTGGCTCGATGGTGTCACGCCGATTGACTACTTCGGGTTCCGTGATGGGCAGTTGTGCGGTACAGACTTGGTCGTCCGCTATGGTCTGGCACCGGCGGGGGTGGTCGAGGTCTTGAAGGGCCGCGGCAACAAGGTTCAAACGCGCATCCCGGTCGGACGCTACGGCGAGGTCTGTATCGACGCGCCAAAGCATGCTCGCTACACAGTGCTGCGCCTACGAACGGTGCGCGACGGCAAGCGTCGGCCGCCGATGCAGGTCCACTTGCGCGGAGGCCCGAAACCACGCGTTCTCGGCGTCATCCGCACGGAGGAATGGGAATGAGACGATGGATGATCCTCTTCGCACTGGCGCTGTGCCTGCTCGGCCCGCAGCTGGGGTTTGCGCAGACCGTCGCGCCGCCGGCCGAGGTCGAGCCGACGACGCCCCCGCCCGGCCCCGTCGAGCCGCTCGCTGCGGGACTCGATGACGGCATGGAACCGGTGGTCGGTGCTCCGCTGGACGCCAAACGCGAGCGCCCCAAAGTCGACGGCGTCGCGAAGCGAGTCACCGTGGCCGAGGCGCTGCTCTGGGTCCCGCGCGTGCTGCTCTACCCGCTCTATCTGGTCAGCGAGTTCGTCGTGCGCAAGCCGATCGGTTGGGCGATCACGACGGTCGAGAAGAACTACATCCTTCCCAAGCTGCGCCATTACACGACGATCGGCGAGAAGGATGGCCCGGGCGTTTACGCCGGCGTCGATCCGATCGCGCGCTTCGATACGGGCTTTCGCCCGGCGATCGGGCTGCTGTTCTGGGCCGAACGCCTGCTCCCGGACACTGAGCTCCGCCTCGGGTTGGACACCGATTTCGTGCGCAACGCGACCATCGATGCGCAATTCCGCGCCCCGATCGGCGAGAAGCTCGTGCTCACACCGCTGATTCGGTTCGAACAACGCGATGACTTTCGCTTCTACGGCGTGGGCCCCGATTCGCTCGAGGACGACGAATCGCTGTTCTTTCGTCGCAAGCTGCACGGCGGAGTGCGGGCCGACCTGCTCGCCCCGTCACCGGGTGTCGGCGCGACGCTGATGACCGAGGTCTCGAGCAACCGCTTCGATTGCTCCGATGACGACGAGAATGACATTTGCGGACCCGACGGGGTCGTCGACACGGCCGACGATCGCCTGCAAGCCGATGGCTTCGTCGACGGGTACGAGCTATTGCGGGTCACCGCACGCATCTATGCCGACTCGCGCGCTCCGCGCCCGGCCAGCAGCACCGGCGCGCGCGCGGAGGTGTTCGCACGTTGGGGACAGGGTCTGTCGAACTCCGAGACACACTTCATCCGCAGCGGCGCCGAGGGTGCCTTGTTCTGGGACATTTTCCAGCAACGCGTGCTGGGGCTGCGTGTACTCGCCGAAACGACGGTGCGGTCGGGCGACGTCCCGTTCGCCGAGCTCATCCTGCCCGGCGGCTCCGACACAATGCGCGGCTTCTCGCGGGGGCGCCTGCACGGCGCGAGTCTGTTTGTCGCCTCACTCGACTACCGCTATCCCATCTGGTCGCTCGCCGACGGCACGATCTTCGTCGAAGCCGGAAACGTCTTTGACGAGCTGTCCGACCTCGAGGTCGACGCGCTGCGTGGCTCGTTCGGCTTCGGAATCCGGACCGTCGGGTCGCGCCACGCGTCGCTGGATCTGCTGATCGCGGCGGGTACGACTCGCTTCGACGACCCGAACTTCGGCCTCGAGTCCGTACGGTTCTCGATCGGCACCAACTGGGGGTTTTGAGATGCGTCACCTGATTCTGTGTCTCATCGTCGCGGCCGTGGCCGCGTGCACGACGCCGGCCCCCCGCACCGCGGTCCCTGTCGTCTGGACCGACGACGACCGTCATCCGATCGAAGAGCCGGCCGAGTACTACTCGGGGCTGATGTGGGACGGCGCCGACAAGATCGTGCTGCGCCAGATTACGCGGGCGCTTCTGATCGACGATTTCGGCCCCGCCAAGAACGTCAATGTCTACGGCGAGGTGCCCAACTCGAGCTGGTACACTAACCGGCTCGCGCTGGGCAGCCTCCCGATCGAGCGCGTGCTTCGTGGCCCGTGCGACAAAATCATCGACATGGATGCGGTGTGGCTGGCGAAGAGCGGCAAGGTCGACGGGGCGAACCCGGGGTTCGTGATCGAGGACACCTCCGATGGCCGGCGCTACCTGCTGAAGTTCGATAGTTTCCAGCAGCTGCCCGAGCGCGCGACCGCCGCGGACGTCATCGGATCGAAGATCTACTGGGCGGCCGGCTTCAGCACGCCCTGCAATGTCGTCGTGCACTTCAAGCGGGAAAACCTGCGCCTCGCGCCCAATGCGAGCAAGAAGGACAAGATCGGGCGGAAGACGTCGATGGTCGCCAGCGATATCGACGACGCGCTGCGCAACGCCCCGTTAAACGCGGAGGGACGGATTCGCGCCTCGGCCAGCCTCTTCTTGCCCGGCAAGCCGATCGGGCCGTTCACCTACGAGGGTACGCGCCGTGACGACCCCAACGACGTGATCCCGCATGAGGACCGGCGCGAGCTGCGGGGCTCCCGGCTCCTTGCGGCCTGGACCAATCACTTCGATGCGCGGGAGCAGAACACGTTCACATCGTTTATCTCCGACGAGTCGCGTCGGGGTTACGTGCAGCACCACATCATCGACTTCGGCGACATCTTTGGCAGCAACTGGGCATCCGACGCCCTCACGCGCCGGTTCGGCTACGCGTCGTACCTGGACCCCGGGCAAATCCTCACCGATTTGCTGACGCTGGGGCTGATTCGCCGGCCGTGGGACGACGTGACGAAGTACCCGGAGGGAGAAATCTTCGGCTACTACGACGTCGCGAACTTCGAACCGACCCAGTGGAAAGACGGGTATCCCAATGCGGCGTTCACCCGCATGGACGCCGTCGACGCGTACTGGGCCGCGCGAACGATCTCTCGATTTTCCGACGAGCTGATCATCGCGTTGACCGGCGAGGCGAAGCTGTCGAACCCCGAGCACGCGCGATATCTGGCGCACGTGATGATGGGTCGACGCGACCGCATCGTGAAGCACTACCTGCTCGCGCTTTCGCCCCTGGATTCGCCGCGCATCTGGGCCGACCGCTTCTGCGCGCGCGACCTGCTCGTCGAAGGTGGCTACTACCGATCCACGGCGGGCACCTATGAAGTGCGCGTCGATGAGGGGCCATGGAAGTTCGGCTCCGTCACGACAGAGGGAGATCTCTGCGTCGACCTCGCGGCTGAGCCGCTGACCGTGGACATGCGCGTTCGCCGGCCGGAACAAATGAATCCTGCGCGGATGGTGCGCTTCAAAGTGCGAGGCGGCGCGGATCCGACCCTGCTGTATGTCGACCGACGCCTACGCGACTAAGCGCACCCAAGGCAGACCGAGATGACCACCGTAACGAAGAACAAGCAACTCACCGTACCGAGAGCGACGGCCTGGCAGGTGCTGCAGGACCTCGGCGCCGTCTATCGCTACAACCCGTTCGTAAAGTCCGCCGAAATGATCAGTGATCGCAAGTGCGGTGTTGGCGCGCGGCGCAAGTGCGTGCACCACGATGGGACCGAAACGCTGGAAGTCGTGACGGGATGGGTGGAAGGCCGGTCGATGGATATCGCGATCACGGAATCGGCGCTGCCGGTCACGAGCGCATGGGCGCACCTGTCGTTGTCGGACGTCCGCGGACAGGCGCTCGTGACGATGACCGTCAACTACGTGCCGCGCTGGGGAGTCATCGGCCAGCTGCTGGACTCCATGCTGCTGCGCGACAAGCTCGGTGAGCGGCTCGAGACGATGCTCGACGGGCTCGATCGGTATCTGGCGACCTTGGCAGTGACCGGCCCCGCGCATGCGGTGGCTTAGCCGCGATCAGCCGTAGAGCACCGTCGGCGCAAATTCCTCCAACAACTCGATGCACGCCGCGACGGCTTCGCTGAACACGATGTCATGCTCGAGACCTGATCCCTTGGGCTGCTTCAACGCGATTCGATCGAGGCAGTGGCGGTCGGGGTGCAGCAGCGCACTCGACCACACCTCGAGCCGCGAGCCACGCAGCGGGAAGTCGAACCTGCCGGTGTCACGGTACCGCTCCCAACCGCGCTGAAGCAGGAAGCGGTGCAGCGCGACGTGGTCCACCGATCGGTCGACGTCGCCGAACGGGAACACGCTCTCGCCGCGAAGGCACTGCCGGTCGAGTTGCGGAAACAGTGGGACGAACCCGAGGTCGGCAAAGAGGCGCCCCCACTCGTCTCGCAGCTCAGCGGTAAGCTCGATCGGGTGGACGACACCGACCGTCGCGTCCGCGCGCAGCCAGACATCGTCGAACTCGCTGTCGACCATCCCGGCGCCTTCATGATCGACCATGAACAATCGGGTGGGCTGGCGGCCGTCGAACTGGGCCCAGACGATGCCCTGAAGCGCCTGCCGCGCCGTCGTCGCGCCGCTGGCCTGCAGGTCGTCGAAGCGGAAACGTGTACCCTCAATCATCGCGCGCTCGAGCAAGATCCCGAACCCGCGGCACAGATCGTCGAGCCCCGCGTCCGCGATCGCCGTCTGGCGCAGCTCCGTCATCGCGCGTGCCGTGCCGCGGATCAGGCGGCGAGCCCGCAGAATCACGGCGACCTCATGCGCCTCGTGGGCACACAGGATCGCCTGAAGCGTGGATTCGGCACTCCGATTGCGCTCCAACACCGCGAGGCCGCAGTCGATCTTCCACCACGCGCCGGCGAGGTCCTGGCGTAGCGTCTGGCCGACGCGCTCGATCGTACGCGGGCCCGCGAACCACGGCGTGGCCGCGGCCAGCGCGCCGACGTGACCGGGCGGGTCGATCCGAATGTCGAGCAACTCCGCCAACTGCAAGCCCAACGCGTCGGCATCGTCGCTGTCGACGGTCGCGCGCACCTGTCGCGCGACACGTTCGACGGCCTCGGGCCCTCGCGATGCGGCGGCGGCGATTTCGGGCCCCCCGCGGTACGGCCTGAGATCGAAGTCGAACACGTGCTCACTGTTGAGATCGCAACGCAGCGCGTCAACCTCGACGTCGAGTCGCGGCCGTGGTTACAGTGCGGCGACCCAGAACCGAGAGATCACCGTGCAGAGACTCCTTGTGTGTTTGACGATCGCCGCGCTGTGGGCGCCTGCGCTTGGCGCCGCGCAAGACAAGGCCGTCGCCGCCGACCGCCCGACGCTGGTGCCGTTCGCCGCGAAGGAATCACAGGCGCGCCTCGCGCGAAGCAAGCACTTGGCCGACTTCTTCACGCTGGCCAATCAGTTTGAAGCGCAGATGAACGGCGGCACTTGCGGCCCCACGACCTCGGTCATCGTGCTCAACGCGTTGCGGCCCAGCGAGGACGCGCGGCGGCCTACCGATCGGACCGCGTTCCCCACCGAGATGCGCAAAGGCCTGCCGCCGGGTATGGAACCCGTGCAGCCGCGGTATACCCAGCGCGCGTTTCTCGACGCGCGCTTCGAACAAGTGAAACCGCTGGCGCAGTTCTACGGCGCCCCCGATGCCAAGGGTACACGCGATCCGGGGCTTCAGCTGAGGCAGTTGCACGACGTGCTGGCGCTGCATGACCTCGACGTGACGCTGCGGGTGGTCGCCAACGACGCCCCGGAGAAGCAGATTCGAGAGGAGCTGATCGGGAACCTCGGCAACGCCGGCGACTACGTGATCATCAACTATCACCGGCAAACGCTGGGCCAGCCCGGCGGGGGTCACATCTCGCCGCTCGCCGCGTACGACAAGAAGTCCGACTCGTTCCTCATCATGGACGTCAACCCGAACCGAGCGCCGTGGGTGTGGGTGCCGGCGCGCGCGGTGATCGCAGCGATGCGCACGACGGACATGGCCGAAAATCGCGGCTACTTGTTGGTGCGGGAAAGCGCGCCGAAGAAGGAGAAGAAGCAGAAGAAGTAGCGCCGGCCCCGCCGGTCGTCAGGGATCGAGTTCGGCGAGCGGGCAGTCTTTGGCGACGTAGCTGCCCGCCCCCGCCTCGCGGCTCTCGCTCGAGATCTCGCGGTGACCCGCGATCTCGACCTCTGCTGCGGCCCGGCCGAGCGCGACCACGCGTGGCGACGCCTTGGACGCGCGTACCCAGTGATGCGAGTCGGCCTGCACCGCGATCAGCACGCAGTCGGGGGCATCGGGGGGGCCGCTCAGCACGCGCACGAGTCCCGGGGGTGCCAGATACGCGAAGTAGCCGTTCCCGATCATGCTGATCGTATGCGTGATTCCGTTCGTCTCCGGTTCGCGATCGACGTGCACATGCTGCAGCGTCGAGATGTTGCCGGAGTAGATGTAGATCGCCCCCATCCCGCCGGGGACATGATTGAAGCGGCTGTAGCTCTTGCCCAAAAACATTGAGCAACCCATCGCGGTCAATGCCGCGAGCGAAACGATGGCGCGTCGCATAGTCGGAACCCCTCGTGATTCTTGATGATGCGGGCGAGGCGGCCGTTCGTCAATCGGGCGCGGTCGCGTGGCATGCCAGCTGCGGCCATCTCTGGTTTGTGACCCGGGGCCTCAGGCGGTTAGACTCGTTTGGCCATGACACGTCCGAACAGCGAAGAGCCCCTTGCCGAGGGCACGATTCTCGACGGCCGATATCGGCTCTCGCGGCGGATCGGTCGTGGCGGGTTCGCGTGGGTTTACGAGGGCCAACACGTCGATCTCGGGCGCTCGGCGGCGGTCAAGATCCTCGACCTCCCCACCACCGAGACGCGCGACGAGTTTGTGGAGCGCTTCCTACGGGAAGCTCGCATCATCGCGCGGCTGAACCATCCCAACGTCGTGTCGGTGTACGACTTCGGGGTCTACGACGAGACGGGACAGCCCTACATCGCGATGGAGTTGCTGCGGGGCCACGACCTCGAACACGAGCTCGCCGCGAGCGGGCCCCTGGCTCCGGAGCGCGCGAAGCAGCTGTTCGTCGGCGCGGCGGAGGCGCTGGGCGCCGCCCACGCGGGCGGCGTCGTCCACAAGGATCTGAAACCATCGAACCTGTTCCTCGCGGACCCCGGAACGCATTCGGAACGTCTCGTGTTGCTCGACTTCGGCATCGCCTGGGCCCTCGACGACAGCGGCCGCCTCACCAAGGACGGCACGTTCACGGGCACCCCGGCCTATGTCGCCCCGGAATACGCCCGGCACCTGCAAGTCTCGCCGGCGGTCGACGTGTACCAGCTGGGGCTGATCCTCAGCGAAGCGCTGTCCGGGGTTCCCTGTGTGCGCGGCACGTCGAGCGTTCAGCTGATCCTCGCCCATTGCCAGGGGGACCTCGTCGTCCCCGATCAGGTCCAGAGCTCGGCGTTTGGCCCGATCGTGCGGTGCGCGACCGCGATCGATCCTTCGATGCGGTACGCGGACGGCAGGGCGATGGCGAATGCGCTCGCCGAGGCCGAGCCGAGCACAATGGCGAGGATGTTTCAGAGCGGTGAGTCGTTTCAGGCGTTCACCGCCGAGCATCTGTGGAAGACGTCCGTGGAGAATGTCACTCCGACGCTCGCGAACGCGCCCGATACCGCGCCGCCGCAGGCCACAACGCCGGCGCCGGTGACCGCCGCGGGCGCGACCGTGCCCGGCGAGAACCGCGCCCTGATCGCGGCACTGGTGGCGGGTCTGTGTGTCGTCGGGGGGATCGGAGCCGCGCTCAGCTACGAGCGGGCCACACCGCCCCCCGAGGCCCCGCCGATCGTCGTCGTGGAGCCCCCGACGCTGCCCATCGTCCCCGTTGAACCGGAGCTCGTGTATCCTGACCTCGGGACGCCGCTATCGGCGACGAAGTTCGTGGTGAGCACGGTGCCGATGGGTGCGGCGGTCTACCTCGGTGAAGAACTCCTCGGCCGGACGCCGGTCGTGCTTCGCGGCGAGCGGGTCAACGGCGAGGACGTCGGTCTGCGGATCGAGCTCGAGGGCTACCTGACCGCCGATGTGCAGACGGGCCTCATCGACGGTGGACGCCTGGATGTCGACCTCGTCTCGATGCGCCCCACGGAGGCGCCCGCACAAAAGCTGACGCAAGATCAAATGCGCCAGCTCCTGGAGTCCTTGGACCAGCTCCCGACCGAACCGTAGATTTTACTCGCCGCCCTTGAGGCTGTAGTTCGACGACGGGTCCCAACCGCGAACCATGACGTGGATCGCTGCGGGACCGGGGACTTCGACGACGCAGCGCTCCGCGGAACCCGCGCGGAACGGACGACAGTCGTACACGGCGTCGGTCGGCTCGGCGCCCAGTCGCACGTACAGGTCGGCGTCGTTGTCACCGGACAGGATGAACGTGTAGGCGCCCGCGGGCAGCACGGGGGTCACGAAGCGGTGCTCTTCGCCGGCCGTAACACGGCCGCTCTCTTGGAGCCCTTGCCACACATCCACCGGCACGCCGCCGTCGCCCGGGGTGAACTCGTTGTCGTGCTCACCGGACACGATGACGACTTCGTCGGCGTCGATCTGCGCGAAGATCTGCTCGTAGGTCGCCGGCTCGCTGCGGTTCAGCATCGCTCGAATCAGCGCCATCGTGCCGTTCGACATTTCGTGGAAGAACGAAGGCATCGCGTTGGTCACGATGTCGACGTACTTGGTGCCTTCGTCGTCGTCGGGGTTGATCGCGGCGCGGGCGTCGGCGAGCGCCGAGTCGACGTACGCGTAGGTGTCGCAGCCGTTCATGAACACGATCGAGTACTGCCCCGCTTCCCAGCGCCCTTTACTGGCGAGCGCGCGGATGTTCGAGCCGAGTCCGGCGTGGCCATTGTAGGCGATGAGGTCGGCCCTGGGGGTGAGCTCGGCGTAGCGTTGATTGAACTCGGGGCCTGCCGTTCGCACGTTGTCCACGAGCAGCGCCACGACCTCCACTGTCTCACCGTCGGCGAGCTGCGCGCGGAACGTGATGTCGGGGGCACCGATACCCGGCGACGACGGGACCACGGCCGGTTCGGTCGTGACTTCACCGAGGATCGAAAGCTCGCGTTTGATCGTGCTCACGAACCGATTGTAGGCAGCGACACCGGCGTCCCGCGAGGTCGTCGCACCATCTTCGTACTTGCCGAACACGGCGACGACCTTGAACGCGTCGTCCTCCCACACCTTGTGATACTCGGGATACTTTCCGGACGTGTTGACGTCGCTGACGCTGACGCGGACCGGAATCCGCACGACATCGGACTCTTGCAGCGAACAGCGCGAGGAGTTGGGGCGGTAGTAGTACCACATGCTGCCGGCGTCGACGTCGTGGGCACCATAGTCGACGCACGTGTGCGAGTACTTGTCCGTGAACGCCTCCAGACCCCCGAACGTCATGTCGCGGGGCAGGCGAAACTCATACTCGGTGGCCGGATTCGCTTTGTGGCCCCAGGCGACGATGAGCCGTGCCGTGTACTTCACGAGCGTCTTGCCGTCGGCCGGCTCCGTCCGAACATTGGTGAGTTCGAGCTTGTTCAGGTCGCCGACGGAGTTGTCCCCGTTGAGGTGGCCGATCGTGTAGAGCATCTGGTCTTCGATCTGCTTCTCGGGGCGGAACGACGACGACGTCAGCAGCTCGCCATCAAACTCGAAGTCGAGGAAGATCGCTTCGGCGCTCGCGTCGCCCTTGTTGTCGAGGACCTTGGTGTAGTCGGACTGGTCGATCGAGACCGTTTCAGGGCCTGACTCGGTGGACTGTGCACACCCGATGAGTGTGGCGACGGCGGTGAGAGCGAGCGGCAGGGATTTGTTGAGCATGGCGGAGTCTCGGGCCAGAGTGTCGATAACACCGCCCTACACAGCATGTTGCGTGCCAACGTCCCGCGGCGAGGAGAAACGGCGAAAACATTGACCCACACGCGGGTCGACGCGCGGGGCGAGCCTCGAAAACGCAACACGAGTTGCCACCTGGTGCGCCGCAGCGGCCACAGTTTGCGTTTTTTCTGGTAAACCTGCGTATCCAGCGTATGTTGCGGCCAACATCGCTTGAGGATTCCCATGATTCGCCGCATCCGTACCCTTCTCGTCTGTCTTATTCTCGCCACCGTGTCTCTGGGCACCGTGGGCTGCAAAAAGAAGATCGTCAAAGATCCCGAGCTCTCCGAGCAAGAAGGCGCGCAAGAGGACCCAGAGGAAGCAGCACGCGCCAAGGAGAAAGCCGACGCCGACATGCGCGATGCGCTGCTCGCGCTTCAACGCGTACACTTCGCGTTCGACTCGTCGGAACTCAACGAAGACTCGCGCACCGCGCTCGGTGAAGCGGCGCAGAAACTGATCCCGCGCATCAAGGTGCACCTGTACGTCGAGGGCCACGCCGATGCGGCCGGTGAAACGGAGTACAACCTGACTCTCGGTGAGAAGCGCGCGAAGGCCGTGTCCGGGTACCTGGAGAAGATGGGTGTCGCTGCCGATCGCCTCCACATCGTCTCGTACGGTGAAGAGGTCCCGCTGAAAGGCGGCGAGAGCGCGGACGCGATGGCTGCGAACCGTCGCGTCGACTTCAAGTTGATGCGCGGAGACGTTGAGCTGGTGCTCGAAGACAGCGCCCCGATCAAGTAAGGCACCCTGCCTACTACGGGCGCGTCGCCGGGTTCGCCTTCAACACGAACCCCTGGTCGACGGTCATCGCGCTGTTTCCGCCACCGGCGAAGGGGAACATGAGGTTCCCCCAGTCCGGGCACGCCTCGTGATCGGTGAGATTTCCGCACACCGGCGTGTCCGCGAGCTGATCGGGTGGTTCTGCGAACCGCTCCGTCGTGTGCATCAGACCCAGCCAGTGGCCGAGCTCGTGCGCGATGATCAGCGCGGTGTACTCGTTGCCGTCCGTCGGTTCGCCGAAGCTGTCTTCGGCGGGTCCCCCCATGTGCTCCGCGGTGAAGATCACGCCGCTGCCGTGTGTACCGTGCAGCCCGACGGGCCCGGGCAAGCCCGTCGATAGCCCCACGACGGCGCCGGGAATCGCGAACTCGCCGACAAAGAACACGTTGACCGACAGCATCGCGTCGAGGTCGGGGCCCGGCGCGCGGCTCAGCTTCACGAGCTCGCCGCGGTCGCCCTCGCTGCGAAGGACGCCGAATCGCAGCGCCGCGTCGGCGTCGACGTCGACGTAGCGCACCGCTGCGACGCGGACGCCGACCTGGGCGTAAATCCGGTCCAGCTCCTCGAACACCGCGATGAAGTTCGGGTCGGACGGGGCCGTGGCGGCGGTGATGTTCGGCACCCCGACGAGATAGACGTTGAGGTCGAGTCGGGCGCCCGGTGCCTGCTTCTGGAGCACGTAGTAGCAGACCTCGGTCGCATCGGTGCCCAGCACATACGTGTGCGGGCCGCCGGCGAGCATGTCGGCGAAGCCGGGACCGGGCGGGACGAGGGTCGGGCTCATACTGCCGAGCAGCGTCGCTGGCAACGTCAGGAACCGTCGTTCGAGATTGAAGTTGCGTTCGGTCTGGTCAGGCAACGTGATGCGCCGCGGGATCAGCGGCTGCCCGTCTCGCGCGAGCGGCGTGACCATGTACGACGTGGTGTCCGGCGCGATGTCGTAGGGCACCGTCGCGACGCCGTTCTGCACGCTGATGCCGCACTGAACGTTCAGCGCGCTGGGCGCGAACACTGCGTCGTCGAGCGGTCGCGTGGGGTCTTCGAGGCAGAAGCGGTCCGGCCCGCCGATGTCGGTGCAGAGATATCCGGTGCGGCAGTCGCCCGTGTCGGCGCATCCGCGCAGACAGATCCCACCGGCGCCGTCGTCGACGCAGAGGTTGTTGAACCCGCCGAGGTTCGCGCAGTCCGCGGCCGTCGTACAGCGGTTGGTGGTGCAGTAGCCACCGACCCACGGCAGGCAGCTCCCACCCTGGCAGTCCGACCCGCTGGCGCACGGCTCGCCGTCCGCGACCCCGCGGACCGGCGTACAGAGGCGGTGGGTGTCTCCCGGGATGCCCTCTTCGCGGCACGCGTATCCGTCGCGACAATCGCCCTGCTCCTCGCAGGTCGCCGCGCAGAAGATGCCGAACACCTGGCTGTAGGAGCACCACGACCCGTCCACACAGCCGCCATCGCAGCCCTCGATGGTGCAGTAGCCGCCGGGGAAGCCCGCCCCGGACTTGCAGGTCCCGCCCAGGCACTCGAGGTCGGCGGTGCACGGGGCGCCAGTCGCCTGAGGGCCCGTTGGAACGTCTGCATCGGGAACCCGGCTATCTGTCAGGTCGAGCGGTTCCGAGTCGGTCAACGACCCGAGGTCGACCTCGACGCTGGCGTCCGGCGTGGACGGCACAGGCTCCGAGCTACACGCGCCAAGCGCGATGCAACCCATGATCGCGACACGGCGCATCAGCGGACGCGGCGAGCATACCGCCGCATCTCGGCGGCGACCGCCTCGTTCTTCTCCAGCGCCACCGCGGCGTCCAGCTGCGCGAACGCGGCGTCGGTGCGAATCTTCGCGAGCGCCGCGGCAGCCGTAATCCGCAGCCGCGCGTCGGTGTGGGTCAGGTACGGCGCGACAACGGTCGTCGCCCGATCCTGGTACGTGTCCGCCAGCAGCATCAACAGCCGATGCCTGCGCCCACTCTTGGTCGCCGGGTCCGCCAGTTGGGCCTGTGCGAGCGCGAACGTCTGGTCCGTCGGCCACAGGAACATCGCCTCGACCGCTCGCTCAGCGATCGGCCCGCTGCCCTGCGCGATGCTGACGACGACCGCGTAAGGGTCGTTGGATACGGCCTCGAACTCTGCGCGCGCGGGCAGCTCGTGGATCGCGCGGAGCAGAAGGGAGACCGCCTGGCGCTCCTCCGGCTTCACCGCAGGGACCGGAACGGTCTGCGGCGCGGTCTGCGCGAACGCTGCGCTGCTGAAGCCCAGAATCAATGCAACGATCAGATGCTTCATGGGGTGACTCCTACGACGGTCCGTACCGCGGGGTTGCCTTTGAGCACGAAGCCTTGGTCGGCCGTGACATTGGTGTTCGAAGCGCCGGCGTACGGGAACATGAGATTGCCCCAGCTCGCGCAGCTTTGAGGGTTGTTGTTGACCGTTCCGCACTGCGGGGTGTCACCCAGCGGGTCGTGCGTCGAGCTGTCGGTCTCCGTGGTGTGGTAGAGCCCCAACCAGTGACCGACCTCGTGGGCGAGCAACAGCGCGGTGTACGCGTTGCCGTCGGCGTTGCCGCCGATCGCGTCGGGGACCATCGTCCCCATGTACTCCGCGGTGAACACGACGCCGCTTCCCTGCGTGCCGTGCAGCCCCGCCGGTCCCGGCAGTCCTGACGAGATCCCGATCGCGCCGCCGCCCAACGCAAACTCGCCGACAAAGAACACGTTCACCGACAACAGCGATTCGAGGTCGACGCCCGGCGCCTGGCTCAGCTTGGTCAGCGAGGCCACGTCGCCCGAGCTTCGCAGCACGCCGTAACGCACGTTGGTCGCCTCATCCATGTCGAAGAACCGCAGCACGCCGAGCTCGATCCCGATCTGGGCGTAGATGCGACGGACCTCGTCGAACACGCCGACGAATCTCGGATCCGTACCGGCCGTGGCGGCCGTGACGCCCGGCACGCCGACCAGATAGATGTTCATATCGAGCACATTACCTGGAGCGTCTTTTTCGAGCAGATAGTAGCAAACCTCGGTGCCCTCCGCGGCCAGGTGGTACTCGTTGGTGCCCGGCGCCAGCATATCCATGAACGTCGGCGATGCGGGAACGAGGGTCGGGCTCATGCTGGCAAACAGCCGCGACGGGTAGGCCAGGATGTCCCGTTCGGCGACGAAGTTCTTCTCGCTCCCATCGGGGATTTTGATCCGTCGAGCCTGCATCGGCTGTCCGTCACGCGCCATCGGCGTGACCATGTAGGACGTGGTCGTGTCGGCGATGTCGTACGTGATCCGCGCCAGCCCGTTCTCAACCGGAATCCCGCACTGGATGTTGAGCGCGCTCGGCTCAAACACCGCTTCCTCGAACGGCCGAGCCGGATCTTCCAGACACACCGTCTCCCCGCCACCGATGTCGGTGCAGAGGTGATCGGGGCGACAGTCCGCGACCGTGTCGCAACGACGCACGCAGAAGTTGTTGAATCCCCCACCGTTGTTCAGACAGACGTTGTCGAACTCGCGCTGATTGGAGCAGTCGTCGCTGGTCTCGCAGCCGAACGTCACGCAGTAGCCACCGGTCAAATCGGGCTGGCACCACCGGTTCTGGCATTCTCGGCGATCCACGCACGCTTCGCCGTCCGCCGCGCCACTGATCGGACGACACATGCGGTCGCCCGTCCGGAAGTCGTAGCGACAGGCGAGGCCATCGCCGCACGCGTTGTCGGATGTGCACAACGGCGCACAGTAGGAGGGGCCATCGCGGCCCTGACGACACGCAGAACCCTCCGCGCACACCGAACCTGACGCACAGTCCGTCGCCGTACAGTACCCGTTGGGGAACTCGTTCCCGGTCAGGCACGTCCCGCTCGCGCACTCGTCGCCCGCGGTACATGGCGAGCTATCGCCGAGCAGTTGTGGGGGCGGGATGTCGGGCGCGGGCGGAATCGCCACATCGGGATCCGGGGCGCCCATATCGACGTCCGGCAGACCTTCGTCGACTTCGACGACGAGCCACTGCTGGCCCTCGGGCTCGGCATGACAGGCGCCGAGCAACAGCACCGCGATCAACATTGTCCATCGTGTCATGAAAGCTCCGCCGACTGCCGCACTGCGCGGCCGGAGAATATGACGATGTGCGGCGATGTAAGCAACAGTGGGAGACGTAATCGATCAGCGCACGTAGATAGGGTTGTACCAGATCCACTGGTACTCCTGGGCCGCCAGCGGCGCTCGCTGCTCGTCGAGGTGCACGGCGAGGTGCTCCGGCGTGATGTAGACGATCGCACGGTAGGCGCCCGGCTCGGTGACCGCGTACTCCAATGATTCGGTGCCTTCGGCCACGACAACCGCCCCGCCCGGCTCGATCTTCAAAATCTCGAGGCGCACCGGAACGGCGCCCCAGTCCAGCACTTCGGGCCGCGCGAGCCGCAACGCCGGGGTGTCCCCGATCGGCGCGACCTCGCCCATCTCGTAGGACTGTGCGCCCGCCTCGGCGACGAAGTCCGCGCCGAGCGGTGATCCCATCACCTCGAACACGATCGACAAGCGCCCGTCACGCAGGGCGTCGCGCGTTCCGTCGACGCTCAGCTCGTCGACGAGCATGTGGTTCGAAAACCACCGCATCATGCGCCGATACGCGTCGACGCGCTCGCCGTCCGACATCGTCATGCGCAGCACGTTCTGGTGACAATCGGTGCCGCCGGTGCCCGTCAGGTGCTGTCCTTCGGAGACCAGCGCATCGAAGTGTGCGATCGACGGCACGTTCGGCTCCACGAACGTGAGGAAGAGTAAGTCGGGATTGCCGCCGCCGCCCTGGACGAACGGAACAGCCGCGTTGAGGAAACCGGAGGCCTCGAGCCCCAAGAAGTCGGCGCGGATGTTGGGGTCGACGTTGGCGTGCAACTGGTAGACCTCGAAGCCATCGAGGTTCAGCGAGCGCAGCGTGTCGCGGTCTCGTTGTTCGCTGTGGGCTTGGAGCACCACGGCGCCCAGATCCTTGTAGGACTGCACCCGCTCGGGGGTCTCCTCACTGTAGGCGGCGTTCCGCTCCGCGGGCGTTCCGGCGACGTGACCGTCGAGTCCCACCGGCATCAGGTCGAACTCGCCGCCGGGGATCACGAGCGCACGATGGCCGTTTTCGCAGGCCACGAAGTTCGCCACGATGTCCCCGGCGGCGTTGCGCACCGGCTCGTCTCCGGGCCGAACCAGAGAGAGCTCGTCGAAGTTCGTGTCGGCGGTCAGATCGATGTGCTCGGTCAGAAACACGTAGTCCTGGCGCGTCTCGCAGATTCCGCGCCGGAAATCGGCGAGGCACGGCTCGTTGGACGATCCGTCCTCGAGCGTCGGCTTGCCGTCGCAGGCATCGTGGGAGTGCACCGAGTGGGCGTGAATCAGGCCGCGGACCACCGCGCGCCCTCGACGATCGCCGAGGCGCGTCGTCGCCGGCTGCGTCGGCAGCAGCGCATACGTCGGGGCCGGCGCGTCCGCGACGGCATCAGGCGCGTCCGCGCCCATCTCCGGGCTGGAGGCCGCGTCGCCGGACGCATCGGACACCGTCGCATCGCGGCCCGGGACGGGGTCGACCGCGGGTTTACTGCACCCCAGCACCAACACGGCGACCGTCATCGGAATCAGGCGTCTCACTCGGACCTCGCTCAGGCAATCCGGCATCGTGACGCAAGCGAAGACTCGCCGCAATTGTCACGCCGGGTGTCGAGGTGTAAAACGCGCCCGTGAATGACGTAAAGCAGAGCGCAGAGCGGTGGTCAGCGGCCCAGAGTCGCGAACTCTACCTGATCGACAGGTGGGGAGCGCCGTATTTCGATGTCAACGCGGCGGGCCATGTCGCGGTCCGACCAAACCCCGAAGCCTCGACGACCACGGTGGATTTGCACCAGCTCGTGGAGCAACTCGAGGCGCGCGGGATCGACCTACCGGTCCTGATTCGCTTCCCCGACATCCTTGAACACCGCATCACGTATATCAACGAGTGCTTCGGCCGGGCGATCGAGGAGGCCGGATACCAGGCGAAGTACCGCGGCGTGTTCCCGATCAAGGTCAATCAGCAGCGCCACATCGTGCGCGCGGTGGTCGACGCGGGGAAGAAGTACCGCTACGGCCTCGAGGCGGGCTCGAAACCCGAGCTGCTCATCGCGCTCGCCGAGACCGACGACGACTCGCTGATCATCTGCAACGGCTACAAGGACCGCGCGTTTATCGAGACGGCTCTGTTCGCGCAGCGGTTCGACAAGACCGTGATGGTCGTTCTGGAGCGCGCCGACGAGCTCGATGTCGTGATCGCGGCGAGCAAGCGACTGGGGATCCGGCCGATGCTCGGCGTGCGAGGGAAGTTGACCAGCAAGGGCATGGGGCGCTGGGCCGATTCGGCGGGCGATCGCGCGAAGTTTGGCCTGACGACGGCGCAGATCATCCGCGTCGTGCAGAAGTTGCGCGAGCACGAGATGCTCGATTGCCTGCAGCTCTTGCACTTCCATCTCGGGAGCCAGATCTCGTCGATCACGCCGTGGAAGAAAGCGTTGCGCGAGGCGGGACGCATCTACGTGGAGCTCGTCTCGCTCGGCTGCACGATGGGCTACCTCGACGTCGGTGGCGGTCTCGCCGTCGACTACGATGGCAGCAAGACGGACTTCCACGCCTCGATGAACTACGGCGTGCAAGAGTACGCGAACGACGTCGTCGACGGCATCATGTCCGCCTGCGACGAAGCCGACGTGGCCCACCCGACGATCGTGACGGAGAGCGGTCGTGCCGTCGCCGCGCACCAGTCGGTGCTCGTGTTCGAGGCCGTCTCCGAAGCCGGTGTCGCCGAGCACGACGTCAGCCGGCCCGCCGACGACGCGGACCCGATGCTGATGGACATGTGGGAGGTCTACGAAGCGATCAGCGTGGGCAGCCTGCAGGAGTCCTGGCACGACACGCTGCAATCACTGGAGGAGGCGCGGTCAAAGTTTCGGTTCGGGATCCTGTCCCTCGAGGATCTCGCGCACGTCGAGGAGCTCTTCAGCGCCTGCTGCGC